>NZ_QWES01000048.1:0-8922 GCF_009936115.1 Anaerotruncus sp. 80
GTCATGCCACCTTCTTCAAAGCCATACCGCTCTGGCATGGCAAATTCTCCTTTTCCATAGATGTCGAAGGCTTTCGCTACGACTTCTACCATTTCCTTTGGTTGTACGACCTTGTCAATATCATTTTGATTGATAATTTTCATTTCTGTTACCTCCCCTATGATGATTTAAGCAAGGCACATGACCTGTGCCATGTGCCTTAACCTGTTATTTTTTCATGATAGCTTCGATTTCTTCTACCGTCTTTGGAATTCCTGCTGACAGAATTTCCACACCGGTTTCTGTAATCAGCACATCGTCCTCAATACGGATACCGAGACCCAAATCCTTCAGATACACACCCGGTTCTACGGTAAAAATCATACCTGGCTCGAAAATTCCTGCTTCACTCCCTACATCGTGGCACAAAAGTCCGATGCAGTGATCCGCTGGATTGGACGCCGCCCAGTTCTTGGCTGTCGTCATATTTACCGGCTGATTTTCATCGATCAGACCTGCTGCGCGAAGTTCTCGTCCAAGCATTTCTCTTGCTTCAGTATTGATACCTTGTCTTGATTTTCCCGGACCCATCCTAGCGATAATCATTTCTTGAGCTTTCAGCACGATGTTGTACCAGTGCTTCTGCTCTTCTGTGAATTTACCATTTACCGGAATGGTTCTGGTCACGTCGGAATTATAATACTCCCGATTAGTACCGATATCCATGAGCAAAAGGTCTCCGTCATTGAGTTTATCCGTATGTTCTTTATAGTGCAGTCTCGTGGCATTTTCTCCGCCCTGCAGACTTGCTATAATGTCGATGATACGGCTGCCTCTTTTGACCGCTTCAAAGTCAATGTAGGCTTCTGCCTCATATTCATACATACCCGGCTTGATATGCTTCATCACTGAAAGCATGCCTTCCCTTGTAATATCAATGGCCTCTTTTGTCAGCTTTATCTCAGCCTCGCTCTTGATTGCACGCATCTGATAGATTTCCTCGGCAATATTTTCTATGCGCAGCGCAGGATAGCTTGCCCTAAGCTGTGAAAAGAGTCTGTTTGCCTCAGTATCAGGCTGCAGTGCCTGATTGGCGCTGCCGGTATAGACCTTTGATACCGGAAAACACATAAAATGCACCATGAGCACCTGCTCTTTGAAATCTTCTGTGAAGCCGACAACTCTGATTCCTGAAAGCTCCGTATAGTAGTCCGGCTGCTTTTCAGGTCCAAAGTAAGTTTTGTCGTAGCTGCTGCTGTGAGGAACAAATAGCTGTTCCATAAGTGCCGACCCGTTTTTCATCATAACCAGAATACATCCCGGTACATCAATTCCTGTCAGATAGTAGAAGTTCCGGTCCACCTCGAAAGGATAGTCGATTTCATTCCATTGGGGCGTTGGCTCTCCTGAAAAAAGCAGCATAGGATATCCCGGTTCTAATTTTTCAGAAAGTTGCTTTCTTCGGTTTGCATATTCTTCTCTTGTAATACTCATGCAGATTTCTTCCTCTCTTCAATCTCTTTTCTCATCTGCGGTACTTTCTTTTCGTTCTTGATAATCAAAATTGCAAATACCAATGAAATAACTGTAGCAATTCCCGGAATTAAAGTGTTCTCTGCCATCCACATAGATAATACACTGTCAGCCTGCTGCTCAGCTCCCTGCACGTAAGGAACCAGCAGAAGCAGATATCCTGCAATCGGTCCGCCAATTGCCATGCCGATTTTATAGGAAACTGAGAATCCGCTCATCAGAATGGCTTCGTTGTCAACACCTGTTTTCCATTCGCCATATACTTTTGCGTCAAAGATGTTAAGAATGATTGTCATTGCAACCAGGCCGCTGCCAAATCCGCTGATAATCCAGCCTGCATTCATAATCAGCATGCTGCTGTCCTGCAAAATGAACCTGAACAGATATCCGGCAGATGCCATCAGGCAGCCGATAGCAGCCGTTCCGGCATTTCCAAATTTTTTAATAAAAATCTGCATCAGGAAGATTCCTGCGAATGAAGAAATGGTTGTCATGTTGGAATACGCCAGATACATTGCATCTGTCATACCCGCATGATTATACTGGAAATAGAACGGCATAGAAGACTGTGCCAGTGAATCTCCCAGCAGCAGGAACATGTACAGTCCGATGCAGCACAGCCACGGCCAGTTCTTCATCAGTGCCTGTAAAACTTCCTTTACAGATGCCTTTGACTGTTCAATGTTCTCTACGGTTTCAGTTTCATATGGATCCGCATCGTAGCCCTTTGTTCCAAAATACACAACCAGATGACCAATCATATACAGAACACCGAAAACCATACCCATATACATAAAGCCTTTTTGCATATCTGCTCCGCCAAAAATGCCAACCAGTTTCATGGTAAAACCTGTTACGAAGTAAGTGCCCGCCATGCCGATGAAACCTGCAAGCTGGGTAATCTGCGCTCTTTCCTGACGGTCGATTGTGATTCTGCCAAGAAGAGTATTCATCGGAATCAAAAGTACGGTACTTGCCATGCCCTGCAGCACGTAGGTAACCGCTACCCAAACTGCCTTGCCTGTACTTGAAAATCCCGGCATAAAGAATGTCAGCGCCAAAATAATACCTGCTGGAACAGAGAAGTATTTCAGCCAGATACGGCACTTCCCCTCTTTTGAATGGGACTTATCTACAATAGCACCCATCATCGGATCATTGATAATATCCCAAATCTTCGCTGCCAGAATGATGGTAGATGCGATTTTCGGATCTACACCGCAGATGTCTGTATAAAAGAATAATAAGTACGCTGCTGTACTAACAGCTAGAATGTTCTTCGAAAAAGCACCTGTTGCATAGCAGATTTTTACCTTCCAAGGCAGTCTGCCTGTCTGCAAAGTTTTATCTTCCATTGTTGTTCCTCCTTTTTCTTACACGGATACAATTTTCCCATATAATCCCCCTGTTAATCCGCCGCTTTTCAGGGCGAATTTCCCTTGCACTAAAACGTGCTCGATGCCGCAGGGCTGCATCTGCGGATGCAGAAAATCTTCCCTTGGATCCAGTTTTTCCCGGTTAAATACGACCAAATCGGCGGCTGCATCTTTTTCTAAAACGCCTCTGTCCTTCCAGCCAAGAATCCCCGCAGGAATTCCTGTCATCTGTGCAATGCGGTGTTCCAGCGTTCCCAAATCCGATTTCAAATACTTGACAAAGCCGCAGTAAGCGCCTGTCGATTTGCAGTTTTCCGGATAATCCCCTTCTGGAAAAGGCGCAGTGCTGTTATAATTTATCGGAGATACATCAAGTCCCACTGCCATGTCCTTTTGAGAGAGATAAACCTCCGATTCAGGGGAAATGCTGTTATCTGTCCACATGTTCCAGCAGACATATGGATCCATGGCAAGCAGCTTTAGCAGCACATCTACCACATCACACTTCCATTCATCACAAAGTGCTCCAATTGATTTTCCTATTACAGCTTTCTCACAGCAGGAAGTAATTACCATGCTGCGTCCAAATCCCGGCATCGTCTGCGGGTCAATGCGAGTCATCACGCTTGCCGAAGGGTGCCTTCCTGCTTTGATATCTGCCGCAACCATATTCCTGTAATTTCCCACTTTCAGTGCATCTGAAAAAGCTTTTAGACCACCTGCCTGCACTACATACGGCTGAAATCTTTGTCCAATCTTTGGATAGAAGTAATCACCTCCCGTATAGCTTACCAACGTATCATATGTAATGTGAGCCCCCATTTCCCGGTACTGCTGTATACATTTCAGCAAATCCTGTGCACATGCTGCGCTATCTTTTTCTGCTGCAAAAACCATAAACAGATGACTTAGATGCAGATGCACGCCTGTCTTTTTCGCAAGCTCCAGCATTTCCATAATGCCGTCTAACGGTTTGTGCTGCGGATTAAGTTTTCCAGCGCGTACCGGTCGCTGCTGCCAGTGAACTGCCAGAATTTTGCTCTTTTCTGCTACGCACTTTGCGATAGCCTCCAGTTCTTCATCATCTGCAAAAAATCCCGGTTCGTAGTCAAGTCCCAAAGAAATGCCAATGGCACCTTCCTCCATGGTTTTTTCACAAAGACGAAGGATTTCTTTGCGTTCCTGCTCTGTAGCTGTCCTTGCATAATCACAGCCCATCACCTGCAAACGGATTTGTCCATGACCCGCATAAGCCGCAAGATTTACGCCAGTACCTTGATTGATATGATCTGCATATTCTGCAAAGCTTTTCCAGTCCAAATCCTCGCCAAAAGTTTCCCGATACGCAGGTCTAAGCACTTCCGTTGGCAAAACCTGTACAAAGCCCGGATTGATACCGCCTATAGGCATCGGAAGAATCCTTGCAACGGCTCGCTCCTCAAAGGGAAACTGGCTATAAAAGGCTGGACAAGGGCTTGGGCTCATACCGCAATTTCCACCGACCACCGTAGTGATGCCCTGCCCGATCGCACTTTCCGCCTGCCTGTAGACCGGCAGCGTAAAATCTCCATGAGAATGTATATCTATAAAACCCGGCGCAACGAAAAGTCCGTCCGCATCTATGATTTCCCGCGCATTTGGTGTTTCACCGCCGATGTATGCAATTCTACCGTCTTTTACCGCTAAATTCGCATTTATTGCTGGCTTTCCAGTTCCGTCAATCAACATGCCGTTCTGAAACAAAATATCCATCATGTCCTTCATCGCTTCCTCCTTTCACTTTTATTCTATCTGAATATTGACAGAATTGGAAATACCGTTATATAATATGGTTATGCGCAAGACGCATAACAGAAGAAAGGAGCACGCCATGGAGCTTCAGCAAATCTATTACGTATTAGAAGTCGCTAAACATAAAAGTTTTTCCAAAGCAGCAGAAGCCTTATATGTTTCCCAGTCCTCCATCTCCCGGCGCATTCTTGCACTGGAGAAAGAGTTGAATGTCAGACTTTTCAAAAGGGATACTCACAGTGTGTCTTTAACCAAAGATGGCGAAGATTTTTGCCATTATGCGCAGACTGTCACTGATACCTTAAAAGCACTGCAGGATCATTTTCGTGCGACCAAAGATTACGCATCTGCACCATTAAGAATCGCTGTTTTTCCTTTTTATAAAATGTCAAACCTCAGGCAGCTGCTAAATGACTATATGGCAAGAACTCCGGAGTTATCCATTGACATCACAGTTTTAGACACCCATCCTGCTCTGGATCTGCTTGAAAAAGGCGAACTGGACTTTGCGTTTATCAAAGGTCCCATTCCGTCAAAAAGCAATTTAAGTTTTATCGAGCTCACGAAGGAATTTTCCTATCTTCTGACAAAAGAGGACTTCCTTCCCGGAATTACTTCGATTCATACGGATATGATTTCTGACCTGTCCCTTCATATCGGCAGAAAAAATACACCATCGCAGGCGCTTGCTGCCAACTATTTTCAGAATCATGGGATTTCCCTAAAAGAATCTCCCTACGACACCTACGACGCCGATATCATCCTGGATTTGGTGCGTTCTGCAAGTACAAATGTATTAGTTTCAGAATCCATTGCAAACAAGTGCACCGGCAATGGGATCAAAGCTATTCCCATCGATAAAGACTGTTCCATTGCATTGATGTCCACCTATCTGGTCTATCCGAAATCCAAAGGCAAAACGCTTCGCAGTGCACACACAGCTTTTCGCAGTTATATTTTAGATTCATTTCAAAACAATTAAAAAACGACTGCAAAATGATGCCAAATCGCATCTTTGCAGTCATTTTTCTATTCTAATCCTTATTCTGCTTTCTTCACCATGCACTCTTTCTTGTAAAATGCAATGGCATATTTGCTCACACGGGGATAACCTTCCGCCAGAAACGGCTTTGCGTACTGCTGTGCTTCAATCTGCGCAAGACCTTCATCGCATTTTGCCGCCATCTCCGCAACGCTTCCTGCTGCTTTCAATTCTAAGATAATGACCTGTCCTCTGCGGATAGCCTGGGTTTTCAGTATAATGTCCGGTCTGCCCGTTCCACTCTCACGATTGGACTGCACCATATACCGACCTGCATTCTTCAAAAGCCCTGTCAAAAATCCATGGTAATAGCTCTCCGCATAATCGAAGTAGCTGATAGTGTCCATCAGCTGCTGGCTGATGAAGTTCTCAGCCGCTTCGCAGTCGCCTTCTTCGAAAGCCCTAATGAGACTACTTCTATCCACATTTGCTATCTTTTGGTCGAACCATTCTTTGATGCTTTGTTCATAAATGGATGCAATCTCCTCGTTGGGAATCGCCATTTCAATATAGATATTCCGTTTCTCTATTCGCTGGCTTTTCATCTTTAGATATCCTGTGAAGAACAAAAAGTTCCACAGATTATCTTTCGATGTGTGAATATCTCCATAGGTTATTTCTTCATGAACCGGTTTTTCTATGGTGCCGCCTTCCATCAAAATCTCCAGCTCCTGGCGAGTCATATCGTCGGCATCCTCCACAAGTTCCTTTACAATTCCGTTGCTGGAAGTGTTGGACCAATAGGGTTTGGTTGAAATTTGATTACCCGACAGCACGCTTTTCGTATAGTTTAAAATGCTCCACGGATTGTAAATCTCTCTATTTCCAAAGAGATAACCGTCATACCAGTCCCTTGCCTCGCAAAACCTGTCAGAAAGGTCATAATAGGCAAGCATCTCCTGCACTTCTTCACCCGTAAAGCCAAAACAGCTGCTGTAATTCTCGCTGATAATGGAATGAATCTCTAAATTGTTCAGTCCTGTAAAAATGCTCTCCCTGCTGATTCTAAGGCATCCTGTCACTACGCCAAACTTCAGATAGGGATTGGTTTTCAGGGCGGACTCAAAGAGGGAGCGGATGAAGCCAATCATTTCATCGTAAAATCCACCGAAATATGCACACTCTAAAGGTACGTCGTATTCGTCAATGAGAATAATTGCTTCCTTCCCATGATATTTGTACAGGCACTCGGACAGAAATCGGATTGCGTCTGCATATAGAGAAGCATCTTCTCTTTCTTTTAGAAGCGCCTCGTATTTTTCCTGTGCGTTTCCGTTCATTTTTCCAGCAAGTACGTACTGATGTCTGGAAAACTCTGCAGCAATTTCCCGTTTTAACATAGTGTACGCCATTGCAAAGTCACTTTGTTTGGCTGATTTTAGCGATAAAGAAATCACAGGGTACTGCCCCATGTGCGCAAGATACTTTTCTCCGGAGCCCATGATAGCAAGCCCTTCAAAGAGATGGCGATTGTCTATCCTCTCACCTTCCGGCGTTCTCTCATCTTCAAAGAAACGGCGAAGCATGGAAAGATTCAGGGTTTTACCAAAACGGCGAGGTCTTGTGAGCAGCGTTACTTTACTGCCATCTAATATTTCCCGTATCATCTGTGTTTTATCTACAAAGTATAGATTGTTTTCTTTAATTTCTTTAAAATCCTCAAATCCAATGGGAATTCTCTTCTTATCCATCTTCGACTCACCTCTTTTTCTTCGTACCTATAGTATACATGAAAAACAGGAAAATCACAAGAGCCAATCAAATAAACTTATCATCTCTCACCTAATACATATCGGTTCAAGCAAATATTGATATGCAGCTAATGCCAAAGCCGCACTTCCAAGATGCATCTTATCCTCCTGAAAAATCGCTTTGGGGCTGTGATTAGGCGGCATATCTGTGCCTCCTACACCTAGAAGCATATACATTGTCGGGATTTTTTCCGCAACAAAGGCAAAATCCTCTGAAGCTGACCACGGCAATGTCGCCTGGCAAATTGTAAGTTCCTTCATTTCCTGCAGAAACGGCGCAATCTTTTCGCATAGTGCACTGCTATTTTTCAGTGCAGGCAGTGAATTCATCTTTGCTGTGCACTTCGTATCTGTTGAAATTGCTATGCCTTCCAAAAGTTTATAGATTCGATTCAAAATTCTCTGTCTATCCTTTTCGTCAAAGCAGCGCAAAGTTCCCTCCATCACTGCAGTCTGAGGAATAATATTTGACAATTCCCCTCCTTCAAAATGACCGATGGAGCAGGTTGCAGAATGAAACATGCTGCTTTCTCTAGCCACAATACCTTCTATCCCCTGATAGATTTGAACAGCAGCTTTAATCGGGTCCACTGTATATTCAAGAGCTGATCCATGTCCACCTTTTCCTTCTACCTGAATAGAAAAAAGATCCACCGATGAAAAAGCTGCGCCTGGTTTAAAAGACAGCACACCATTTTCTTGTGTTGTAACAACATGAATGCTGAACGCAGCTTCTATACTCGGATTTGAAAGCACACCATCTTTCAGCATCGCTTTTGCACCGCCCATGACCTCTTCGCCTGGCTGAAACATGAGCCTTACCGTGCCGCACAGCTTATCTTCGCAATCTTTTAGCAGTTTTGCTGTTCCAAGAAGCATTGCAGTATGTAAATCATGACCGCACATATGTGAAATCTTCCTCTGAGAACGAAATGGCAGATCATTTTCTTCTTCTACTTTTAATGCGTCCATATCTGCCCGGATTAGTACAGCGTGCTCACCTTTACCAATATCAGCAATAATCCCGCCACCACATGAAACCGGTGCATAGCCCATCTCCGTAAGACGCCTCTTTACATAAGATATGGTTTCCGGCAGTTCCATGCCAAATTCCGCATGGGAATGCAAATACCTGCGATCTTCTATAATTTGACCGCTGATTTCTTTTGCTCTTTCTTCAAAATTCATCAGTTTTATCCCTTCTTCCATTAAATTTCAACTTCTTTTCCGCATTTCATTGAAAACCCATCCTGCAGCGGATCATCCTCTTCCAGCAGAATGCTTCCCTTCCCCATTAGGTAGGCCCTGCTGTGAATGGTCGGTATCACCTGCCCTCTTTCTGTCTCTTCGATCGTCACAACAAACGGTATACTGGAAATCCCCCGGTTTTCAAGTTTCTTCCCCTCATGCAGTCTCCCTTTTCCATGAAGTACCGCTGCCAGCGCTGAAG
>NZ_QWES01000049.1:0-5905 GCF_009936115.1 Anaerotruncus sp. 80
GACGATATGGGATATAGCCAAGCGGAAGATATAGAGGGTAAGTATGGTATCAATGGTAGCGTTACGCAGGGTCATGTTTATCTACGTAAAATGCTTGATTTTACTGTGACGGAATCTATCGACATGACTGCTTCCATGGGTTCCACAGATTTGGACATCACTGACCTGAACGTAAATAATCTTGGATCAAAAACAATTACTGTCAGCAGCGTGCAGGTGGACGATGTGGTAAATGGGTGGATGCTTACGGCGAACACCACAGACTTTGCTGCACTTGCAAAGGACAGCAAGAAGTTTTCGTTTGCAATAGGCGAATTTGACTTGTCGAAAGGACCATATACTGCAGGTGGCAACATCTCGGCTGATAAGCAAAAGGTATTTAAGTTGACTGGTAAAACTGGCGTTGTCAGCACAGCAATTAAAAGGCAGCATATAGCAAATTTGATTGTAACCGTAGCTGCGGTGTAAGGAGGGGAGACGATGCCAAGAAGTAAGCTATTTCATCATATCGGAAGCCCTAATTCTTTCTACAAAATATTTAAAACTGTAACAGTGGATAATGGGAGTGAGTTTCAGAATTAGGAAGTGATTGAAAAGATACTTCATCGTGCGAGAAAACGGTGGAAACTATTTTATTTCCATCCATAGTTCATGGGAATGAAAATGCTAATCATTTAGTCCGTCGCCATATACCAAAAGGAACCAGCAAGGAGGTGATGAAAATACTTGGTTGTGTGGAAGGATCCACATAGCACTTGTAGTATTTTTTGAAGTTTATATTTCAGCAGTAGTATAAAGATATTAGAACCCTCTTTTTTGTCGTGCAAAGAAAACATGAGACATAAAGTAAATAAAGATATATGCGTCGTGTAGAAAATAAAGAATACGATTTTATCGGAAATCGTGCACTATGTCATTCTATATTTTATCAAAAAATATTATTTGATAAAATGTCAAAATACATTTTGAAAAAAAGCAGAAGACTGTAGGAAATAATTTTTTCTTGTCATTAGAGTCAGTTGGTTGTATAATATTTTTGTTATTTTTTACGGATATTACCGTGATTGGTACATGATAGAAACGCAATTGGAGGAAAACAAATGGAAAAGATTTATCAGGGAAAAACAAAAGACGTGTTTGCACTGGACAACGGAAATGTGCTCTTGAAGTTTAAGGATGACTGCACCGGAAAAGACGGTGTTTTTGACCCAGGCGAAAACAGCGTAGGTCTGACCATTGAAGGAATTGGCAGAGCTAATCTAAAGACTTCTATCAGATACTTTGAGCTGATTAATGCTGCGGGCATTAAGACTCACTATGTAAGTGCTGATGTTGAAAATGCAACGATGGAAGTTCTGCGTGCAACCCCTTTCGGACAGGGTCTTGAAGTTATTTGTAGACTGAGAGCAACTGGTAGCTTTATTCGCAGATATGGCAATTACATTGAAGACGGCGCGGTTTTCGAAAACGGATATGTTGAAACTACTTTCAAAGATGACGCAAAGGGTGACCCTCTGGTAACAAGCGAAGGTTTGGAAGTCCTTGGAGTAATGAACCGAGAAATGTTTGAACAGATGAAAGAGCAGACTTTGAAAATAACCAAAATCGTTGCTGATGACCTAGCAACTATGGGTCTGGAACTGTGGGACATCAAATTTGAATTTGGCTACAACAATGACGAAGTAATCCTCATTGACGAAATTGCTAGCGGCAACATGAGAGTTTACAAAGACGGGAAAATCGTTGACCCGATTGATTTGACAGATATTATTTTAAGTCACACAAAATAATAGAATAACAAAATCTTAAAGCCCTGCCGGAAAGGCAGGGCTTTTTCGTACATATATTGTTTGCTTGTCTTTATACATTGAACAGGAAGGTAATGATATCGCCGTCTTTGACAACATACTCTTTGCCTTCAGAGCGAAGGAGTCCTTTTTCCTTAGCCGTATTCATGTTGCCGCCGCATTCAATGAATTTGTCGTAGGCAATGGTTTCTGCACGGATAAAGCCGCGCTCAAAGTCGGTGTGGATTTTTCCAGCAGCTTGCGGCGCTTTGGTGCCTCTGCGAATAGTCCATGCACGGCATTCGTCCTCGCCGGCAGTTAGGAAAGAAATTAGATTCAGCAGACTGTAGGAGGCCTTAATCAGCTTATCAAGACCGGATTCGCAGATTCCAAGCTCTTCTAGGAACATGACTTTCTCATCTTCCTCAAGTTCAGAAATTTCCTGCTCAATTTCAGCGCAGATGACAACGACTTGTGCATCTTCGGTTGCAGCAAACTGACGAACTGATTCAACATATGTATTGTCAGCGCTGTCGGCAGCGTCATCTTCGGAGACATTAGCTACATAGATAATCGGTTTGTAGGAAAGCAGGTCCAAGGTTTTGATAAATTCGGCTTCCTCTTCGGTTAAATCCATGGCTCTTGCAGACTTACCCTCTGCTAGAAAATCATTGACTTTTTTTAGAATATCCAGCTCTTTTTGCAGAGACTTATCGCCTTTGAGATTTTTTGTAGTTCTGGTGATTCTTCTTTCCAGCACTTCCATATCGGAAAGAATTAGTTCTGTATTAATGGTTTCGATATCGGAAAGCGGATCAATTTTTCCGTCAACGTGAACGATATTGTCATTTTCAAAACATCTGACAACGTGTACGATGGCAGCCACTTCACGAATATGTCCAAGGAACTTGTTTCCAAGACCTTCTCCTTTGGAGGCACCTTTTACAAGACCTGCGATATCGCAAAATTCTATAGTCGTGTAAACGGTTTTTTTGGAATTGTAAATCTCGTGGAGTTTGGTGATTCTTTCATCAGGAACGGTTACCACGCCGACATTGGGCTCGATGGTGCAAAACGGATAGTTTGCAGCCTCTGCGCCGGCTTTGGTAATCGCATTAAACAGTGTACTTTTGCCTACATTGGGAAGACCAACGATTCCTAGTTTCATAATTTATATACTCCTTTTTTCTTTTTTCATTTGTATGACATATGCAGTCAGACAGATTACGAAGACACAGAAACTCAAGACCTGTGCTTGCTTTAACGGGCCAATCATAAGGCTATCGGTTCTTAGTTGTTCCACAAATCCCCGTTCCAGGGAATAAAGCATGCCGTATAAAAAGGCAATTTGTCCCGGAAAACTTCTGCGCTTATCCAGCCAAATTAAAAATGCAAATAGCACAAAGCACCAGATGGATTCGTAGAGGAAGGTGGGGTGCACATATTGACCGTCTACTGAAATTGCCCAAGGTAAATCAGTAGGACCGCCGTGGGCTTCCGAGTTAAAAAAGTTCCCCCATCTACCGATGGACTGGGCCAATGCAACGGCAGGAAATACTAAATCAGCCAGCTCAAGAAGGTTAATTTTGTAGTGATGTGCGACAAAATATCCCGTAATGATTCCAGCGATGATTCCACCGTGAATGGCAAGCCCGCCGCTTCGAATATCCAGAGTTTTTCCGATATCACCGGCATAGTTCTCCCAGCTGAAAATCACATAGTAGACCCTGGCGCCAATGATGGACATAGGAATAAGCCAAATAGCAAAGTCCAAGATGTGTTCACTTTCTATTCCATGTTTCGGCGCTCTCTTATAGCTGATTAGGATTGCCAGAAAAAAACCAAGACCTATGAGTAGACCGTACCATCTGACATCAAGTCCGAATAGCGAAAAAGCAATCGGATTAGGTGCTTGCATAAAATCTCTCCTTTATATAAATATAATTTTGTGTGCAGGATTTCTGAGTCGACAAAAGCGTCCTCTTGAAAACTGACCCTTTTATTATACTGAAAAATTTGCTAAAATACAATGTATGAAATACGAAAATATGTGTAAAGGTAATTTTATTGCAAGACCCAATCGGTTTATTGCCGAAGTTTCTCTTGGAGGAGAGATTGTGCGTGCCCATGTTAAAAATACGGGACGGTGCAGAGAACTCCTTGTTCCTGGAGCGACGGTTTACCTGGAAGACTTTGCAGGACGCATGGGGAGCCGTAAAATGCGATACTCTCTAATTGGTGTAGAAAAAGGAAATGTTTTAATCAACATGGATTCCCAGGCGCCTAATAAAGTTTGTGAAGAGGCATTAACGTCGGGAACTCTTAAGCTTCCGGAGATGAAAAATCTTCAAGTTGTAAAACGAGAAAAAACATACGGAGATTCTCGTTTCGACTTTTATTTAGAAGGAGAAAATGGAAAAAAAGGCTGGCTTGAAATAAAAGGTGTAACTTTGGAGGAAAAAGGAATCGCCAGATTTCCTGATGCACCGACAGAACGCGGGATAAAACATATCTATGAGCTTTGCAAAGGAGTAGAGCAAGGATATTGCGGTTATGTGCTATTTGTCATACAGATGTCAGGCGTGAACGGCTTTGAACCCAACGACAGGACGCACCCGGAATTCGGGCAGGCCCTTCGATATGCAATGGAAAAGGGTGTGCATATCCTTGCCTATGACTGCGAAGTGAAAATGGATAGTCTGGCACTGAAGGATGAAATAAATGTAAATCTTTAAGTAGGGAGGTGAATTTTATGTTTTTATTAAAAAACTGCAGATTGATTCCTGAACTAACCGAAGGTTTTACAGGAAGAATGGCGGATATCATCGTTGATCATGAGAAAATTACCGACATTTGTGAGGCGGGAAGCGTGCAGGATTTTGAAGGAGAAATCATTGACGCTGCGGGCTGCACCGTATTGCCGGGATTTTTCGATCTCCACTGTCACGTGTATCTATTTGAACTGGGAAAAATTGCGGAGATGGATAGCAAAGAAGAGTCGTATACCTTTGTCGATTCCTATAATTTTGCCAGAGAATATTTGAGACAGGGATATACGACTTTGCGAGACGCAGGATGTGCATATAATGTTACGGTGAAGCTGATGAAACTCAGGGATGCAGGGCTTATCGACAATGTGCCGGATATTATATCTTCCGGCAGAGCTTTAACGCCGACCAATCCAAGTAATGATGAATACACACTTCTATATGAAGTGGCTGACGGACCGGCGGAGGTGATGAAAGCTGCAAGAAAACAGTTTGAAGCAGGCAACGACATTATCAAATACATGGTGACAGGCTGCTATCTTGACGAGAGCGGCATACCTGGCATTTCCATTGCCACAGAAGAGGAACTTCGTGCGGCGGTTCAAATCGCAAAGATGAGAGGTTCTTACGTGATGGGGCACGCACACGGGGCTGAGGGTATAAAGACAGCTATACGAGCGGGGCTTTACACCATCGAACACGGGAGCTTTATCGATGATGAGGCGATAGAGATGTTAAAAAATCGAGACGACTGCTTTCTAGTGCCGACCGGTAGTATTGGTCTTGCTTGCATGACCGAAGAAGGGCAGGCGGGTTTATCAGATAGTATTGCGGAAAAGGCGATTAAATATGAGAAGCAGGAAAAAGAATGCATTAACAAAGCCTATGCAGCTGGACTCAAGATGGGCTTTGGATCTGACATCGATTATGCTACTTTTAAGAATATGGCCGGACTGGAATTTATTGCGCGCAGAGAATGGTATGATTTTAAGCCGATGGATATTTTGTTGCAGGCAACGAAATACAGCGCAGAAATTGCTGGTCTTATCGAAGAGAAGGGGACTATTAAAGTTGGTAAGAACGCGGAGCTGGTTATCATCAACGGTAATCCGGATGAAGACATTGATGTAATGCGCAATTTACCGAGATATGTCATCTTCCGTGAAACTGTGATTGACAATACAATCGCTGAAGGATTCAGAAAAAAAGAACAATAGAAAAAAGGGAAAAAGGTACTTGACGGGAGGGGAAAAGGGTGATATATTAAGAAAGTTGTCTTGCAGGGGGAACCCCACAGGCAGACTTGCCACAGAAAACTCCCAGAAAAGGAGAAGAAAAAAGCTCGAAAAA
>NZ_QWES01000050.1:0-5768 GCF_009936115.1 Anaerotruncus sp. 80
AACAAAAAGTCTGCTTAATTTAGCAGAGTGAGGTAGTTGCATGAAAAAAAGAGAAAAAATAAAGGTGACAAAGCTGCGGGCAGAACGTCTCGCTCGTGGATATACCTTGTCTCAGGTGGGCGATGCAGTAGGCGTAGGTAAAACAACTATAAAAGCGTATGAACTGCTGCAACGTACACCTAGCCTACAGGTATATCGACGTCTGGAGGCATTTTTCGGAGTCCCTTCAGGCACAGATTTGCTTGAAACTGTTGAAATAGATAGTGATGGCGTTTTTCATAGCATAAAGTCTCTATAAGAGATTTTATAAATTTCTGTACCTTGACAACTACATATTCCAACTGTACTGCGATTTGCGATATAGAGTTGCCAGGATCCTTCTGCATTTTATTGATGTTGGAGTGTTTGCCAGTTAAAAATAGCAGCATTAAGGAGGGGAGCAGTCGCATAGACACCTAATCGCAATGAGCAACACATTAGCCAGGCTCACGAGATAAGACCTGGCCGCCTATGATCACGGGTCCACTTTGGAAGACTGCCTGCAGCGCAGGGAATAGCGATGAAATGAGCCAGCATAGACCAAAGCGTCCGTATCAGGTAATAGATAGCGGTGTGAATGTAGTATTGTTGCCCGGACCAGGGGTGCAGGAAGAGCAAATATGGTTTAACAAAATGAAAATTACTGCGCAATGGCAGTAGATATACAGGGGGGTAATCCCCCCCTGCAATGTGCTGCCAGCACAGACTTATATTTTTATGGAGGTAAATTGATGAACAAGAAAGATTTAATTACGGAAATTGCAGAAAGAACAGGGGTGGCACAGAAAGATGTAGGAACTGTTTTAGAAGGTTTTCAGAATGTGATAGAATCTGAACTGCAGAATGAAGGCAAAATTCAACTGATAGGGTTTGGCAGCTTTGAGACAAAGACGAGATCAGCGCATATGGGGATAAATCCGAAAACGGGGCAGCAGATTCTAATTCCGGAAACGAGAGTACCGATGTTTAAAGCGGGGAAGCGCTTAAAAGAAGCACTGAAATGAAAAAGGTTTACGCAACTTTGACCGGAAACGTAAACCTTAAAATCCAATAACCACTAACTTTACTTGTTTGAACTGCAATTTCAGCAAGTAAACAAAGCAGTCTCTTTAAATTAATTATAATGGGGCTGTTTTCTAATTGCAAGTGTTTTTTGCGTGAAATAATGAAAGGAGCCGAGAAGTTGAATTATTTTGGAATTTTTTTTACATTCATTGTAATACCGATGACCGTAGTATTTATGGCAGCAGCGGCAGCTTACTTTGAACGTGAAGAGAAGAAAGAGTGCTGATGAAGATGCTTTATGAGGCTTATGGGAGTAATGTGAAGGTGGATCGGATGCCATTCCGATGCTGCTAGAATATGTTGGAATTATATTTTGGAAGAATATGCTGAACATAAGTTGGAAACAGGTAAGTTTCTTTACCTTGACTCGTAATTTATAACATGCGATACTGTGAAGTGAGCGTGGGAAAGGAGGCCAGGTGGTTGCAGGACATTTACAGCAGAAGAAGGGGTATTGGTATATAGTATTAACTTATACTGATGAAAATGGTAAGCCTGCATCAAAGTGGAAATCAACAGGTCTTAAAGTTAAAGGAAATAAGCGCAATGCTGAGAAATTGTTGGAACAGTATCGGCACGAATTTGATCCGCTTAGAAATGAGGAGGGAAAAGTTGACATTGCATTTTTTGAAAACTCTAAAGTAACTGATGATATGGAAATGCAGGAACTTTGTGTCAGATGGTTGAATTATAAAAAGTACGTTGTAGAAGCATCAACTTATGCAGGATATTATAACCGTGTGTGTAAGTGGATGAGACCATATTTCCTGATACATAACTATACGGTCAGAGAAATAGGGAGTGGAGAAATCCAAGAATATATCGAATACTTACTTTCTGAAAAGCTGTCAATAAAGTCAGCAATGGATCAGAGGGATATTTTAAATGATATGTTCAAATATGCAGTAATACTGCAAGTTGTTCCTCCATGGCAAAACCCTGTTCAGTACGTGCCAAAATTAAAGGTTCCTACGAACGTGAATGCATATTACGAGGCCGATACTGCAATTGCTTTGTTGGACAGCGTAATTGGCAGTAGGATTGAGATTCCAGTATTTCTAGCATTGTATTATGGGCTTAGACGCTCAGAGATATCAGGACTTATGTGGGAGGCAGTTGACTTCAAAAACAGACAGCTTACAATCAGTCATGTAGTTGTAGCCGTTCAGATGAAGGGACATAAGACTATATATGATGCAAAAGATCGTACAAAGAACCTTGCAAGTCATAGAACTTTTCCGTTATTGAAACCTATAGAGGAAATGCTATTACGACAGCAGTCGAAACAGAAACAGCAAGCCATGGTAGCAAAGAAGTATTATGATAGCGGGTATGTTTTTACGAAAGATAATGGAATGCCTTATACGCCAGGATATATTTCAGGGGAGTTTAAGCGACATTTGGAGCGGAATGGCTTTCCTCCTATACGATTCCATGATCTTCGGCACAGCTGTGCCAGCGTCTTACTTGCGGATACAGATCGTAGAGTATCATTGAAGGATATTCAGCTTTGGCTTGGACATGCTAACATACAATCTACGATGAGATATGCGCATTTAGGAGAACAGTTTTCCAAATTACATACTGCTTCATGCATTGAAAATGCTCTTCTGAGAGACCATGGATGAACTTTCTTTTGACAAATATAGAGAACTGGAGCGATTTTTTTCATAAATATTTCAAAATAATACAATTTATTCCTGTTGAAAACAAAGTAAAAGTGTTGTAAAATAGCCATATAGACATTTATGGGGGTGTAAAGGTTTCGACGGGGGTGTAGAAGCCGGACCAGCGAGCCGTAGTCGCCAAGTCTACGTTAAAAGTGGCCGTTTAAATATAAACGCTAAAAAGAATAACAATTTCGCATTTGCTGCTTAATTAACGCAGCGCGCGTGTCAGCTCCGGTTTACCTGTAGGCTGGAGATCTGGCATCGATTATACAGGAAAACCTTGCGAGAGTTTCCGGTATCGTAAGGGACTTACGGAATAGTGCTTCTGTCAGCTTGCTGACGGGCGGTCAGAAGCGCGAACTTTAAATCATCAGCTGCGCTCGGAGAAAGTCCTGTGGAAATGCTTTCGGACAGGAGTTCGACTCTCCTCATCTCCACCATGATAATATTGAAAATCCAACGTTTTTAGGCGTTGGATTTTTTCTTGACTACATTTTGACTACAATTTGTGATATCTTCATAAAATTGCTCTAATTTATCTGACACACCCTTATCAGAACTTCTAAAATAATACTCATATATTTCTTGCGTGATTCTTGTGTTGCTATGCCCAATCATTTGGACACATCAACGATTTGTACGCCAATAGAGGATAATATAGCTGCATGAGTGTGCCGAAGTCATGAAACTTGCTTTTGAAATTATATTGTATTATTTCTTTATTTTTTGAAATAAACTCCATAAATCGCACTTCATTTATTTCGATATTAGTGATATACTGAAAATAGATTCGTTGGATTAAGTTCTTTGTAGATGCTATAGGCAAAGTTGCAAAAAGATCAGATCAGTTGCTGATACAGTATGAAACTATTATGGTCAAAGATAAAAAATCATTTAAAAGATATACGATTGCTGACTAAGAACGTTTGGATCGCATATGATTACCTTAAGCTCTTTCCTGTGACTAGCATTTCCCATGCTGCAAAGCAGTTGGGAAGTTCGTTCAATTCAATATCAATGGATGTGCACGTATTAAGCGAGAATAGTATCGTCATTCAAAAAATGATAACGTGAGGAATCGTATTTGGGAGTATGCTTCTCTTGCATCTCTTTTTATACAAGAATAATGTTCATTTTTAGGGAATATTCAATAAGATTAAGTTATCGGCTGTTTATTCCTGAACTTCAGGCATCTATAAATATCTAATATTCGGAGGATATAATGACGCAATCAAATATCATCATGTACACGACAGAAGATGGAGTCACAAAAATAGAAGTTACATTTGACCATGACACAGTTTGGCTCTCCATAGATCAAATGGCCGAATTATTTCAACGAGATAAAAGTGTAATTGGAAAACATGTAAGAAATATTTTTAAAGAAGGAGAATTGGCAAAAGAAGCAGTTTGGGCAAAATTTGCCTACACTGCTTCTGACGGTAAGACCTATCAGGTAGATTTCTATAATTTAGATGTTATTATTTCCGTTGGTTATCGGGTAAAATCCCTGAGAGGAACACAGTTTAGAATATGGGCTACTTCTATTTTGAAGGAATATATGAAAAAAGGATTCGCATTAGATGATAATCGACTTAAGAATCTCGGAGGCGGAAACTATTTTGATGAATTGTTAGCTCGCATCCGTGATATTCGCTCTTCCGAAAAAGTATTTTGGAGAAAAGTATTGGAAATATATGCAACCAGCATTGATTACAATCCGAAAGCAGAGAATTCAATTATATTTTTTAAACAAGTACAAAATAAAATGCACTGGGCAGCTCATAAGCAAACAGCAGCAGAAGTAATTTATCAACGGGCAGATGCGGACAAAGACAATATGGGATTAACAGCATGGGCTGGAAAGGAGATTAAACGTTCTGATGTAGAGGTTGCAAAGAATTATTTAAACGAAAAAGAAATAGATGCGTTAAATAAAATCGTTATGGCGTATTTAGATATTGCGGAAGTCCATGCCTTGAATCAAGAACCAATGTATATGAAAGACTGGCTGGAAACAATTGACGACTATCTGAAAATGACAAGAAGGGATATTTTAACTACAAAAGGAAGAGTTACACATAAACAGGCTCTTGAAAAGGCGCATGGAGAATACGAGAAATATCGGAAAAAGCAGGAGGATATCCTTTCTCCGGTGGAATGTCATTTTCTTGAAAGTATAGAAGAATTACAAGGGTTGGAAGATAAAAAATAATTTTGCCTAATCTGACGCAAGCAGAAAGGTGGGTTGCAGAGCAGGAATTATTTATCAGCCAACTCTCAGTGAATTTATTGATGTAGAGTACGCCTATTCGCGTATGAATGTATTTGTAACAACTCATGAATTTTTGATTCTTTCAAAAGAAACCAAGAAGGATGTTGTTGCCTTTCTTATTGCAATGAGAAGAAACAAAGAAACCAGCCAAACAGAAGGCTTCATTGCAGAAGAGATAATTTACGAGGAACTTCAAAAGATCATCAGTATAATTCAGTCGTGAAGATTTTGTATTAGCTTTATTTGTCACCTATTTCCATGAGGGTATGAACAGCAATTGTAAGCATAAAGAAATATGTTTGCAATTGCTGTTTTTAATTATTTTTGTCGTGGGCTTGACATATGGGTGCCTTAAACCAGCCATAAGTGTTCTTGGGATATTGTGGGGTGCCCTCAGCAGTTGTAAAGACATAGCTATTATCTTTCTAATCTCCCTGTATGATACGCATGCTTCTTTTTTGTAGTTCCTGCAGTTCGGCAAGCATGTCCATAATAAAAGATGGTACAGTTATGATTCTTGTAGAGCTTTCCAGTTTTGGCGTGTCCTCGACTATTCCGATGGCAGGCACAGGGACGATTTGAAAGGCTCATAGGAAGCATGAAACAGGCACAAGGAAGGGAATGCTTAAAGGAAGAAAACGTCTTAGAATGGACAGAGCGACCCAACAACATAAGAGCTTGTGCGAAGGAGATTGTGAATGGGGAAATTATCTTTGTAT
>NZ_QWES01000051.1:0-4257 GCF_009936115.1 Anaerotruncus sp. 80
CTTATGTTGAAATTGACGGCGTAAGATACTTCTCCGACTACTCCACAGTAGGCAACAGAATCTGGAAATAAGATTTCAAATCAAATTAAATGAAAGCGAAGGTCAAAATTTTGACCTTCGCTTTCTTGTATGATGGGCACGCAATCGGTTTTAAAGTCTATTTCATGTGATCTTACTTCGCGAACAAAATCACCATAATTTTGCATATAACGAATATATATTCTGATATGCAAATTATTATTACAATGAGATTGTTTAAGTGCTGTTTACTGCTTGCTATACTAATTTTCTTGCATTCTCAACTAAATGGAGTTGCTTTTCTTACTTCATTATTTAGTACTTATTTAGTACTGCTTGGCGTAATTATTAATAACTTGTACATATGTCCATCACATCATTAAACGGTATAGTGTCAAAATTCTGACTTTCAACTGTAAATTTTTAGTTTATAATAATATGAAAATAAGTTGCTGAAATATTATTTGAAGGAGGAATTTTATGCCGGCTTATAAAAACAACAATGGAACGTGGTATGTATCATTTTATTATAGGGATGCAAGCGGTAAAAACATAAAGAAAAAGAAGACAGGCTTTGCGACAAAGAAAGAGGCTTTAGCTTGGGAACGATATTTTATAGATACTAAATCTGGGAATTTAAACATTACGTTTAAAACTTTCGTAGAAATCTATAAGCAGGATATGAAACCGCGTCTCAGATACAACACATGGATCACTAAAGAGCACGTAATTGATCAGAAACTGATACCTTTTTTCGGCAGAAAAATTATGTCGGAAATTACGGCAGCAGATGTATTAAAATGGCAGAATCAAATGATAAACTATCGGAGTGAAAAGGGGTCTGGCTATTCTCAAACTTACTTGCGTACCATTCAAAACCAACTCAGCGCAATTTTTAACCATGCAGTAAGGCTCTATGGTTTGCATAGCAATCCAGTGCGTCAAACAGGCGGAATGGGGCGTGAAAAGGGACGGGAAATGAATGTTTGGACTCGTGAGGAATACCAGAGATTTTCAAATGCGATTGAAGATAATCAAGATTCTTACTTTGCTTTTGAGATTCTCTACTGGTGCGGCTTACGTATTGGAGAACTCCTCGCACTTACTGGCAAGGATTTCGACTTTGAAAACAATACTCTAAATATCAATAAGTCTTATCAGCGATTACAGCGCCAGAATATCATTACTGCGCCAAAAACAGAAAGAAGTAATAGGTTTATCACTCTGCCAGCGGATTTAGCAGAAAAACTTTATCGTTATCTGAAGAAAAAACGTAGGCTGGATTCTTCAAAACGAGTTTTTACTATGTCTAAAAGCTTTTTGCACTCGGAAATGAATCGGGGATCTATGAATGCAAGTGTTAAAAGAATTCGAATCCATGACTTGCGGCATTCTCATGTATCCTTACTGATATCTTTGGGTTTTACGCCAGTCGATATTGCAGGTAGACTCGGACATGAAAGTATCAGCATTACACTACATTACGCACATATGTTTCCTACACGGCAATTAGAGATGGCGCAGCGTCTGAATATGGAAATTACGAGAAGTGAAAATTGAACATAAATAGTATCAAAAGTACTAATCTAGTACTAAAAAAGAAGGTCGCAATTTACGACCTTCTTTTGAAATTTAGCGATTTTTGTAGAATCTCTCGAAAAAGACGCTTATCAAACAGCGAATTTATATTTATCCATGAATTTGTGTATATAGTCAAAATATGTAGAATGCTTACATGAACTTGTTTTACTTCGCTTTAATTTTCTGAACTGTTGTCCAGTCTCCCCAGACCTTAGTGCCGTCATCCAGAGTTTTATAAGCACGAACCTTAATGTAGTAAGTTTTGCCGCTCACTCTGTTTTTTAGAGTCGTATAAGTTTTCGTATATTCATTATTACGGTGTGTGACGTATTTATTATAATATTTTCCCATACGACCGTATCTAATCTGGTATTTGGTTGCACCCTCTACCTTTGTGAAAGTGACCTTAATCTGCTTTTTTGCTGGAGTGGTTAATTTTACAACTGGTTTCAAAGGTTTTACAGTTACATAAACAACTTTGCTTGCCGGATCATATTTTACATTGCCTGTAGTAGATACAGTGATTTTCGCAATGCCCGTCCCCATAATGGTTACTGTACCATCTGCCGAAACCTTTGCAACAGAAGGATTATCACTTCTATAAACCAGCGTTCCATCCCCATCATTGGCTGCAAGAAGGTTAAATGGTTTGCTGTTTAAGCTTTTTGAGTAGCGTGTGTAACGGGTAGTAACAAGCTGTGATTTACCCACAATGCGGAAAGTCAGAGTTTTTGTACCGCCGTAGTTTCCTTTGCCCGTAACGATAACCTCAGCTGTACCTGCATTTTTGTTATTCTTATATGCAAGTGTATAATCCACACCGTTTGTCAACTTCTTGCTCCCATCGTAAAGGGTAACCATCGGTTTCTTTTCCAGACCATCGTAAGCATAGCTGTCTTTTTCAAGACTACCTGTCACTTGTGAAAGATCTTTTCCAACAATACGGAATGACTTATTCAGACTACCTGTATAGTTACCTGTTCCGTAAATGATAATCGAAGCGACTCCAATACGGTTATTGTTCAAATAGGCTATCGTATAGTCTACATCTTTTTGTAAAGTCTTTCCACCACAGGTTATAGTGATATGCGGCTCAATTACTTTGCCAGCATAGGTATAGGTTTCGGAAGGAATGGATAACGTGGAATTTTTCTCAGTGATTTCTTTCCTTGTGATGCTGTAGATGAATTCAGCAGCAATTCCGCCATAATTTCCAATGCCGACTATCTGCACTTTTTTATTTTCCTCTACTTTGGAATTATTATCATATACCAGTTTATAGTCGATTCCTTCTCGATATTTAAAGGAAGGCGCAACTAGAACTTCTGGTTTAATGGTGTTTCCAGTATATTCATAAGTAGTTTTCAAAAGAGAAAACGCATAGGAATTCAAACTATCTTTTACCTGATAAGTTCTAGATGTTTCTTTATTGTAATTCCCCATACCAGTAATGTAAACTGTAGCAGTTCCTTTCTGCTCGTGGTTCTTGTAAGAAAGTCTATAATCTTCACCAAGCTTTAATTTTTTACTGCCGTCATACACATTTGGTTCCGGCGCACCGTTAATTGCCTGATTTTCAATAGAAGATACCGTTGCTCTTTCGATGGACTTTGGAATAATCGTAAATGTGGCAGTTAATGTTCCGGCGTAGCCATTCTTGCCTGTGATGGTAACGGTTGCGGTTCCGGCGTTAGTATTATTGGAATAAGTAACGTCGTAATAACTTGTGCTCAGTGCAGGTGCATTTGCAGCCGATCTCACGATTACTGACGGATTCTGTGCAATCCCATTATAGGTAACTTCTTTGATAGGGTCTACTACAAATGTTTTGATGTCTGTGCCACCATTTACAAGGATGTTTCTCGATCCAGTATAGTTCTTTTGACCTGTTACAATAACTTCTTGGGTCCCCTGCTTTATTTCGCTCTGGCTTGTATCCTTAAATGAAACAGTATAATCCACTCCTTTATTTAAAGGAACAGTTCCGTTCTTCAGTACAAAGTCTATATCGGTAATTTTAGTTCCAATTGGGAAAGCCTCAGGGTGGGTTAAAACGACCTTGCCTATATCCTTTGGCGTAATTGTAAAAGTAGCGGTCATATTACCAGAATAATTCCCTTTGCCTGTTACGGTAACAGTAGGAGGTGTAGAGGCGGTAGCGGCGGCAGACTCTATATTATTACTATATGTAACAGTATAATCTTTGTTTTGATTTAATAGTGCACCATTTAGAGTTACTGCAACCTTGGGTTCAACTGCTGACCCTGTATACTCGTATGAAGATTGAGCAAAGGTAATTGCTGCACCATTGATTGGAGTAGTGGAAGTGTCCTCGGCAAACACCATACCAGGTATCATACAGAGTACCATGGCGAAAGATAGCATCACGGTTAGTATCTTTTTCATAATCTCTTTTCCTTTCTTTAAATAAACCACCTTCAAAATAAAATTGAAGTATTAGGATTAAGGTTATTATAACATTAACAAGTGCAAAAAGATATGATTATTTAAGAATATTAAAAAATTTCAAGAAAAAGAAGGCCGGAATTCCGACCTTCTTCGTTTGTTTTTGATTTAGTTAGAAATCTTATTTCCAGATTCTGTTGCCTACTGTGGAGTAGTCGGAGAAGTATCTTACGCCGTCAATTTCAACATAAG
>NZ_QWES01000052.1:0-4058 GCF_009936115.1 Anaerotruncus sp. 80
CAAATCCAAATTTATGCGATTTCCTCTTTTACTGCCTCAAGCATATACAATGTATCTGGATCAATATCAATACAATTAGAGCTATCCCTATTACCCGACACATCCCATGCCAAAGTGTCATTCATTATCGTGCAAGATTTAATAAAAAAATCAATTTCTCTTAAAACGGCAAACACTTCTTTTTCAAGGAGAGGCTTTACATCATAGCACACAATTTTACCATCTTCAAAATACACATAAACCGTATGTTCCTCTGTTGGAACAACCTGAACAATTTTAGGGAACATGTTTTTCCTCCTATTACGGTTCTTTACCTCTAATCAATCATCTTTTCAAAAGCCCTCACTTTCCTTATCCCATGATTTTCTGGTGTGAGTTCTTTACATTCGCCTGATTTACCATGGCGTACTGCATGGTTGTATCAATTTGGGAATGCCCTAATATTTTCTGCACCTGCTCTATCGGCATGCCTTTATCAATTGCCCTCGTCGCCATGGTTCGTCTGAATTTATGCGGGTGAATTCTATCCAGCGCAACACTTCGCCCAAGTTCTCTTACTCGAATTTCCACACCGCTTATTTTCAGCCTGCGATGGGGTGCATTCAGTGTCACAAATAAGGCTGCTTCTTCGTCCTTTCGGCTTTCTATGTACTCCTTCAAATGAACTTTGGCTTTTGCGTCAAAATATACACGCCGCTCTTTATCACCTTTGCCGTAAACTACACATTCACGCCGTTCAAGATCTATATCTTCAATATTCAAATTCACAAGTTCCCCAACTCGCATTCCGGTCGAATACAGCAAGTCTATCATGGCAAGATCTCGACTTTCCCTGCAACAGTCACGAAGCCGTTCGATTCCCTCATCGGAAATAACACTTTTCACTACCGTTTTCGTCTTTATCTTGTGAATCCGCTTCATCGGACTCTTTAAAATATAGTCTTCTTCCTCAAGCCAAGAAAAAAAGCTTGAAATGTTTCTACGTATATTATCAATTGTTACATTGGAGCAGTTATTGATTTTTTGATAATCAGCCAGATATTCTCGCATTTCCTCTGTAGTGATTCTCCGCACAGAGCACTCCACTTTTGAAATCAAATGATTGATTGTCTTGCTATAATAGTCAATTGTCCGCTCCGAACATCCCTCAATTTTCTTTGCATCGAGAAACATTTTCAGATATTCACTATTATCAATTTCAGTCTTTTCAGCCTCACTTTCAGCAAAGGCTTTCAGCATAACTTCCTGCAGTTTTTTCATTTGGCTAACATTCAAATACTCAGCCATCTCATTGAGAATTGTTACAATTTTTTCTTCCATGTCAGTATACCTCTTTTCTTTTTAGTATACCAACATCCCTGCGACCGAAAAATTATTTAAGCCATAAGTCTGGCATTACATTTATAATAGCTGTTTGCTCCTTTGAATTCAAATATGCTTTATTTATTGAGTTTTTACTATATTTCAAATATGTCGTGCCTTCCGTTTTCTCCACCAGCAAAGCAGTAAAGAACTGCTCCCAGCTGAAGTACTCTTTGCTTTCGATGTGATCAAAAGGTGCATCCAAAATTTCCTGGATTTCACGCTCCTGCAAAATTCCTGACTTTAAAATCATCCATTCAAAAGATTCCGGAAGATAGATAATCAGATTTTTAACCTTTTGCAGCGACAGCACTCTTTCAATTTCAGGTCCAAAGGCTGCGCCATCGGCTATTACCAATGCTGTCGAATAGGGCTGATTCAAAAGTTCTTGATAAATTCCGCTTTTCCCTTGTGCCGAAACACAAGGTATATCGTATTTTGAAAAAAAGTCTGCAAAGAACTGATAGCCCGCATTGGAATCTTCTACTACTACAAGCTCCGGTTTCGGAATGGATTCTACATGCACATCGCATAAATTGTAAAACTCTGCATATAAACGCTTTGTTCCCTGATAGCGGTTTCCGGCTGTATTTCTAATTCCATAAATCTCATTCACACTGTATGGCAGATTGAATAAAGGTGCTCTCGTTGCAATGACATAATAATTATCCGTTCCCTGAATTGCGCTTGCAAACTCATCAGTAAGCACAAATCTATCACCTTCATCAATAAATACAATGCTGTCATAAATCAAAGACAAATTTTCTTGCCAGCGCAGTCCTGTCAGTACAGTGCACGATTTCTCACAATTGAGGGTAATACCGCTTGCTTCACCATTCTGCTGATAAGATGCAATCATATCAATCAAGGTGGTTTTTCCTGTCGCGCTGTCACCCTTTAAAACCGTAATGTTTCTTTCAATTGAAAACTTATATTGCAGACGGCGATTTTTTACCACTACGGTATACTTTCCTTTCACTTTCTCACCGCCTTACAAATACATGCCCGCAGACAAAACATATTCCTGCATGTTGTGGACAACTTTACCGCTATTTATAATCTTAAATGTAAAAGGCTTTTCGCCAAAATCCATTAAGTGACGCAAGTTAATTACAATATCTCTATCTGCATCCTCGGCAATCTTTAGAATCCACTTTGCGCAGTTATCTCCGCAAGTAGAGGCATTGAAAATCTTCGAGGAGTCGTGCTGGATAAGCAGTAAAGTTTTTACGCCGCCAGATAACTGTTTAACAGGAATTACACCTAATGCTCTGCTGTCAACAGCACCCGCGCTAATCACCTCAGCCCGATCTATATTTTTAATCATCTTTTGAGAAAACTCGTCCGTAATCCAATCGTCTAAATAGGTATTGTCAAAATACACACTTGTATTGTAGACATAATTAGGAAAATCCGTTTCCGGCATTTCTCCAAAGTAAATGTTTAGCATGATTTATCACCTCAAAATTAGTATTCGCAAATTATCAATTGAAATACTTCTGGATTAAACCACATTCAAGTAGTATTTATTCTTTAATAATAGCATCATACAATTCATCCAACTTATAAATTTTGTTCTTCGGCAAATCATCTTGAATAAGATAATATCTTGCCCTATTTTTGTCAACCTTTATATCAAAGATAGTACAATTTTCTGGTATAACCTTTAACAAAATTTTTTTAACCTCTGGTTCAACATTTTCGCCAAAAATAACAGTAAGAATTTCTTCTGAAGAAAAGCAGAAAAAGTCTTCATTTTCATCACCACTTACTTCTTTAAGTATGCGATATTCATTTTCATAAGACCAATCCTTATTTTTCCAACAATACTCATTTTTGACGGCATCATTAATATCTACTGTCCAGAATTGTTTTTTATCGATTGTATCCGAATATTCCACTTTTTTTATTGTACTGAAATTCTCATATGTGTGAAATCCAATGCAAATTCCATTCCCCATAGATGCATAATGTGCCCAAAGCGGTGCAGAAAAGCAGTCTTTAGAAAGTGAAAGAATTCTAGTATTTCCAATCCTTTGTCTAAATCTTTCCTTATCTTCGTCAGAAAGAAAATCTACATTTCCGCCCTCAAATGGATCATTTAAGCTACTTGCTTTAGGAAAATATAATCGCTCTTTTTTAAAAATATCAATCACACGGATAAGACTCTTTATTGTTCCTATATCCCTATATTTGAATACTACGCAAGGCAGCCGATTCTGCCAATGTTCAAAAGTTTCTTTAGGGCATCTTCTATTATATTCGTATTTTTCATATTCCGCTGCAATTCCTTCACCCATTTCAATCTCATATTCCGTAGGTTTAAAGTTTTTCATAGTCATCCAAAATACTCTCTTACATTATACTATCAAACAAAAGCACATCTTCCAAGGATTTCCGCACTCAATTCTTGCTTATCTACCTATGCCTCGAATCAAATTCAGAAACATAATATTTCCCACCATCCTAGCGATCTCTTCTACTAGTTTTTCCTGTTCCCTTGGATTTAATTTGCGAATTGACTCAATTGCCTTTATTACATCTTTCTTAGCTTTATCATAATCATCGGTTGGTTTAACTTCTAGCTTTGCTTCAAAATTCGGCATAGTTTCTCCTTATCCAAAATATTCCTGCATTAAACTATCAAATAAAAGTTGCGCTTCGTCCAACGCTTTCTGCACTGCAACTTTTGATTT
>NZ_QWES01000053.1:0-3736 GCF_009936115.1 Anaerotruncus sp. 80
CAGCTGCGTCAATTGACTGACTACAACTGGCCCGGTAATATCAGAGAACTTGAAAATATAGCGACCTATTATCAGACACTTTCTGCTTTACCTCCTCAGATTACAGAACAAAACAGCACGACCACTGTCCGACTTTCAAATGCCAGCCTCAATCTTGCAATTCTCAAAGCCATCAGCGAGCACACCCAGCTCACCCATGGTATAGGCAGAGCCTCATTGGTACAAACCCTCAAAACCTCTGGAATCAGGCTCAGCGACGGCAAGTTGCGAGAGTTTTTAGGAGATTTATCTCAGCAGGGATTCATTGAGGTCGGCAAGGGGCGTCATGGCACAAAAATTACCGAAAAAGGACTTGCCCGCCTGACACAAGATACAAAAGAATAGAAAAAGAAAACAGAGGTAATTCTGCATATTCTGCAGCCTTCCTCTGTTTTTATCATATTGCTTTTTCTTCTATATTTTACACCATTTCTACAGGAAAAGTAATTTCACCTTTTTCTGTATCCATCACGCAAGTTCCACCCATAGGGATGGTAATCATTGGTGCACCGTGACCGGACTGAATGTTGTACATGATAGGAATATCAAGACCTTTTGTCGCCTCCAGCATTACCTGTACGATATCATAGCCTTCCACGTCTACATTACATCTTGTGAACTGTCCCAGCAGAATGCCGGCAGCGTCTTTCAGAAGACCCGCATTTCGGAGCTGGTAAATGTGTCTGTCCAGATTGCCGATATGCTCACCGATTTCTTCAATAAAGAGAATTTTTCCCTTAGTATCAATCTCGCAAGGTGTACCGACCGACGCACACATTACAGTTAAGTTTCCGCCTACCAGAATGCCGCTTGCTTTTCCCTCGCGGGCAACTCCAATCGGGAATCCTTCCGGAGCTTTATATGTATAAGCGTCTTCTGCAGTCAGCGCTTCAAAGAATGCAGTTTTGCTTTCCTGGTCAAAATCGTCCACCATATTGGAAGATACCATCGGACCGTGGTAAGTCACCAGGCCGCATTCCTGGTTAAAGAGCAAATGCAAACTGGTCACATCGCTGTAGCCGACAAAAATTTTCGGATTCTTTCTGATAACATCCAAATCTAAATAATCCAGAATACGGTTAGCGCCGTCTCCGCCTCTGAGACAAAAGATTGCATCTACTTCGTCATCAGCAAACATATCATTGAGCCAGCGACCTCTCAGTTCTTCTTCTCCAGCCATGTATCCGCCTTTAGAAGCAAACAGATTGTCTGCAGCTTTTACTTTGAATCCCAGCTGTTCCAAAACAGCTTTGCTCTGTTTTGCTCTTTCTTCTTCTACCGGGGAACTGGTCGCAACCAATCCAATCACGTCACCGGCTTTTAATCTCTTCGGATATGTCATGTGAGCCACCTCGTTTCATTAAATTCATCTCTAACGCTTGTTGTTCAAATTAAATTACAAATTTATACCAAGCTTAGAACCACATGATATTAACAATTATCGCTGCCATAATCAGGGAGAATAAGTCTCCTGCGATACCAGCAAGCATGGACTGTCTTGTGTTGGTTACGCCAACTGCACCAAAGTAAACAGCCAGTACATAGAATGTAGTTTCTGTAGAACCGAAAGCAACAGAAGCTACACGACCAATCTGAGACTGAGTTCCGTAGGTTTCCAGAAGGTCTGCACAAAGTCCCTGCGCACCACCGCCGGAAAGAGAACGCATCAGACCCATCGGAAGTACTTCAGCAGGCATATTCACAATACTTGTAACAGGTTCTAATACGGCTACAAGCCAATCCATAGCGCCAGAAGCACGGAACATACCGATTGCACAAAGCATTGCAACCAGATAAGGAATAATCATAATACCAGTTTCAAAACCTTCTTTTGCACCTTCTGTAAAAGAACTGTAAATTGGAACTTTCTTAAAGAATAATGCGTAAAGCGGCACTGCCACAACGAAAACAGGAATCAGATATGCTGATAAAAAGTTTAAAACGTCTGTCATATTTTACGCCTCCTTTCCGCTCAGAACAAGCGGATCATTACCGATGTAGTCTTCATTAATCTGTAATTTTCCAGCCGCTCTTTCTTTTTCAATAATATTGTCATACTTGAATACTTTCAGTCTGCCTAAAAGTTTTGTCATGATAACACAAACAATTGCAGCACACATAGTAGTCAGAATTGTAGGTCCTACGATTTCAGCAGCGCCCTCTGCCTGAATAGCAGTACGCATTGCAATTACAGTTGTAGGAATCAGACAAATAGAACCAGTGGAAATGGCCATAACCATGCACTGTGCATCTGTTGCGATATTCTTTGTTTTGTTCAGTGTCTGCAGTTCCTGCATAGCTCTGATACCCAGCGGTGTGCAGGCATTACCCAGACCTAAAACGCTGGCTGCAATGTACATTGCAATTGCAGAATTTGCAGGGTGTCCCTTTGGTACGCCAGGGAATAAAAACTTCATAACAGGGGAAAGCGCATTACCCAGTTTCTCACAAAGACCTGCGTCTTCCATAATTTTCATCAGCCCGCAGAAGAATGCCATAGTACCGATTAAGCCGATAGCAAGTTCTACTGCAGTGTCAGCAAATGCGAAGAGGTTGTCCTGTACTTCGCTGATTGTACCGGTTGCTGCACCGGCAATGACTGCTACTGCCATGAGGAACAGCCAAATATAATTCATCATAAATACTACCTCCAAAAAAGTAAAATCAGGTTATAACGGATTACTACGTAGTCACCCCATTTCTTACGCAAACACCGTGCCAACATATTTTCTTTTCTTTCTAAATCGACAAAAACTCACAAAACACACATTTCTGTCTAGGGTTCACTCCCCCAAGAAGAATGCGCTAATTTATCAAAACTGGATATTACCCCATTTTATCTCATTGTCCACCTTATTTCATCTTATCTTACTTGTAAAACAGTTCTTTTTATGGTACGATTCTTGCATTCTATGTTGCTATAAACAAGGAGGTCTATTTTATGTACAAAATTCCGTATACCTATACTAACAAATCTAAGATTGTATTTTATCTCATGATATTAGCCTACTTTCTTCTCAGACTAATATTAATGATACAGATAAAAGCATACAAGTTAGAAGGTTACGAAGTATTTCTTCTTCCTACTATTATATATTACTTGACTATTTTTATCGTGTTGACCGCCATATTCTTCGGCTACAAGTTTTTCTTTACCACTTACGATGAAAATACTATCACCTACCACAATATCCTGCTGAAGCGCTCTGCATCTATTGAGCTGGATAAAATTAAGTATGCTGTCTTCAGTAAAAATGGCGTGCACTTTTATAAAACAGATAATCCCGCACCCGCCGACAAGCCGGACTTTACCATCCCATTTTTCAGGCTTGGTATTATCGACGCCGTTCCAATTAATAATTTCTTCGAAAGACTTATCGACAGAAATACCATACGTATAGAAAAACAGTTCAAAGTTCTTCCCGGCTATTCTAAGCCCTGGACAATTGTTGCACTGGTTTATGCATTCCTGACTTTTTGCGTTTTGATTATTTCTATGCAGCTGCTTTACACTGTCATTATTTTGTTTCAGACTTTTCATTGATTTATCAGGAGGTTTTATTTAGATGAAACGAGTTTCTTTAATTTATCGCACCAGTGAGAACTCAGAGGCTATCAAGTTTATCAAAAATAATCTGGAGGACATCTTTGGCGAACATATCGTATTCACCAACTGCTACTTAAACGATTTGGCAGA
>NZ_QWES01000054.1:0-2780 GCF_009936115.1 Anaerotruncus sp. 80
AAATTTTATGAAAATGGCACACAGTGAATTTCCATCTGACTGCGAAGTTCTGCGACTCGTTCTTCAACCTGCTTTTTTGTCAAAGTAATTTCATATTCCGGCTCTTTCAAATAGCAAGCATTGACAATATCGCTATACAACTCCGGAATTGCAAAATACACATCCATTAAAGGGTCGTCGCCCTCTTCTTCACCATACGTTATGTCATAAGGCAAATTCTTATCCTGCCAATGGGCATAATGATTTCGCGCCCATACCTTCATACTTGACATGAGAGCGGTATAACTACTTTGTAAGTCAGAAAAAGTGGTTGATTTCTCATCGAAAACCCCTAATGCGGACTCACAGAAAGTAGCAAAGCACTCTTCAGATGCACTCGCCTGGAAATTATATTCCGAACGCTCATTATCCACATGTTTTTCATATACTGCAATCGAAATTATCAATATTACTAAAAATATGCTAATGAAAGTTTTGCTCTTTTCCACGAATAGCTCCTTTGCCTTTCAGTTCTTTAGTTCAAATTCAAATTATGCGAAATTGTCGCAGTACCGGTTTTCAAGTTAATCATTCTTCCATTGTTCGCAAACATTCTGTATGTAAGAACTGATGACACCGAAACATTTGCAGTTTTTTCTTCATTGTCCTGCTGATAAGAAACTTTAAACACAACGCCATGCTTTGCGTCCGTCTCTGCATCAGAAGATTTTGTTGCCGCCGGTAAATCTATGTCACCTGCATTTAAGTCTGAAACACCGACATCAAATGTCGCATTTACCCCACTCTCCGTAATTGTATCACCTGCCCCTATTGGAATCATATCAATTACAGTAGCAACTGCCGCAAGAAGACCACTGGTTTGTCCTCCTATAACCGAAGTAAACACTTTAAAAATGGACGTTAAATTCCCATTACCAATCGAAGGTTTTGTTCCATTAACCTTCATTAAGTTCACCGCATCTCCATTAAACTTTACCTTTATGCGGTACGGTTTCACTAAGGCAATATATGGATCATAGTCAATATTTTTAGCATTGTAAGATCTGGAGAATACCCGAATTAACTCAATTCCATTCATCCCTGACCCAAAATTCTTGGGGTCACATTTACTTACATTCATGACCAGCATCTGCTTATCTCTGGCTACGCCACCGAGAGAAGAATTTGACTTATTCGTCACATGCTGGTATGAGGATGTACTAGCCGCCATTGCAAAATCCCCATTACTTTCGGCACTTTCCTCAGATCCCTCACTCGCTTCCTTTTCTGCTGTCGTCAGTTCCTGTTTAAAAAGCGCAAGCTGCTCTTTAAATGTATCACCATAAAGCATCACAGACTGATTATCCTCATTGTTCAAGTCAAGCAAAGTAAAACTGATAATTGTCTTGCTAAAGGTTGCCATAGCAGTAATGTCGACGATTCCATCGAAACTGTCATTTATCTTCACCTCGAATGCACCGGTATAAAACTTTTTATTTTTCACATACCTGATGTCCAATTCCTTTTCGCTAAAAGAAAAAGAATAAGAAGTTCCAAACATTTTTGCAACTGCATCACCTGAAATCAGAACTTTATCATTAGACTCACGAATGTTTGTCACATTCATCACAATATTATTGTTCTGCTTTGTATAAGTGTCATCTCCTATTTTTTTGTAATACTTGATAATTTCTTTGTCTTCTTTTGAGGTGGATATATCCAGCTTGATTGTCGTTTTCTTGCTCACAGATGAATTTGCAAACGAAACTAAACATGTTATTAATACTAAAAGAATTGAAAGAAATAATACAAATAACTTCTTCATAATCGTTCTCCTTTCATCTTGACTTTCCCTCCTTCCCTTAAATTCAGCGTAACATTTCCACCGATAAAATACAAAAACTTTCGGAAAACTGGTCATTTTTTCGGATAAGTGGTCATTTTTTACATAAAAGATAATCTATTATATCCTTTAATTGATTGTGATGAACTTCCACTCGTTGTTATTGTTTCCAAATTTTAGAAAACCATATGATAGGGCAAAGTCCCAATGTAAGATACATATTTCGTTTTTTCAATTGTCGCAAATTAGTTCCCATGCTACTTGAAGTTTTCTGTATCATCTGATTCGGCATCTCTGTACTAATAAAACACCATATTAACCAAGCCTATCGGAAGCATCTGAAAAGTTCCAAATATTTTTATCCTAGTGCTTAGGCAAATACGTTTAATCGACGTGTTTTTCCATGTTAATTTTAATTAAATAAATTAACGCTATAGCACCAATCAGAGGAAGTACAATTGCGTGAAATATTGTTAAAACTGCAACAATCACGCGTGTTAATGTATTATGAAAAATCAAATTAAAAAAGACTCCTAGCAACCACACCGCACCGTATACCAATACAATCTTTATTGCAAACATCAGTGCACTGTAATCCCATCGGTTCATAAAAAACTTTTTCAGCCCCATAACTTTTGCCTCCTCGCTTCTTTCCATTGCTATACAGCTTTTACTTATTTCCAGCATTATCTATACCAAAACTTTGTCTCTCTTTACCTTAACATGTGGCCAACAGAATATCGACCCAAAATAAATAGTATTTCATTTTTTAATATATTATTAGTATTCCTTAATTTGTTATAATTATTTTATATATAATTAACCATAAACAAAACCACTTTAGAAGATTTCAAGTGCTGAAATCCCCTGAATACTACCTAATTCCGAGCCAAAATAAATTTTGGCTCGGAACAAAATTTTAACCTTTATACTTAATCCTACGTCAAATCCTTTATGA
>NZ_QWES01000055.1:0-2693 GCF_009936115.1 Anaerotruncus sp. 80
ATTCTTAAAATGAAGAAATTTTTAACAGTGCTTCTTGCATTGTCAGTTGTCTTCACTTATAGCTTCAGTGCTGTTGGAACTGTTTTTGCGGTAACCGATGAAGGAACATTCAACGGTAATGTAAATCAGGCTCAGGCGCAGGTTACTGAAACTCTGAATAGCAGCTATAACAATGTTGTAAAGAACATAACTGCTGCAGAATATGATACTGGCTATACTGCCAGCAAAGCTGCTTGGACTGCTGCTGCACAGCTGATTAAAGATAAGCAGCTTGCTGCTATCACTGCAAGAACAAACGAAATCAAAGGCAAATATGCTGATCTTCAAGACTTAACAGTAAACGAGATTGTTGCACTCTATAGTGAAGCGAAGGGAGATGATACCAAAAATGATTTTGCATCTGACGCTCCAGTTTTGGTACAGGGTGATTTAAACGATGCGTTATACGCTGATGTCAAGGTGAAGGATGCTGTTGCTAGAGCTGACTTTGCAGAGAAGAAAGCAGAAGCACTGAATGCTGTAGATAAGATTAATTTATCTATTTACTCCACTACTGTTGATAAAGTAACAAAAAAGAGTGGTTATGATCTTGCAAAAGAAAAAATTGCTGAGATCAAAAAAGAAATCAATGCTGTAACAATTGCTGCAAATGCAGATGTTAGTGCTGTTAAGACTGCATTAGGTGAGATTGGTGCTACAGAAACCGTTACTTATAATACTGCTACCGGTGAATATGGTACTGAAACGGCAACGGTTGATGCCGGCGCATTAAAAGATGTTGTTAAAATTGTTGACAGTACAGATGCAAATGTTGTAATCGGTTACAAGCTCGCAAATGCACTGAACTATTTAACAACTGCGAAAGAAGAAGCAGATGCTACCACTTTAGCTGCAAAAAAGGCTGCTTATTTAAGCCGTGTAAATGCAAATGCTGCACAGTACCTTGCTAGCAATGCTACTGCTACTGGTGATACTGCTGCAAAAGTAAAGGCCGAAAAGGATGCATATGTTGCAGGCATGACTGCAATTATCAATGCTGTTACTACAGATGCTGAGTTGAGTGCCATTGCTACTTCAACCGATACTATTGCTGTTCCAACAACTGATTTCTTCTATACTGCAAATGCGGTAAAAATCTCTGATCTGGAAACAGTTGCAGCTAAATATAAAGCATATAAAGATGCAGATGGAAATACTGTAAAAGATGCAGATGCAATTGATAAAATTGTTGCAGATGCAAAAGTTGCAGCATACAAAACAAATGCTGCCTGGTCTGGATATGATGCTGCTGAAGCAGAGATTAAATCTGATGCTACCAATGCTGCAGCTGCGGTTTCCAAAGAAGTGATTGAACTTGAAAAAGCTGATATTGAAAAAGGTAGAGCAGAGGCACTTGCCGAAGGCTACTATGCTCCAGAAGAAGCAAAAGTAAACGCTCTCTTTGATAAATTAATTGCTGCTGTAGATGCTGCAAAAACTGCTACTGAAGTTCAGGACGTATATACTAATAACAATGCAGTAGTTGGTTTAGATGAAATCTATACTAAAGAAGATTTATTAGATGAGATTAAAGCGATGGCAGGCTTTACTACCAACAAAACTGCTCTGGAAGCATATAAAACAATGCTGAATGCTGGATTTACATCCGCAGATGCAGGCTACAGAGATTTCACGGCATATGATGATAATTTCTTTGCAGATTTATATGCAAGCAATGGTGCTAGAACAACTGAAAAAGTTGCTGCACTGTTAAACACTGCAAAAGCAGTACTTGACGCAGCAAAAACCAAGGGACAGATTGCAGCCGACAAGAAAGCAGTTGAAGATAAAATTGCGGCACTGCCTGCAACCATTACTACCGCAAATGCCGCTGCAGTTACAGCTGCATTTGATGCAGCTGTGGCATACAACAAAGATGCGAATAAAACAATGGATAATACTGACATTGCAAACATCGCAACTTTAAAATTAGCGATTTCTGCATTAGCCAAAGCTGAAAAGAAAGAAATCACTGATGCAATTGCAAAACTTCCTGCTAATGTAACTAGCGCTGATAAGGAAAATATCAAAACATTAGTTGCGAAAGAGAAGGCATTCAATGAAAAATGTGATACTGGCAAAATCTACGAAGGTGTGACAAGATTTACTGATGCTGAAATTACGACTTTAACTGATAAGCTAGTAACCATTCGCGGTCAGGAATTAGCTGCTGTTAAAAAGGCAATTGATGCAATTCCGTTTAATGTAACTGAAGCCCATAAGGCATTAGTTGAAACGGCTAGAGCATTATATGATGCATATGTTGCTGAATACACAGATTATACTGCTCCAGCTCCAAGTGGCGGATATAATCAGAATGCTGCAAAAGATATTCCTGATGCAAAATTCAAAGAATTAGCAGATGCTGAAGCTACATTAGCAGCTTTAGAAAAAGATGCTGTAGAAAAGATTATCAAAGCAGTAGAATCCTTCAAGATTAAGGTAACCACAAAGCGTTACACCGGTTCCAAGATGAGAATCAACTGGACTACAACAGGTGATGAATCCGCAATCGACGGATACAGAGTATACTACTCCACTAAGAAGTCCAACTCCGGTTACAAGTACTTAACTAAAACTACTAAGAAGTACATCAACCACACTTCCATCAAGAAGAACGTGAAGAAGGGTACTAGAGTATACTACAGAGTAAG
>NZ_QWES01000056.1:0-2509 GCF_009936115.1 Anaerotruncus sp. 80
ATAGTAATGATAATTATAAAGGATATAAACTCTTGGCTGTTGATGGTTCAGATATTCAAATCGCAACTAATCTAAACGATAAAGACGCTCTTTTTCAAATAGCAGAAGGTGTAAAGCCTTATAATCTGCTGCATTTGAATGCTTTATATAATCTGAAATCTCACACTTATGAGGATGCAGTCGTTTTCAAACGCAAAGAAGCCGGTGAAAACAAAGCGTTTACTGAAATGGTGGACAGATCCGCTCTGCAGGGAAATGTAATTGTGATTGCAGACAGAGGATATGAAGCATATAACAACATGGCTCATATCCAAGAAAAAGGATGGTTTTATCTAATACGGGTGAAAGATTTTAATCAATATTCATCGGTATTCTGCATGGCTTAGAGCTGCCGGATACTGATGAATTCCCTGCGGATACTCTGAAACAACTGTATGGCATGCGGTGGGGAATTGAAACTTCATTTAGAGATTTGAAATATACAGTATTTTTTTGACAAGGGAACGCTCTTGTCTATTTGTTGCATTTTTAAATCTACAAAAAACAATTAATCAGCTTGAATCAAAGGGAAAGAAAGAGAAGTTAATATCGCGAACAATACTAACTTCTCTTTAAATCCCTTAACTTAATGCCATTGAACATTTGCTAGAGAGTATTATTTTTACAGCATCTTCAAGAAATCTGAGGGAGTCATAGCTATATGCTTTTCAAGCCCTGTCTCCAGAAAGTCTTTGTCGCCGGTAAGAAGAATATCTGTACTAGTAACTATATCTGCACGAAGAGCCGTGCAGGAACCTGTCAGATTTGATGAAATAGACTGAAATTTTCATTTTTTTTGAATAAGCGATTGACAGATTATTATCGATATGATATTCTTATAAAAAAGAAAAGGGGGGGATATAATAATGAAATCTAAAAAGATAGTTATATGTAGTATAACGATTCTTACAGTTTGCATTGCTCTTTGTTTGAATATTGGTTATAAGACGAATGAAAATGGAGAAACTTATGGTCGCATGGCTCATATTGCTGATCCAACAGGAATTTTCTTAAAGGAAGATCCTGATTTGATAGCTGTAATGGCTACAAATGGAAAAAGCGGATATGTAAAAAAGGACGATTTCGTATCAGAGATTCCTAAAAATCCGGAAGAGGCATTAAACATACAAGAGGATTCTTTTGTGAAAAGTATTCCGGTCTATAAAAATGATGGTATTACTGTCATTGGAGAATTTCAATTTAATTAGTATTCGTTTATATTCTATTATAATTGAAGATAGTAAGGAGGTCGTATTATGACCTGTAGAAGCAAAGTTTTTCGGTTAGGTTTAGCGTTAGCATTAGTTGCTACATTTATGCTGGCATTAGTACCGGCTGAGAGTGAGGCTCAAACGCTAAAAACAAATGAAGCTGGGGATACGTATGGTTCCATTGTGACACAGACAGAAGTTCCAGATCTTATTGCTGCAGTAGCAACTAATGGACAAAATGGATTTGTTAAGGAAGCGGATTTTTTCGGTGAGTTACCAAAAAATCCAGAAGAGGCAATCCAGCTTCAAAAAGAACAAAAAGATCGAATAATCCCCGTTTATAAAAATGATGGGATAACGGTTATTGGGGAATTTGTTATTTCTGCACCTGATACAAATGAAAGTGGTATTCAAGCAAGATCTCTGTATTCTGCTACATCTTCAAAGAAATTTTGGACGGTTGGATCAAGAACATATTATGGTGAGGCTACCATTAACCTTTCTAAAGCAGGAACAAAATATGCAAGTTCAAGTGTTAGCCTTGGGGTTGAAAGCGGAACTTCTGTTGCAGCAGGTAATTTAGGAATAAGACCCTATGTTGTGAATGCCGCTGGTACAATTGTTGCATCGAAGGATACGTCTTTTAATAGTAGTGATGGTTGTAAGAAGTATACTACAAGCGCAACATATTCAACATCATCCGGAACATATCGTGCTTATGGTCACATCTTTATTTGGAATGGGACAAGTTACAAAGGAGATACCACGTACAATTCCCCATATTTAAATTTCTAATTTCTCCAATAGTAAGAGAAATATTCTAAATAAAAAAAGAGTCTTTATGCACTTTTGCAGAAAAATAACACTCTCCAGCATTTGCCCAATGGCATTAAGTTAAGAAAATCTCACATCACAGAAAATGTGGTGTGGGATTTTTTTGAGAATAAGTATTGACATATGAACAAAAAAATGCGGTCGCTTTAGCTGCTGAATATTTTAGAGGCAGCTAAAGCGGCCCTTGTAATTAGATAACATCTTTTTACAAGGAGGATACCGCATGAATAGGACTTCACTGGAACTAAAAAATTTGATTATGGACATTATTAATAAGCAGAAACAGGATTTAACAGACCTTGTTTCTAACCCCAAAACAGATTTTTCCAGAAACAGAAAAATACCATATGAGAAAATGATTCTTTCGTTATTGACAATGGAGGGAGCATCTTTATCAAATGAACTTTTACGGCAGTTTGGCTATG
>NZ_QWES01000057.1:0-2192 GCF_009936115.1 Anaerotruncus sp. 80
TTGATGTACTTCTTAGTAGTCTTAGTTAAGTACTTGTAACCGGAGTTGGACTTCTTAGTGGAGTAGTATACTCTGTACCCGTCGATTGCGGATTCATCACCTGTTGCAGTCCAGTTGATTCTCATCTTGGAACCGGTGTAACGCTTTGTAGTTACCTTAATCTTGAAGGATTCTACTGCTTTGATACGACCTTCCACATCAGCTTTTTCTAATGTTTTGATAGCCAGTTCCAGCTTAGCAACCAGTGCAGCGGAATCTCTATCAAATGCAGCTTTGTCAGCATCAGATAATGCATCATAAGCAGCTTTTGCAGCATTTACAGCTTCTTTATCAGCAATTGTGATAACTTCTGGCAGTGCAGCAATCTTCTTAGCAACGTCAGCCTTCATAGCGTTGGACAGTGCAGTTTCTGCAGCTTCGAGAGTAGTTAAAACAGTAGTGATAGGACTATATCCAGCACCAGCATACTTGGAATAGTTGTCAGCGTAAGCGTCAACAGCAGCTCTAGCAGCTTCTACAGCAGCTTTATCAGCAATTGTAATTGTTCTAGGAAGAGCATTTACTAATGCTTCAGCAGCAGCCTTTTCCAGATTAATAATTCTGGTTACATAAGCACTCAACAGACCAGCGTTCGCAACTGGTTTAGTAGAAGCACCAGCTAATGCCTGATAGTCTTCGTACATTTTCTGTACAGCCAGATAATCTGCTTTGTTTTCTAATGTTGCAGTACCAGGTAATGCTTTGATTGCGTCAAATACCTTCTGTGCTTCTGCAGCTAATACAGAATCAGCCTTCATAGCGTCAATCTTAGCTAATGCAGCAGCATAGTTTTCAGACAGGATTGCTTTGATTTCAGAAGCCTTCAGGTTTGCATTCTGCTTAGCATTCACAGCATCATAGAATACCTCTAATGCCTGATTAACAGCATCTTCTTTTGTCTTGTCTGCGTAAGTGTTTATATTATCTCTAGCTGCAACACCGTCAGCATAGGATCTTAAGAAACCCTTGCTAGGATCCATAACTGTTTTAGTTACAGTCTCTATAGTTCCATCTTCCTTAGTAATTTCTTCAGTTACAGTTTTTGTGCCAACATAACCAGCGGCAATCAACTGAGCGTCAACAGCAGCCTTTACAGCTTTAGTCTGGTCTTTTGTCAAATACTTATCCATAGCAGCTCTTGCTTCTTTTACTAATGCTACAACAGCATCAGCATTAGCGGCAGCTTTAATCTTAGCTTCGTAATCCTTCTGGATTGCTTCTACAGCAGCTTTATTATCGCCTTCCCAGTTAGCAATAGCATAAAGACCTGTTGTTTTGATTTTTGCAAGTTCTGCATTTGAAGAAGTTAAAGTTACATCATCATCGTTGGATTTGATGAGAGCTTTACCATCATCAATAACTTTGCCTAAATCTTCAAGTTCTTTTGCTGCAGTCGGAATATTAGTAGAAGACTGCATCCAAGCCTGGATTTTGCCATAAGTATCAACATTTGAATTTAAGTTGTTAATCATTTTAACAAGCTTTTCTAATGCAGCGTCAACAGTTGCTGCATTGTAAACAGCTTTACCAGTTACTGCATCATACTGAGTTTTCAGAGAAGCAGCATAATCGGTAGCGTATTTTACTAACAGATTAACATTTACAAACTTATCTGCAACAGCATAAAATGCTTTAGGTTCTGCATTAACCAGTGCATCTCCTGTAATGCCTGTAATTGCTGGAGCTCTTAATGTAGCAAGTGCTGCATCCTTAGCTGCAGTAACTGCGGTAGTATCTTCTGCTTCGTTGATGTTACCAACATACAGAGCTACCGTTTTCTGAACATTTGTAGCTAATGAACCTAATCTTGCGCTTGCCTGTGCAACATCAGTAGCATCACCGATAGCTTCGGGTTCAGCGATAATAGCCTGTAATCTTGCTCTCTCAGCTGCAGTAAAATCTGCTGCAGCATCATTTACAGTATCGATTGCTTCTTTCTTTGCCTTTTCCAGAGCAGCAGCAGCGTCAGCTTTTGTTACTAAATCTTTAGTAGCTGCTTTGAATGTTGTAACTGCTGCTAGTAATGTTTTTAAACCAGGTTTGGAGTTTTCAGCACCAGTAACAGCAGTTGTTAAATCAGCCTTTTTTTCTACGATAGTTGCAGCATCAGTATCGCTGTAGTTAGCAGGATCAATTGCTTCCATAGCAGCCTG
>NZ_QWES01000005.1:0-84211 GCF_009936115.1 Anaerotruncus sp. 80
AATTAGAAACTCATAATTTTACAGGTGTTTATCACACCTCATAGGGTTTTAATAAAATCCTCCGAAAGCCTTGAAAACAAAGGATTTATCGCAATCATCACACCTTATTTCTTTATATGATTTCACACCATGTTACCCTTGTTCTGCACAATCATAAGGGCAAAATCAAGGGCAAGAAAATCTCATAACAAGTTATAACAGAGTGTGGTAATCGGAGAACTGTGATATATGTGCGAATATATTATAACGGAGGACTTTTTAATGGATAAGTATATTTATGATGAAAGCAACGGTCTTTGGTATGAACTGCAAGGAGATTATTATATTCCTTGCCTTACTTTACCAGCCGAAAAAGGACACAAGCCTATCGGCTTATGGGGGCAGCGACACAAACACTATTTGCAGGAACATAAACGGGCAGTTTACACCACGCTTCTCACAAGCGGAAAATTGAACTGTTATCTTGCTGATATTGACGAACAAGCAACGAAGATGATGTTTCGATTGGTCGAACAAATGGCTGACAAGGAGGGCGTGACTGAACAACTAAAAGCAGAAAGCATGATATTGTGGATTGGAAGAATGAATGAAATACAAGCGAGGGCGAGAGAAATTGTATATAGCGAACTGATTTATAACTAATGAGCGTAACGCTTATTGCCTTAAAATACAGTGGGTGGAGGATAATACTTCCCCTACTGTATTTTGGGCTTGCAGATAGTAACAAAACAAGGCTTCTCATTAGGCAATAGCGTTACATTGACACGCTACTGCTTATGCAAATGAACAACAGTATAGAAATCTTCACGCCTTCGTGATATACTTTTTATACAGGAACAAATTAGAATTTGAGGAGGTGTTTTATGTTTAATGAAATATGCATATATGAAGCGAAATTAACCAAATTAGATGAAATAGAAGAACTAATGAAAGAAGTTGCCGAATTTTATTTACAACAAGATGGGGTCATTGATGTACATTATATAAAACGTACTCATCGACAAAAAGATTTTAATGCGGTTAAAGAGGGGGAATTGCCTGTTCGACTCACGAGAAATGTAGGCAAGGTAACATATGTGTTGTATTGGGTGTTAGAAAATGAAGAAGCTCATGCAAGAGTATCTAAACTTGGTATAGAGAAGTTTTACAAACGTTGGAACAGATGTTTAACTACAATGCCTAAAATAATTTTGGGTGAGAATATCGTCTAACCACAAATTCCAGTTTGTATGACGAATTTTTTCAAACAGCCTCATTGCATAGGAATGCCAAACAGATTATCCTTAAAGTAGGAGGTGGCAGAAATGGCAAACGAAGATAAAAAAGATTTTAATGCTATGTTGCACGATAATAAGGATATGCCAAAATTTCAAATTATCACAGACCAGAAAAGTATTGAAAAATATGGTGGCAGTAAAATGTATTTTGCACCGCCAATCGACTATGACAAAGTAATGAAAAAAGTTCCGTATGGTAAAATAATTACCGTTGGGGAAATACGAAAATACTTTGCAAAATTGAGTGGTGCTGATTTTACAGAACCAATTACAGCGGGAATTTTTGTTTCCATTGTTGCATGGGCGAGTTATCAGCGTTCCGAAGATGAAACGCCTTATTGGAGAACATTGAAAGCAAACGGAGAACTCAATCCTAAATATCCCAATGGTATTGAAGCACAGAAAGAAAAATTGGAAGCAGAGGGATCCATCATTATTCAAAAAGGTCGTAAAAATATACGATACTATGTAAAGGACTATGAAAGTTCTCTCTTTGATTTGAAATAGGTAAATCTCTGTTTGTAAGGAAATAGACGATAGGTTATGTAAGACGACACCGCCAGCGGTCACACGCTGGCGGTGTTTTTCAATGCCTATCGGCTATCTCTGTCAATGGATTTTTTACGCTGTCTTTGCGGTGGTTGCTGCTTGTTGCGTTCCTGTATCTCACGCAGATGTTTTAACACGCTCTGCTTTTCGGGCGGTCTGTGCTGTTCTTTGGCGGTAGCTGTCGGTTTCCTGCTGACTTGGTATTCCCACTCTGCAAGGTCACGGTTATACTGTTCCACAACGCTTTCCATTTCACGGAAAGTCCGCATAAATACCTGCACATCGGGATAACCGTCCTCTTTGAGTGTATCGGGGATTTTATCCAACCTGTCAGCAATCTCCGCTTCGGTTTCTTTGGTTTTTACTTCCAACGCTTTTCGCTCTTTGCCTTTGAAAAGCCCCTTTGTATCGGCAAGCTGCTGTTTCAACTGCGGCAGAACTTTGTCCTGCAAGTTTTTGATTTTTACCGCCTTATTCTGTACTTTTATCATCAGGTTTCGCATATGGCGGAATTCTGCCATATCAATATCAAGCGTAGGCTTGGGCGGCATATCTTTTTCTCGGATAAGGTTTTGCAGAAAATCTTTTGCTTTTGTTACAATCCCACGGAACAGATTAGGCAGCCAACCCTTGCTCTTGATAGACTGGCTTGCTTTTTCGTGTATCTCGGTCTGTTTGATTTCTAAAATCTTTGCTTCGGAAATACCCGATATGAGCGCCATATCCGCTGTTCTGTTCCATTCCTGCCTTGCGGTATTGTCCGCTTCAATCTCGGCGGCTTTGGGATTGTTCTTGCCGATTTTCTTGGTAGGAAGATAAACGCTGTTCTTATCAAATACCTTTAACTGCTGTTCGGGATCGGAGATATGCCGATTGATAAGGTCGGTGTAAATCTCCTTTACCTCCCGAAGAAAAGGTTCGCTTTTGAATTTATCATCTTTCACGGTAAAGAGGTGGCTTTCATAAATTTCTCCCTTTTTTATGACGGTGCAGCCTTTTCGTATCTGCCCGTCCTCCCCTGTGATTTCTTTCTTGGTGCGTACCCTTTTGCCTGTTTCATCATAGAACACGCTGCGTGTGGCTATCTTGATGTCAGGCTCAGGAAGCAGTTTTCTTTCGCTGAAGATAAGATGGATATGATAGTTTGTTTTGCGTTTGTTGTGGTGGAGGGCTGACACGCACTCCACGCCATACCGCCTGCGGAACTCCTCCGTAAAATCTTCAAGGACTTCCTGCGGCTCATATCTTGTATAAATTTCGGGCAGGGCGATAATCAATTCCCTTGCTTCAATACATTTGCCCTCTGTACCGCTTCGCTTAAATTCCTGCTGGCTTTCCCTTGCAAGGTTACTCCAAAATTCATTGTCGGCGGTGCGGTAGGTGGCATAGAGATTTTCCTGCCTTGCGTGGCTTGTGATATAGGATATTCTTCCCTTGACATTGGGTAGCTTCGACATCTGTATAAATGAATGTCTTGCCATATACTCCTTCCTCCCGTGACGGGCATACTCTTTTTGCAACCGAGAAATCGGTTGCCGCTGTTTCGGCGGCGTAAGCAGACGGACAGCGAAGAAAACAGCGGGCTGTTTTCTTTTGTATCATAGCGGCGGTGCATTGCCCGAAGCTGTGATACATAGCCCCCTGCAAGGGCGAAATACATCTTGTACAAATCGAAGATTTGTGCGAGGGGTGTATTTCGCTCTCAAACGCCGAGGGCTTGGAGAATGCTTATTCTACTTTGCGGACATCGTTTTCATTGAGCAGGTTTCTTCCCTGATTGACGCTCATAAATCGCTCTAAAGTATCCCTGCGGATAATCGCTTTTCTGCCGACCTTGAGGACTGGAAGTTTGCCCCAGTCTACCAACTTACGCATTGTATTTCTTCCGATACCCGTACATTCTGCTGCTTCTTCTATGGTTAAACCCATTTTGATGTTGCTCATTTTGTCAACCTCCTTTCAAAATACGCATTTTGCAACTATGTATCTGTAATTATACTTATTTTGCTATTCCTTGTCAACTTGTTTTGCAACTGGTTAAGAAATATTTTTGCCTATTGTTAAATTTATGGTTGCAAAATAGGTTTTGTCATGCTATACTATCAGCAATAGGAGGTGAAAACCTTGAAAAAAGAAATTACATTCACCGCAAAACAGGTCGGTGAACGAGTGAAAGAACGCCGAACAGAATTAAACTTAACAATGCCCGAACTTGGTAAGCGTGTCGGGGTAAACAAATCTACCATTCAGAGATATGAAGCGGACGGAGTAGACCCGAAGCGTACAATGATTATCAACGGGCTGGCAGAAGCACTCCTGACCACTCCCGAATGGCTGACAGGACTTTCCGAAGATAAGGAATATGACAGCCGCACTTTATGTGCAAGGGATATGGAAGAACATATCAAAAAATATCTTGATACGGTTTCTTCTGTGGTAAAGGGCGAGCCGCACCAACAACTGCTTACCACATTCCTCGGAAAAATGATTGACCTCTATACGGTTATGACTTATCACTTTGCAGACGCTATGGCTGAGGTTGACCGTGTAGCGGAGGACGAGGGCTTAAAGCAGTCCTTACGCCGCTATGCGATTGAGTCAGGGGCGATTATGGAAAGAGTTTACCGTAAAGAAATGGAACTTCCTATCGAGGATATGAAACAGTTTTTAGACGGGATTTTACATATCTACGATGAGGGACGCACCGCTGTAAAGATGGGCGACCTGTTCGGGATAGTGACAGCAGCTGAAGAAAGGGTTGCTGAAAAAGAAAAATTCCGTGGCACTTTGACAAGTGAAAATGCCGATTGACATTCATCGGCATAAGTGACACTATTACTTTACGCACACCATATGTCACAGTCCCGATTGCCACGGATAGAAAGGGGAAATTTATCTATGGCAAAAGGTTCTGTAAGAAAAAAAGGTAAAAAGTGGTACGCACGCTTCTACATCGAAGATGAAAGCGGAAGAAAAGTACAGAAAGAGTTTGTGGGAACAGAAAGCAAGTCTGAAACAGAAGCCCTGCTCAGAAAAGCAATCGCTGACTATGAGGAAAAGAAATTTGTCGGGAAAGCCGAAAACATCACGGTTGGCGAAATGCTGGATATGTGGGTAGAGGAAGAACTGAAGCCCGGCAGTCTTAGCAACGGTACGGTTATGGCATATATGGCGGCAGTCAAAAAGATTAAGAAATATCCCATTGGCAGCCGAAAACTGAAAACCGTGACCGCCGACCATTTACAGGCGTTTATCGACCTTATGAGTTACGGAGGGGTAAATCCTGACGGTACAACTTCAAAGCCGATGAGCAAAGGCTATATGCTGCAATTCTCGGCGGTGCTGCAAAATTCATTCCGCTTTGCTGTATTTCCGAAAAGGCTGATAACCTTTAACCCGATGCAGTATGTGAAGCTGCGTGGCAGAAAAGAGGAAACAGATATTTTCTCGGACAGCGAAGAAGATATTGTTCCTGTTCCTACCATTACACACGGGGAATACCAAAAACTGACGGACTTCTTAACCCAAAAGAAACACCCTGCCCTGCTTGCGGTACAGATAGCCTACTATGCAGGCTTGCGTATCGGAGAGGTCTGTGGTCTGACTTGGCAGGACATCAACCTTGACGAGCAGTATCTAACCGTAAGACGAAGTATGCGGTACAATGGCACAAGGCATAAGCACGAAGTCGGCACGACAAAACGCAGTAAAGTCCGTACCGTTGATTTTTGCGACACATTGGCGGACATCTTACGGAAAGCAAAAACAGAACAGCATAAAAACCGTTTTCGCTATGGCGAACTGTATCATCTGAACTACTGTAAGACGGTCAAAGAAAAAGGGCGTACTTATTACGAGGTTTACACTCTGCAAAGAACGCAGGAAACGCCCGAAAATGACAGGGAATTATCCTTTGTCTGCTTAAAGGAGGACGGTGCTTTTGTTTCTGCAAGTGCAGTCGGTCAGATTTGCCGCAAGGCAAAGGCAGAGGTTGAGGGATTGGAGGACTTTCATTTCCACACACTCCGCCATACCTACACAAGCAATCTGCTTTCAGGCGGTGCAAAGCCCAAAGATGTGCAGGAACTTCTCGGACACTCTGATGTCAGTACCACAATGAACATTTATGCCCACTCTACCCGAGAAGCGAAACGAACTTCCGCAAGGCTCTTGGATAGGGTTGTGGGCGAAGCATAAAAAATTTCCCTTGTTTCGGCTCATAAGGGCAAAAACAAGGGAAAATACATAAGGTTTTGATATTTGATAGGCGGTAAGCCTTGAAAAATCAAGGGATTTTGGAAGATTAAATTTTTAATTAAAATTATCCTTATCAAATATAATTTAAAATTCATAGGTATTTCTCCTATCTTCTTCTCATGACTTATTTTTGATATTTTTCTATTTCTCTGGACCGATTCGCCCATCATTGTAATGCTTGCGGCAAAGGGATACATACATGTCGTTGCCCCCGATCATAACCTGTTTGCCTTGCTTGACAAATTTGCCGTCAACAATTCTGGCAACCATAGTTGCTTTGCGTCCACACCAGCAGATAGTCTTGATTTCTTCAATCTTGTCTGCATAAATCAGCATATAATAAGATCCCTCAAAGAGCTCGTTTCTAAAGTCGTTCTTCAGTCCGTATGCAAGCACTGGAACTTCAAAACTATCCACAATTTCTACAAGTTCTTGTACATGATGTTTCTTTAAAAACTGACATTCATCAATGCAAACACAATCAATCCTGTGTTTTTCATTTTCACGCATGAAAAGCTCTAAAATATTTGTATCCTCACCTACAATCATTGCGTCCCGCTGCACGCCAATTCTGGAGGTAATAACGCCAGTTCCGTATCTGTCATCAATAGCAGGCACCAAAGTCAGCACATGTTTTCCTCGTTCCTCGTAATTATATGCCACCTTAATCAGTTCGATAGATTTGCCTGCGTTCATTGTACTGTATCTGTAATATAGCTGTGCCATGTTGTCCTCCCTTTTAACAATTACCATGTATTATTTTAAAGGAAAACACGAATAAAATCAATATTAAGTCGATGGTAAATCACGGCAGAAACATGAAAATTACATCACACGAAAATTTAGATAATAAAAAACAACCCTTCGGACATTACGTCAGCGAAAGGCTGTTGGATGAATGGTGCCCAGACTCGGAATCGAACCAAGGACACGGGGATTTTCAGTCCCCTGCTCTACCTACTGAGCTATCTGGGCATACCACATATTCAATTATTTAACTGGTGGGCCATCAGGGACTTGAACCCGGGACCTGCCGGTTATGAGCCGGATGCTCTGACCAACTGAGCTAATGGCCCACATATTGGATAATGGTCGGGGTGGCAGGATTTGAACCCGCGGCCCACTGGTCCCAAACCAGTTGCGCTACCAAACTGCGCTACACCCCGTTAAGCTTAGATTGTGTCATTATTGGCAGGGGCAGTAGGAATCGAACCCACGGCACGTGGTTTTGGAGACCACTGCTCTACCAGCTGAGCTATACCCCTGCAAAATGGCGGAGAAGATGGGATTCGAACCCATGCGGCCCTAATCGAACCCTAACGGTTTAGCAAACCGTCCTCTTCAGCCTCTTGAGTACTTCTCCAGGCTAAATAAATCTCACAATCATATACTATTCAATTAAGATGATGGCGGAGAGGGTGGGATTCGAACCCACGGTCCCTTTCGGAATCACTGGTTTTCAAGACCAGCTCCTTAAACCACTCGGACACCTCTCCTCGCTGTGGATTCAACCAACATCTGTATTTAATTTAGATGGTGACCCATCGGAGATTCGAACTCCGGACACCTTGATTAAAAGTCAAGTGCTCTGCCGACTGAGCTAATGGGTCATATTCTTGGCTGGGGTAGCAGGACTCGAACCTACGAATGACGGAGTCAAAGTCCGTTGCCTTACCACTTGGCGATACCCCAAAATCATCAAATAAATGGTGAGCCCACAGGGATTCGAACCCCGGACACACGGCTTAGAAGGCCGTTGCTCTATCCAGCTGAGCTATGAGCCCACACTAAATTTGAAAAAATGGAGCGGATGATGAGAATCGAACTCACGCCATCAGCTTGGAAGGCTGAGGTTCTACCATTGAACTACATCCGCATGATGGAGCGGAAGACGAGATTCGAACTCGCGACCCTCGCCTTGGCAAGGCGATGCTCTACCCCTGAGCCACTTCCGCATGCTTGAAAAAAAAATTGGTCGAGGGAGATGGATTCGAACCATCGAAAGCTCAGCTAACGGATTTACAGTCCGCCCCCTTTGGCCACTCGGGAATCCCTCGACAAAAGTTTCCAAACTTAGTCATGTTATTTGATGAATTGGAGTCAGTCTCCAACCTAATCTGTATTGGAGCTGGTGGAGGGAATCGAACCCCCAACCTGCTGATTACAAATCAGCTGCTCTACCGTTGAGCCACACCAGCGCATTATTATGTTGAAAAATTGGCGACCTGGAACGGGCTCGAACCGTCGACCTCCAGCGTGACAGGCTGGCATTCTAACCAACTGAACTACCAGGCCGCATTGCTTGTGCTTTTGCACCTCATTCGCGAATCTGCGAACTCACTGCGCAGCCGGTATTCCATCTCACCGCCATTGCGCTATCTCGGTCACTGTAGGAAAATGGTGGGCGTTATAGGGCTCGAACCTATGACCCTCTGCTTGTAAGGCAGATGCTCTCCCAGCTGAGCTAAACGCCCGCAGTGTCCGTTGCTTGTTTGCTTGGCACGTTTACATAGTATACTATATCTTGTGTTACTTGTCAAGCACTTTTTTAATTTTTTCTAAGCTTAGTGGAATCACCAGATTCATAAGCCGAAAATTATATTATCACATTTCTTTTTACCTGTCAACATGATTTTCGTAAGTTTTAAAATTAATTTTCTCTTCTTACTTTCTCATATCGAACGCTCTCAGAAAGCTTCTCAGCCCTCCCACCGGAAAGACCTGTGATAACTTCAGAAACCGCCGCAGTGTCCTCCGGATTAGTAACCAGTTCAAAGGTAACCGCGTCAGCATAGACTATATTAGCAAATTTTACCGGATATGTAAAGGGGGAATTTTGTATTTTATTAAATACAGCATAATCCACCCTGTATTCCGTCACCTGCATTTCCTGCACATCGCAGATTCCTGCCGCAGCAAGCCCCTGCTTTGCGCTGCTGGTGTAAGCACGCACCAGTCCACCGGTGCCCAGCTTAATACCGCCGAAATATCTGGTAACGACCACCACTACGTTGGTAATTCCCTCCTGCACCAGCATTTGCACCATAGGCGCTCCGCTGGTTCCCTGAGGTTCTCCGTCATCACTTGCCCACTGCACCTGAAAATGGTCGCCGAGAACCATTGCAGGCACATTGTGGGTCGCGTCCTTATGTTTCTTTCTGATTTCTCCAACAAAAGCATCCGCTTCTTCCTTTGTTTCGACAGGCTTTACATAGGTGATAAATCTGGACTTTTCAATCACCTGCTCTGCCTGGCCCATTCCAAGAACCGTACTATATAACTTCATATTCACTTAACCTCTGATAATCTTCCTGACTGATTTCCACCTCAAACAAGGTTCCTTTTTCTACGTACTCCATGGATTTCACCTGCGCCTTTTCGCAGAGATAGGAGGAAATATCTCCCCTCGTGTACGGAATCAGCAAGCTGACTTTAACATCGGAAAAGATTCTCTCTTTGATCAACTCGATGAGAAGTTCAATATTGCTGCCTGTTTTCGCAGATACGAAGACCTGCGAGTCAGAATTTGCCATAGTCGTAAGCTCTGGCACCAAATCAATCTTGTTGTAGACCATAATCTTGTCCTTTGCGGCAGCACCGATTTCAGCAAGAACCTTGTCCGTCACATCAATATGAAAACTGTGCTCTTCGTAGGCGCTATCCACCACGTGAAGCAAAAGATCCGCATAAAGAACTTCCTCCAAAGTTGCCTTAAACGCTTCTATCAGACTATGGGGCAGCTTGCTGACAAACCCAACTGTATCTACCAGAATGAACTGATGACTGCTGTCTACTTTGACACTGCGGCTTTGGGCATCCAAAGTCGCAAAAAGCATATTTTTCTCAGTGACGCTCTTTTCTTCTTTGTCAGTAATAGAAAGCAGTCTGTTCATCAGTGCAGATTTTCCGGAGTTCGTGTATCCTACGAGCGCAACCACCGGCACGCCGTTTTTCTCTCGCCTCGCCCGCTGTACCGTGCGTGTTTTGCGAAGCTCTGAAAGCTCATCTTTGATATCCTCCATGCGCCGCTCAATATGTCTTCTGTCTGTCTCCAGCTTTTTCTCGCCGGGGCCTCTGGTACCGATTCCGCCGCCCTGTCTGGAAAGAGATTTGCCAAAGCCGGTCAGTCTCGGCATTCTATATTTCAGCTGCGCCAGTTCTACCTGCAGCTTGCCTTCCTTAGAATCTGCGCGAGCTGCGAAAATATCCAAAATCAAAATCGTCCTGTCGATGACACGTACGCCGATAGCGTCTTCCAAATTTCGCAGCTGCATTCCAGTCAGTTCATCATTAAAAATCACCACGTCTGCCTCCATGTTAGCAGCCAGCTTTGCAACCTCTTCTACCTTGCCCTTTCCTATCATGGTTGCAGTATTGGGTCTTTCCAGTACCTGAATGACTTTGCCGAGAACTTCTGCGCCTGCCGCTTCTGAAAGTCCGGCAAGTTCCTCCATGGAATAAGAAATATCTTCCTTTCGCTGCAGTCCCACTAAAATTGCGCGATATGTTTCTTCTGTAATAATTTCATTATTTTCATTAAATCTAAGCATGTTCTTAGTATAACACAAAATGCACTGAAAAGTCATCATGTTGCGTCTAAAATATCTTCTTTTGGCACATTTACATAACTGTCAGGCACATCGCCCACGATAACAGCCTCAGAAATCAACACTTTATTAGTTACTTTTACGCTTTCCTTTGAAAAGGGCTGCAAAATCTGCACGCTGCTTTCCAGCACAATATAAATCTTGTATTTAGTCTGATTGATTCCCTGACTTTCAAACTCCGTTTCAAAATCGTATTTCGTCACCGCAAGAGGTAAAAGTTTCACCTCAACTCCAAAGCCGGTCTGTGACAAAACCTTGCTGCCCAGCAGTGTTCCGTAGGAAATTTCCACGATTTTCCGGTCCATAGCTTCGTACTTCTTTTGCAGGCTTTCTGCAAAAGAAGACACCATCTTATTAATCAGACTGGTGTTAGCCTGTACCATCTGCATTTTTCCATCATCGCCGGTTTTGATGAGGAAAAGCTTATCCTCATAATCTTTGTCAGAAAAATTTTCCCTGATTGTTTCGTTAATCAGCTCCGTCACCATGCCCCTGGCTTTCAAATGGCTGATTGCGTCAATATTTGGACCAATCTGCCGTTTTAATCCTTCTGCCAGTATTAAACACCCTAGTGCAAAAATCAGCAGCCCTATGGCCGTTTTTTTCCAAAACCAGCCTGCCGCGGATGACCGTCTTCCCATAAAAAAACCTCCCGCTTCTGTCATAATATGACCGCTTGGAGGTTTTGGTTACTCTAAACTATACAATTATAAGTTTAAACTTCGAAATCTTTAATACCATCGCGAAGGAACTCATTGGTGATTTTTATTCTCGTACCTTTCATACCCAGAGATCTGGACTCGATAACACCGGCACTTTCCAGCTTTCTCAGCGCATTTACGATAACAGAACGGGTGATTCCGGATTTATCTGCAATCTTGCTGGCAACAAGCAGACCCTCTGAACCTTTCAATTCTGCAAAGATTTTTCCTACTGCATCCATTTCAGAATAAGAAAGTGTTGACAGTGCCATTTCTACCGCTTCACGCATTCTAACATCTTCTTCCTCTTCCTGGGCGATAGCACGGGATACCTCAAGGCCTACAACTGTTGCACCATATTCACAGATGGCGATATCTTCATCATCATATGCCTTTTCCGGTCTTGCAAGGAGCAGTGTTGCAATACGCTGACCGCTGAACACAATTGGCACGATGGTGTGATATTTGCTTGCCATAGTGTACTCATCACCATAAAACTCCTTAATGCTGTCATAGGTCAGATTAGTTCGGGTTTCTTCCACCTTCAAAAATCTGTCATTATATACCTGTGGCAGAACGACTTTCTCAATTTCTTCATCGTATGTCAAAGGAGCCTCCTCGCCATCTTCGTATTTGGCAGCCAAAAGTTTTCCTTTTCTGTTTAAAATATAGATGTTGGACCCCAGCAATTCGCTCATGACGCCGCAAAGCTCATCAAAAGATATATAGCCTGCTGTACTGTCTGCAAGTACGTTATTCAACTTTCTTACTCTTTTTAACAAATTCTCACTCATAATTTACCTCAATTTCTTCTAAACAATTACTCAACTAATATTAGCTCTAAAATATCAGAATTATAGAATATACCGGTCAACATCATCCTTGTGAATGGTATCCATAAACTTATTCTGCACATACTCCCTGTCAATGACAATCTTTTCTTTATCCATATCCGGAATGTTAAAAGATATATCCTCCAACAGTTTTTCCAGAATCGTATGCAGTCTTCTTGCTCCGATATTTTCAGTCTGCTCATTCATAAGATACGCCATTCCGGCGATTTCGTCAATAGCTTTTTCAGAAAATTCCACATTTATTCCTTCAGTTTCTAATAAAGCCTTATGCTGTTTCAGAATTGCATTCTCTGGAACTGTAAGAATCTGGATAAAGGATTCCTTTGTTAAGTTCTGCAGTTCTACCCTAATTGGAAAACGCCCCTGCAACTCTGGAATTAAATCAGTGGGTTTTGCAGTATGGAATGCACCAGCGCCGATGAACAGAATATGGTCGGTTTTTACAGGGCCATACTTAGTATTTACCACGCTGCCCTCTACAATAGGCAGAATATCACGCTGCACCCCTTCTCTGGACACGTCAGCACCGCTGCGATAGCTGGAGCCAGATGCAATCTTATCAATTTCATCGATAAAGATAATACCGTTCTGCTCTGCATTTTCCAAGGCTTCATCGGTCACCTGATCCATATCCAAAAGGTTCTGCGCCTCCTGTTCTCTTAAGATCTTTCTTGCCTCTTTGACTCTGACTCTCTTAGTCTTTGTCTTCTGAGGCATCATGTCACCGAAAATATTGCCGATGGCAATGCTCATGCCTTCGTTGCTCATATCTAGCTGGTTGCCCTTTGGCGTGTCCAGTACCTCAATCTCGATAAACTGCTCTTCTAACAGTCCATCTCGAAGCTGCTGTCGCACCTGTTCTCTTGCCATCTCCACATCAGTCGGTTCAGATTTTGTTTCCGCTTCTTTTGCCTTGCTTTCTTCATAAAGCTGCTTCTGACTTGCATAGCCACCGCTATTCATGATAAAGTCAAACGGGCTTCTTGCCTTTGGTTGTCCGCTTTTTTTCTTACTGCCAGGAATCATCGCTTCGATAATTTTTTCTTCTGCAATTCCCTCTGCCACCTCGTATTTTTCTTTCAATCTGGACTGCTTGGTGATGCGAATAGATGCTTCCACCAAATCACGAACCATGGAATCCACATCTCTTCCTACATATCCAACCTCTGTAAATTTAGTCGCTTCGACCTTTACGAAAGGGGCTTCCATCAATTTGGCAAGACGTCTTGCAATTTCAGTCTTACCACAACCAGTAGGTCCCATCATCAAGATATTCTTCGGCGTAATTTCTTCGCGCAGCTCGTCAGAAAGCAAACTTCTTCTGTATCTGTTTCTGAGGGCGATGGCTACAGACTTTTTCGCCTCATCTTGACCGATAATATATTTGTCCAATTCACCGACAATCTCTTTCGGTGTCATGCTTTGAATTTTCCCTGCCATGTTAAAATTCCCCCTTACAGCTTTTCTACAGAAATATTATCATTGGTGTACACGCAAATAGAAGAGGCAATTTTCAGCGATTCTCTTACAATTTCCTCTGCGCTCATTTCCGTATGGTTAAACAGCGCATTAGCCGCGGAATAAGCAAAATTGCCGCCGGACCCTATTGCAATGAAATCCTGATCCGGTACGATAACTTCTCCATTGCCTGAAACTACCAGCAAATCATCTTTGTCTGCTACAATCATCAAAGCTTCTAAGCTGCGCATACCGTTATCACTTCGCCACATCTGGGCTAAATCCACTGCAGCACGTTTCAGGTTACCGCCGTGTTCTTCCAGTTTTTTCTCAAATTTTTCTGTCAGCGCAAAGGCATCGGAAACTGAGCCTGCAAATCCGGTCAAAACTGTATTCTTAAAAATTTTCTTTACTTTTTTTGCTCCATTTTTCATGATGGCAGTTTCACCCATAGTTACCTGTCCGTCACCGCCAATTGCGACATCGTCTGGTCCTCTTCTCACTGCGCAAATCGTTGTTGCATGGAACTGTACCATTTCTCTACCTCCACTTTTCCTTCTATTCTTTATAATCACACTCACTGTTAGAACATGCAAATTTTCCTGTTTTTGATTTTTTCTCTACCAAAAGTGCGCCGCATTTTGGACAAGATTTATCCACCGGTTTGTCCCAGTAAGACTGGCTGCATTCCGGGTAACCGCTGCAGCCGTAGAACAGCTTGCCGCGCTTGCTTTTTCTTGCCACAATATCCTTACCACAATTTGGACATTTTACACCAATTGTTTTTACAATCGGCTTGGTATTTTTACATTCTGGATACCCACTGCACGCGGCAAATTCTCCAAATCTTCCCATCTTCAGCACCATAGGTTTGCCGCAGAGTTCACAATTCTCTCCCGTAGGCTGATCTTCTATGACAACCTTTTCGATGGCTTCGTCAGCGACTTTCAACTCTTTTTCAAAAGGTCCGTAGAAATCGCGAATGACTTTCTTCCACTCTGTCTTTGACATTTCCACATCGTCCAGATGGTCTTCCATTCCCGCCGTAAAGTTGACGTCGACGATTTCTTTGAAATATTCTTCCATCAAACCGGTTACCAAAAATCCTAGTTCCGTCGGAATCAGTGACTTCTTCTCTCTCGATACATATTTTCGTTCAGATAAAGTCGCCACGATAGGCGCATAGGTACTCGGGCGTCCGATATTCTTCTCTTCCAGTTCTTTAACAAGGCTTGCTTCTGTATATCTTGACGGCGGCTGGGTAAAGTTCTGTTCGCCCAAAACGCCGGTATTCGTCAAAGTTTCTCCCTTTTCCAGTTCAGGAAGGATTCTGTCCTTATCATCGTCTAAACTGTTCTTATATATTCGCTGATAACCGTCAAAGAGCAGCTTGGAACCGGTAGTCTTAAAGGTATAATCACCATTTTGAATTTCCACCTGCAGATTATCGAATCTGGCAGCGGTCATCTGACTAGCCATAAAACGACACCAAATCAAACGATACAGCTTGAACTGATCATTTGTTAAGGAGTCTTTGATATCTTCCGGAACCAGACTGATGTTACTTGGTCTGATTGCCTCATGGGCGTCCTGAATATCCTTTTTCTTATTGGTATATACATTGCGCCCCAAGTATTCACTTCCATAATGCTCTGTGATAAAGGAAGCCGCAGCACCTCTTGCCTCTTCAGAAATTCGCACCGAATCTGTACGCAGATACGTAATCAAACCTACGCTGCCAACACCTTTTACATCTACACCTTCATAAAGCTGCTGTGCAACCATCATAGTCTTTCTTGTATTAAAGTTCAACTTGGTAGACGCTTCCTGCTGCATGCTGCTGGTAGTAAAGGGCGCATAAGGCTTTTTAGTCCGCTCTTTCTGCGTCAGTGCAGTTACGGTATAATTACCTCTTTTCAGTTCAGCGATGATACGGTCATTTTCCGCTTTATTTTCGATGGTGATTTTCTTCTTTTGATATTCAGACAGCTTGGCAGTAAAGAGCTTGCCTTTTTTAAATTCAGCTGTAATAGTCCAGTACTCTTTCGGCTCAAACTTCTGGATTTCCTTTTCTCTATCGCAGAGAATTTTCAGTGCTGCTGACTGCACGCGACCTGCTGACAATCCTTTCCTGATTTTTCTCCACAGAAGCGGACTAATCTGATAACCTACCAGACGATCCAGTACTCTTCTCGCTTGCTGCGCATCCACAAGACTGAGATCAATCTTTCTCGGATGTTTGATTGCTTCTTTAATGGTAGTTTTCGTTATCTCATTGAATACAACTCTACAAACCGCATCAGAATCCATTCCCAGTAAATTGGCAAGATGCCAGGAAATTGCTTCTCCTTCGCGGTCCGGGTCAGTTGCCAGATAAATTTTGGAAGCCTTTTTGGCTTCTTTTCGCATCTCTTTGATAATATCCCCTTTGCCTCTGATAGCAATATACTGCGGCTCGAAATCGTTCTCGATGTCTATCCCCAGTTTGCTCTTTGGCAAATCTCTCACATGACCTACCGACGCAATCACTTTGTAATTGGAACCAAGATATTTTCCTATGGTCTTCGCCTTAGATGGTGACTCTACAATTACCAGTGTCTTCCTTGCAGCCGTCTTTGTCGTTGTCTTTTTCTTTGTAGCTGCCATTTCTCCTCCTGCTATTTTGATTTTAACACTACAATGTTACATTGTAGTAGGGATATCAGAATTTTGCAACAAAAACTTTTCCAAGAGAGGAAAAAATTAGACCCTTCATCTCTAGAATAGTGATTATACCACTAATTTCAGAAAGTTTCATGTTGGTTTTGTGATAAATTTGGTCAATTGTGACTTCTCCATCATTTTTTATTACTTCAAAGACTTTTTTCTCCGCATCACCAAGATTCGCCTCAATTGTTTCGTTTATATTGGGCTTAAGCCCCATATCAATAAAAAGATCATCAATAAAAATCAATGGCATTGCGCCATCACGAATCAGTTGATTGGTGCCAAAACTGAAATGGCTGGTAATATTGCCCGGTACCGCATACACACCGCGCCCTTTCTCCACAGCATCTACCGCTGTAATCAGTGCACCGCTTTGATTCCCCGCTTCCACAACCACTACATGCTCACAAAGGCTGCTGATTATGCGGTTACGCACAGGAAAATCATAGGGCTTTGGCTGATAGCCGTGCTCATGGATAGACAGCAGCAGACCCTTTTCTGCAATTTCCTGCTGCAGCTTTCTGTTTTCGGAAGGATAATAGTACTCCGTGCCCCCGCCAACTACAGCAATCGTGTTTCCACCTGCCTCCAAAGCCCCTTTGTGAGCAGCAGTATCAATGCCTCTCGCCAGCCCACTAACTAAAATAACTCCGTTTTCTGCACATTTAGCACCGATGGACTTTGCCACTGTCCTTCCGTACTGAGTGCAGTTTCTGCTGCCCACTACCGCAATGGCTCTTTCTTCCAGTAATTGCAGATTTCCTGCATAGTACAAAGTCTTCATTGCCGGTTCATGATTTTTCAGTTCTTTCGGAAAGAAACTGTCCGTATTCGTTATTTTTCCCTTTACCATTTTCTCTCCCTATATTGCAGCGCTTCTGCTAAATGACTAACATGAATATCCTCACTTTGTTCCAAATCAGCAATGGTTCTTGCCACCCGCTTTACCCGCATTAAAGTTCGAGGATTCAGCGTCAGACTGCTGTATGCCTGTGCAATCATTGCCTGTTCCGCACTTCCCAGAGGACAATATTTTTCTACCATTTTATTTGTCATCTGCTGATTCAGATAAATTCCAGTGCCGCTGTATCTCTCCCTCTGCATTTTTCTTGCTTTTTCAATCTGACTCCTCATCATTTCGGAGCTAAGAACACTTTCTTCTGTCTCACGGTTCAGCTGGTTGTAAGGTACTGGCTGCAGCAGCAGGTGCATATCAATTCGTTCCAGTATTGGACCGGAAAGTTTGCTCCGATACTGATTTATCTCTGCCGGCGTACAGGTGCAGGGGTGGACAGGATCATCGGCATATCCACATTTGCAAGGGTTTGACGCTGCAACCAACATAAACTCTGCTGGATAAGTATACGTAATACCTCTTCTCGTCAACGCTATACATTTCTTCTCCAGAGGCGTACGCAGCGCATCTATGGCATGTCTGTTAAACTCTCCAGCCTCATCTAAAAACAATACTCCGTTATTTGCCAGAGTAATTTCTCCCGGTTTCGGCACATCATGGCCGCCTCCCAACATTCCCGCCACGGTCGTTCCATGAGAAGGTCTCCTAAAAGGTCTTTGCAAAACGCAGGGCATCCCCTCATGAAGAAGCCCTGCAATAGAATAAATCATCGTAGTTTCTAGTATTTCGTCCGGTGTCATCTTCGGCATAATGGTAGGAATCCGCTCTGCCAGCATAGTTTTTCCCGTAGAGGGACTTCCCGTCATTAGAATGCCGTGGCCGCCGGATACCGCCACCGTCAGCGCTCTCTTTGCAGCTTCCTGCCCTTTTACTTCAAAGAAATCCACTTCATAGGGGCTTTCTGCGATGCTTTCCGGCAAATGACCCCACCTACCTGTTAAATCTTTCTTTAGATTAAAAAAATTTACTACATCTTCCAGATTTTCTGCACCATAAATTTGAATTCCCTGTACCAGCATAGCTTCTTCTTCATTGACCTTCGGCACTATAATGTTTTCGAAGCCCGCTTTCTTGGCTGCCATTGCCATAGGCAGAATGCCGCTGATTTTCTGCAGACTACCATCCAGCGAAAGTTCTCCTACGAAACAAAACTTTTCTAAATTACGCGTAAAAACTTGCCCCGACGCCGCCAAAATACCCATTGCCATTGCCAAATCAAAATGGCTGCCCCGTTTTCTGATTCCCGCCGGAGACAAATTGATGGTAATGCGTCCATTAGGGTTTTCCATATCGGAATTGACAATGGCGGAACGAATCCGCTCTCTCGCCTCTTTCACCGATACATCCGGCTGCCCTACAATATACAAATTGGGCAGTCCTCTGCTGATATCCGTTTCTATGATGACCGGCACTGCCGCCACTCCGTTTATTACTGCTGAATTGATTTTTGATAACATTTTATTCCCCTTTCACTTTCCGTGCTAAAAAGCATAGTCAATTTGATTGCAGAAAACCTCTATCACCTGAAAATCTGCGGTCTGCTGCTGTTTCGGATGGCTCTTTAAGTAAAACTCTGCAGTCCTTCGCATCCTGCGTTGTTTCTCCGCGCCCACAGCTTCTGCAGGCATTCCAAAACGCGCCGACCTTCTTGTCTTGACCTCCACAAAGGAAATCTCCCCGTCCTTCTCCGCAATGAGGTCAATTTCCCCCATTCTACAGCGGAAGTTCCGCTCCAAAATTCTGTATCCCTGTAATTCCAGCAGATTTGCAGCAAAATCTTCTCCGATTTTTCCGAGCTCAGTTGTCTTCATGTTTATTTGTTCACTTCCTTCTCTTTCCACTTGCCATTCCTCCTCTTGATTTTTAATTATTTTTACATAATTGGTAATTACTTCTAATATTGATAATTTACTACATATAACTTCTTTTGTCAAGGATTAATATCGCAAGCAGGGACTTTCTGCCTGCCCTTCGCGCGTTCCCCCTTGCGCTCTGCTGTGCATATTTGGAAAGATTATGTCAAAAATATGCATAATCGTGTGCACATTTTTAGGAAAAATGCCTTTTATATGCACATTTACTCCTGTAGAACGAAAAAAGCCGCTGAAAGAACAGTAAAATTGTCCTTCAGCAGCTTTGAATGTGCATATTTTGAAGATTTTTTTAAAAAATATGCATGGCTCTGTGCATATTTTGAGGCTTTTCCGCAAAAATATGTATTTTAAGATTCCAATGCCCGGAGTCGATGCCTGGATGGCAAGCCAGGCTGCAGCGATGTGGTTTATTTCTTTACCGGAAAGTAAATCTCTGTTTCCCATTCCTCCGGCGGCAGCTTATCAAAAGCTGTCTTTCGATAAATTTCAAAAGGCGCGCCGTCAAGAGAATAGCCGGAAGCCTTCAGCCAGCTGTAAACTCTGCCGTAGGCGTCGGGCAGCGCCGCGTAGGGACCTTTATGCACGGTTGCAGCGCAGAGCATAACTGGCAGCACTTTGTCCGCCTTCTCCTCCTCTGCCACAATTACCCCAAGTTCCGTATCATTGCACGCCGGATCAAAGGTTTCATCATGATAAATCGCCATGGTCAATCCCGATGCGGTAATGCCCTCTGCAATGACCCGTTGAAAAAGGCGGGCGTAATGATCGCCGAAGGCCGAAACCGGCATTGTCTCCCGCACTGAAATCAGCGCCATCCTCTCTGACTCTTTTAATATTACTTCATATTGATTTTGATAACTCATCAAATCACCAGTCCTTTCAAACTCCGCCAGATGGCTGTCCATTTCGTGAATGGTGACAGAAAGCCGTTCTACTTCACGAACCAGACGCAGCCTCTGACCCTTTAGCTGTCTGTGCAGTTCCTTTTCGCAGGAAATCTGCAGTAACTCCTGAATTTTCGCAAGAGAAAAGCCGTACCGTTTCAGACGGTCGATCAAAAGCATTCTGCCGATTTGTTCCTCGCTGTAATAACGATACCCTGTGTCCCTATCTACTTCCTGCGCCGAAAGCAGACCGATTTTGTCGTAATAGTGCAGTGTTTTTACCGTGACGCCGCAGGCTTTTGACATCTGTCCAATGGTAAGCACGTCTATCCCTCCTAGAAAAAAATGTCTCGAGACAGCCACCAACAAGGCGACCTACCTATACTATACCCCATGCCCTAAGAGGAGAGTCAAGGAATTTTTGAGTCCAAAGTTCCTCCTCGAAAGCCGGCAAAATATTTGTTATGAAATACAACAAACATGCCTCTAACTTGTTGACAGCGTACAACTTCAGGAGTAAAATATGAGGTAGATTTTTGAAGAATTCTAAACAAAGAGAGGGATAGAAAAATGAAATACGATTTTCCAGTAACCAAGAATCCGAATCCGGGTAAAAAACCTGAATCCAAAGGGCTCAGATTTGGTACAGTTTTTACAGACCACATGTTTATCATGGATTACAATCCTACTGATGGCTGGAACAACGGCCGCATCGTGCCTTACGGTCCGATTGAACTGGACCCGGCAGCTGTCGTGCTCCACTACGGACAGGAAATGTTTGAAGGACTAAAAGCCTATAAAACACCGGAAGGCAGAGTACAGCTGTTCCGTCCTTATATGAACGCAAAGAGAACCAACAGCACCAACGACAGACTCTGCATTCCGCAGATTGACGAAGATCTCTTCGTGGAAGCCATCAAGGCTTTGGTCAAAGTCGATCAGGACTGGATTCCGCAGGGTGAAGGCACTGCCCTTTACATCAGACCGTTCATCTTTGCAGACGAACCATTCCTGGGCGTCAGACGTTCCGAAACTTACAAGTTCATGATTATCCTGAGCCCTGTAGGTCCTTACTTTGAAAACGGACTTGCACCGACCAAGATGTACGTAGAAGACGTTTACGTCAGAGCGGTCAAAGGCGGCACTGGCGAAGCTAAGTGCGGTGGAAACTACGGTGCCAGCCTGAAAGCACAGGAAATCGCCCACGAAAAAGGCTATGAACAGATACTCTGGCTGGACGGTATTGAAAAGAAATACATCGAGGAAATTGGCGCTGCCAACGCCTTCTTTGTCATCGGCGACGAAGTGGTAACCAGCGAGCTCAACGGCTCCATCCTGCCGGGCATCACTAGAAACTCCATCATCGCCCTCTGCAAGAAGAAAGGTATCAAGGTTTCTGAACGAAAGATTTCCATCGACGAGTTGGAAGAAGCCTACAGAGCAGGTCAGCTGAAAGAAATGTTCGCTTCCGGTACAGCAGCTATCGTATCCCCAGTTGGAGAACTCCTTTACAAGGGCGAAAAAATGGTCATCAACAACAACGAAATCGGCCCTGTTGCTCAGGAAATGTACGACACCATCTACGGCATCCAGACCGGCAAGCTGGAAGACTTCATGGACTGGACGGTAGCAGTTGAATAATATGAAAGATTATTTACAGCTTTTAAACAGACAGCTAAATGCCCTCTCTGTTTTTCGGAGTATTCTCGATACCCCAGTGGTTTCGGCACTCCAAGAACTAATATATGCCATCAGCGAAGGCTCTGTGGACACGCAGATTTCTGCCTGCGGAGCCTTTTCAAAGGCTCTTTACGAAGAAGGCGGCATCCTGTCTGATTTTGTGCGCCGTTATATAAGTAACGACGAAAATATTTTTCTGAGGGAAAAACTTTCAGGCCGTGAGATTTGCCCTGCTATGACAGAAAGTATGCAGGCTGATTTAAAGACTTTGCAAAAGTTGGCTGACCTGCCAGCCTCAAAGGTTGCGAAAGTCATTGACTACGACGGATTTCTGCCTCTTTGGGTCACAGAGCCGATAGATTTAGAATCGGAATATGCTGCAATGCTGACAAGTCTTTCCACAAAGGGCTACGGCATTTTCGCAAACTATCGCTCCTTTAAAGTCAAAGACGGCAGGCTGGTTCCTGTAAAACACGCTGATTCTCAGACTATCGACCAGCTTTACGGCTACAGCAGAGAGCGGAATCAAGTGCTGGAAAATACCAAAGCCCTGGCAGAGGGCTGCGGTGCCAGCAACGTACTCCTTTACGGAGACGCCGGCACTGGAAAATCCTCCACGATTAAAGCCTGCGCCAACGCATGTGCTGCTATGGGCGTTCGTCTCATCGAATTTGACAAAACCCAGCTGTCTGAAATCCCTGCCCTTATGGAGCAGCTAGTAGCTAGCCCGCTGAAGTTCATTTTCTATATCGACGACCTTAGCTTTGTGGAGGGCGACGATGCCTTTTCCTGTCTCAAAGGCATCCTGGAAGGCGGCGTGACAGGCAGCTCTGCCAATATCGCTATTTATGCGACCAGCAACCGCAGACATCTGGTGAAGGAATCCATCGAAGCAAGACAAGGCTCCGGTCTTCATTTAAACGATACCCTGCAGGAAACCATGAGCCTTTCCGCTCGCTTTGGGCTGACCATCACTTTCTCCAAACCGGAGAAAGATCTCTATCTGGAAATCGTCGCAAGCCTTGCTAATGAATACGAACTAGAGATGGAAGAAGCCGAACTCTTTAAGAGAGCCGAAGCCTTCGCCATTCGTTCAAACGGCAGAAGCCCAAGAACCGCAAAGCAGTTTGTACAGCTTGCAAAGATTGGGCTGAAATAATGAAAGACAACGAAATAAAGTCGCCAAATGGCGGCTTTATTTCTTGCAGTATGAAATTTCACTTTTGACGATTATCTTTTATTGCGGTGTTTTCTGATTAAATACACAATCAGAGATACTACCGCGCCTACGCCGCATAAAAAAACGACCAGCGTAAGTATTTGTTGAATTAAAGTGATTTGAGTCATGTTCATAAGCTATCCTTTCGATCCTATCAATGATTCATTAAATATGATTTTTTGATAAAATTTGAATATCGCCCCCTGTCAAACCGCCAATCGTATTGGTTATAATATACACAATATCTACTACAACCAAATCAGAATATCCATTGACCGTCTCAAAGTATTGCACCAGTTCTATAAGAACCGACACAATTATTGAAAAAATGTCTGCACTTCTCCACTTATCAAACACCTTCATTTGGGCTGCTAATCCCAAAATAGGTACCGGGGCGAAATTAATCAATCCGGCTCTACTGAAAAATGCAGACAGAATTGGCTTTAAACTGAAATTCAAGTTTACGACGGTATCGTTGATACCAGGAAAATCAATTGGCAAAACTGTAAAACATATCATAACTATAAAGTAAAGCCAAAAGATAAATTTTGAAAAATATGCTCTACCAGAAAATCTGTTTCTTTTTATTGCGACATATATTATAAAATGTGCGAAAAAAAATCAGCAATGCATACTTCAATACAAACACCGCATCAAAAGTTTACACAATGCCTTTCCCCTCCAGATTTTCTAGTGCGAGGAATTCAAGCCATTTTAGCAACATTGTATTTTACCTAATTCGCCATCAAGTGAGGGCTTGCTGCAGAGCTATAAGCTTTTGCTACAGGCTATCGTCCGAGGGCGGTCTTTCACTTTTTTCAAGTTCCTTCAGTAGCTGCTCCAATACTTTCTCCTGCTTATCGTAGCTGTAACCTAGAAAGAAGGCAATTGGCCCAACTGCTGCTGACAAAATAATTATCGGATTCAGAGTTATAAAGCATGCTACGAATATGCATCCTATCGAAACCGCAGGTAATATAAATTTCATCTGTTTCATTTTGACTTTTCCTCCTGCCTGCAAAGACTTTCTTTTACAGTAATACCATCAAGTCCGGGCATTTCAATGTCAAGGAGCAGAATATCAGGATTCCATGACCTGATTTTCTCAGCTTCTGTTATAGAGACAACTTCAGCCGCAGTATCCCGTTTCTCAAAAAAGCTACAGCACAGTTTCTCTAACTGAATTGCATAATCTCTATCATTGTCACATATTAAAACTAACAATTCCTTTGCCCCTTTATATTCTGTATCTTTTTTATTTATACTTTAACATATAATATACTATTCGTCAATCAAACTTTGTTTTCCTATCATGACTAATCCATGAAAGAAAAGGAGAGTTGACAAATATCTATGATTTCTTTATTTTTGTCAATGTTTTATAGGATTTTTATCCGAATTTCTATGAAAACTAGCTGCGTTATTGCCAATATTGACAAAAATCAAAAAAAGTGTCAATCCTGTCAAGGTTTTACGATGAAACATTGACAGGATTGACAGATTCTCGTTTTTCTGTCAACATTGGCAATATTTAAGCCATCTTAGACAAGAATTCAGACTGTTCATTGACAAAATATCGCAACTTGACTTGAATTTGTCAATGTGACACAGAAGAATAATCCTCATGCCTTTGTCGTGATTTTCCGATTGCAATATAAAAGGACTCCACCATATTAGATGAAGTCCTTTTTAAAGTAAATATTTTATTGTCCTTCAAAAGCGCCCTTTACAATAGGTTCGCCTTTCTTTACCATAACCTGTCCCATAGCGATAACCGTGTCGATTTCCAAATCCTTTGTCATCAGACACAGATCAGCATCCATGCCTTCTTCGATGCGGCCTTTCTGCGGCAGGCAAAGCACCTTCGCAGGATTGGAAGTGATTGCCTTGATGGCAATTTCAAGAGGAATTCCTTCCTTTTCCACACATTCTCTGACTTCTTTCAGCAAGCAGCTGGACTGTCCCATACCCATTCCCTGAAATACGCCGTCAGCGCTGAACATAGGCAGACTGCCTTGTCCGTCAGAAGAAATGGTAAAGAGATCACTGCTGACACCTTCGTCCAGCAAACGCTTAATCCCTTTGCTGACGCGCACTTCATCGCAGATAGTTTCCCAGTAATCGATATCTTCATTTCCGGTAAAGTCCACTGCACCGCCCAGTTTTGCATATTCTACAGCTTCTTCAAAGAGCGCCGCGTTGCGGTTTACATGGGTCGGCAGAAATTGCGTCGCAGGAATCTCTGTTTCAGCGATAACCTGATTGATTAAGTCCATACACCGAGGGCTGTCTCCAAGGTGAATGTTGATAATGCCCGCTTTTCCGGACAAAATACCGCCCACGCGAGTGTCAGCACACAGCCGCTTAAACTCGTCTGCTGTCGGCTGAGAAGAACGATGATCAGAAATGGCAATTTCCCCTGTTCCGATGATTTCTTCAATCATCATGATATCATCGATGATGCCGCCGGTCAGGGTGCGAACAGGAACCTGATAACTGCCGGTATAAGCATAGGCTGAGATTCCCTGCTCCCGCAACCCTTTAATCTTTGCAACCAGCGACTTGATATCCCTGCCGATGCCATCAGTGCCCAGGCAGCCCACTACCGTAGTAATACCGTATCTGGTCAGCCCTGACAAAGTCGCCTCCGGCGTTCTGTTGGCAAAGCCGCCTTCACCGCCGCCGCCAAGAACATGAACGTGAGAATCGATAAAGCCCGGCAGCAGCAAAAGTCCTGTGCCGTCTATGACTTCCACCTCTAATTCGGTAGGCAATTCAATATTATCTGCAATTTTGCAGATTTTTCCTCCCGCGAGGAATACGTCTTTTACACCCAGATACTCTGGTGTATATAAGTTTACGCCTTTAATTAATTTCATCATAGTACCTTACTTTTAGAATCCCATTACGCTTGCAATAATCATTGTTGCTACTGCCATCAGGAACAGTATACCTAAGAACTTCCACATGAACTTAATCCATTTAGACCAATCCAATCTTGCGATTGCAAGGGCGCCCATCAGACAACCAGAAGTCGGTACAATCAAGTTAGTCAGTGCATCCCCCAGCTGGAATGCCAAAACGGAAGTCTGACGCGTTACATCCAGCAGGTCCGCAAGCGGCGCCATAATCGGCATGGTCAAAGCCGCCTGACCGGAACCAGATACCACAAAGAAATTGAACACAGACTGGAATATATACATCAATACAGCGGCAACTGTACCAGACAGGCCAACAAAAGCGTCCGAAATCCCATGTAAAATGGTATTCAGTACAGTCGGCGCAGTTGGATCTGAACCGCCCAGTACCAACATAATACCCTGTGCCATACCTACAATAATTGCTGCACCCACCAGGTCAGATGCGCCCTGTTTAAATGCCGCTGCAATATCGTTTAATTTCATGCCGTTCAATTTGAATACAACGCCGATCACGCCTGCAACCAGACCCATAATAAAGAATTGGGATGCAATTTCCGGAATGTAATAGCCGTTTTTCATAACGCCCCATACAACCCAAACCATGCCTGCCACCAGCGTCAGCAATACTAGAATATGACCAATATTGAACTTTTCTACCGAACCGTTTTCTTGATTGGCTTTAAAATCGTCTCTAAAATATGCGTCAGATTCATAAGCGACAGATAAAGTTGGATTCTTTTTAATTTTAGACGCGTAGATCATTGTCATCGCAGCGCCTGCACCAGTAAATACCACCCAGAGAACGATTCTGAATGTTGCGCCGGAGAATACCGGTACACCTGCAATCCCCTGTGCGATGGCAACAGAGAATGGATTCATCCAGGATGTACCAAAGCCGATCTGGGTCGCAACATAAGTAATCAGCACACCTGTTACGCCGTCGTAGCCCATTGCGATGACCATCGGAATCAAAATCATTGCAAACGGAAGTGCTTCTTCACCCATACCGAATACTGCGCCGCCCAAAGAGAACAGGACAAAGAGTACCGGAATCAAAAGTTTTTCTTTTCCGTTGGTTTTCTTGATCATGTTCATGATACCGGATTCAACAGCGCCGGTTTTCAGCACGATACCAAATGCGCCGCCGATAACCAGGATAAATGCAATAATGCCTACGGCAGAACCCCCTTTATCACCGCTAACCAGGCCTTCAAACAGATAGTTGAACAGACCTACGCCGCCGCCAGCTTCAAATAAGCTAATTCCATCCTTCAGCGGATTTCCATTTTCATCAAGTGCATACTGGAAACTACCGTCCTTGATAACGGTACGCGTGCTTTCACTGCCATCTACCATGTAGGTGATGTCCTCGGTCTGGTACATCCCCTGTGGAATCAGATAGGTCATCAGTGCTGCCAGACATACGACAAAGAAAATGATAACGTAAGTGTCGGGAACGCGGAATCCTTTGTTCAAGGAGTTGAGCGTTTCACCCTTTTGCTTTTTTAACATTAGTGTTACCTCCTAATTCAATTTTTCTTAACTCCTATTATACAAGCAAATTTGATGCCAAAAGAAAATCCCCGATTTTTCGAGGATTTTTTGTAGATTTTATGAAAGTTGCGGACAATTTTGGTCGTTGTATGGAATATTTTGGCTTATTTCGGATGATTTCGTGCTAAAAAATCCCACCCTTTCTCTGTCAAATAAACGCCATATCGTCCAGCGGCAGACTCCACCAGACCCATCGACTGAAACTGCTGCAGTTCCTGCCTGATCCGATATTCACTGACGGACTTCCCTTGCGCCTTCAAGTGCTGAAAAATCCCTGTCCGTCCCGGAATCCCGTTGTTTTCACTGATTTCCCGAATCGCAGCCAAAATGCATCGCTGTGTGCCGGTGCAGAGACAGTTGGAGAATGTTTCTGCCTGCGCAGCAGTTGGAGACGGTTCTTCATCCGGCGGCAAATCTTTCGGCAAAATCGTGTCGCCATCGCATACCGCAAAGGCATATTTCATCGTGTTAAGCAGTTCACGAATGTTGCCCGGCCAGTCACGTTCCAGCAGAAGCGCTATCACCTCCGGAGAAATGGTCTTAGATCCATCAAAGCGGGTCTTTAGCCAGTGTTCCAACAACAGCGGAATATCTTCTTTTCGATCCGCAAGAGCCGGAAGATGAAGATACCCCTCCTTCAATCGGTAATACAAATCCTGCCGAAAGCGCTTTTCCACAATCATCTGCTTCAGACTGCGATTGGTCGCCGCAATGATCCGCACATCAATGGGGATGATTTTATTGCCGCCCACCCGCATAATCTCACGCTCCTGAATGACCCGCAGCAGTTTTGCCTGCAGCGCCGGCGAGGCGTCTCCAATTTCATCCAGAAAAATCGTACCGCCGTCTGCCTGCTGGAACAAGCCAATCTTACCACCTTTTTTCGCACCGGTGAAAGCCCCTTCTTCATAACCGAACAATTCAGATTCAACCAGCGTATCAGGCAGCGCCGAAAAGTTAATCGCTACAAAAGGATCTTTGCTGCGCGCTGAAGCCTGATGAATCGCGCTGGCGAACAGTTCCTTGCCCGTGCCATTTTCCCCTTCCAGCAAGACAGTTAAGTCCGAAGCGGAAATTTTTCTGGCAAGGTTCTTTGCATGCAAGATCCTCGGTGAGGCGCCGATGATATCATCAAAATGATACTTGGCAAAATGACCGTTTCCGGCAAGCTGCATTCTTGCAGCTTTTGTCACCCTGCTGGTCTCATAAGCAACATCGGAAATACGTGCCGCCGTATCCAAAAGACTTTGAATAAATGTGTCGGTATAATCGTAAATTTCGGTTTCCAACACACCGTAATGCGCCATAATACGAACGACGGTAGAAGGATCAAAGAGCCGCGTGCCGATATTGTAAACTACCTTCATTCCTGCAGGAATCTGATCCGGATCTCCCGGCGTGATAGCAATCCGCACACCTTTCGGCACATCGCAGCCCGGATAAAAAGGAATTAGCTGTAGAAAATCAAATCCGATTCGCTGCAGATTACCAATGCTGTCAACTGCACTAATCTCAGAATCAGTGACTAACAAAATCTTCTGATCGCGAGGCAGGGTCAGAATCTTATCAATATTGGAATTGATAACGGTCCGCGTGCCGACAATATGGCTTTTTATCAACGGACGCCCTCCCTGATGCAGAAATTCTTCATAAACCTCTTCACTGGAGAAAACGGTAAAATAAGTGCCGTCAAGCTGCGGATTTTTTTCTTCGACTATATACGGAACGATGGCAACATCTTCCGGAAGAAAGCCGGAAAGCTGCTTTGCCAAACTCTTTTGGGTAAACCTACTGCCAGTCACAAGCAGCAGCGCACGTGTTCTATCACTTTGTCGATCCATGGCACCTTCCTTTCTGTACAGTACACTACAGATTCAGTATAGCATAGAAGATACCTTGATACAATGTATAATTTCTTGATTACGTATACATCCGCAGCCGCTCTATAACGCTGTCCCGCACCGTCTTTTTCTGCAGTACCAGCGGAATCACAATGCAAATGGCAAAGAGAAACATCACGCCGCACAAAAGCGCTGCCCACGGATAGGAAAAGGTAAAATACGCAATACGCTGGTTCACCAGCTGCCGCATTCCATAGAGCACGCCGCTGCCGACTGTCAGCGTCAGACCTGTCACAATCAGACTATAAAAGATCCCTTCTAACACAATACTTTTCCGAAGCTGCTTTCGTGTCATCCCCAGACTTTCCATGACGGCAAACTCTTTCCGCCGTGCCGTAAGCCCTGTCAGCGTCACATTGATATAGTTCAGAAGTCCCATGGACAGAAGCACCAGACATATTCCACCCATAATCACTCTGCTGGAACCGATATAGTCCCTTGCTGCCGTAAGCAGATCCGATTTGGCGGTAATCTCTAAAATCCCCTGCTCATACTGCAAATCTGCAGGGTGCAGCTTCTTTTGCGCCCGATTATAAGCAGAAACCATGCGCTCCGCCTGGGCTTTTACAAGAGGCTCCGATGCCGGTTCCACGTTGAAGTCCAGCCGGAAAATCCGTTCCGGAAGTCCCATCCGCGCAAACCCCTCTTCACTGACCAGAAAATAGAGGATGCTAGGTCCATTCCAAGTCGTCATCATGTTCGGAAAACCCTTTGCGGTAAAGTCCAGATAACCGCTGCATTCCATCTGAATCTTCCGATCTTTCGCCAGGCTAAAAAGCTGCACCGGCTGTCCTACCGCCTCCTTGCTTTTCTCTTCCATCGCCTGCGATAAATTATGGTAATGCAGCACGATAAAGCCTTTCCCCGCGCGCACTGCATCCATGTCGACCATCTCCGACAATCCCTTTTCCGCTACATACATCGCAAGTTCTTCCAGCACATCATCATGGAGCGTCTGCACCACAAAGGGCAGAAATGTCTCATGTTCAAGTTTCCAGGAGGCAAGACGCATGGATAAAGCGGTTTCACTGCTCTTCACCCTGCCAAAACCGCCGTCGACCGTCTCCGCCTCTGTCACACCGGGTAAGTCGAGTAACCTTTGAGCAAAATCAGGGTCAAAATGGATCTCATCATCGGTGTAATCCTCCGCCGTCATGGCAGAAGCTCCGCACATAATACTGAAATCCTGATTATCATACTCAATCTGCGCTGTCTGATCAAGTCCTGTCGAAAGCACGACTACGCTTAAAAAGACTGTCATAGAAAGGGTCAGGGAAATGATCGCAATCACAAATCGTTTTCTATAGAGAAACAAATTTCTGCATGCCAGAAGCGCCAGACTGAAGCGCTGATTCCCTGGCTTCTGTTTCTTTTTGCGGCTTGCAGAAAGTCCTACAAATTTTACCGCCTCAATCGGCTGCATGCCTATGACTTTCATCATGGCAAGGGATGTTGCCGCAAAAGTGACAAAGACGCCAAATCCCACTGCAAATACCAAAATCCACGGTTTGAACGCAATCATAGCCGATGCGCTGCCAAACTCATGCAAATACAGATTTTCGAGGAGTTTTGGCACGATAAAAACTGTCATTGCCATACCTGCTGCCATTCCCAGCAGGCAGCCTTTGCACACAATCCTGCCTGTTTGTCTGTATACAATCCGTGCCAGTTGTCCGTTGGTCGTCCCCAGTGTCTTTAAAAGACCATACTGCCGCACATGCTCCACCATAGAAATGCTCATAATATTATAAAGAAGCAGCCAGGCGCCTGCAAAGATGACGATGGCCAGAATCACCGCAACGTCAAAACCGCCGGCAAATTCATAGATTGCGCTGTAGGTCAGCGCATTTCCGCCGAAAAACTGCTGTGTGTCATCGGTCATTTCCACGTCCTGATACAATCTGTCCTCTGTCGCCTCTCCATCCAAACTATCCTGCTGCTTGATCAAAAGCGTGGTATACTTCTGCGACGCCAGATGTTCCTTTTCTAAAAACCGTTCTGAAAAGAACCCATAGGGAGGCGCTTTTGCTGCTTCCACATATTCTGTATAATATCCGGAAAGCCGAAAGGTCTGCTGCAGCCTTTGTCCTCCTGTGGTCTGCATCGTTACATCAATTTCCATGCCGAGGTGAGGCTTTGCAATCCCCAAATCAGAAAGCGCCCGCATCGGCAGCATCACTTCATCTGCTTCTTTCGGATATACGCCGTGTATATCACTGTAAGCCGGCGCCTGCATGTTTTCGTAAGCCGTTTCGTCCAGAACCAGACAGGAAAACGCCTCCGCTTCGCCGATATAGACTTCTTTTCCTACGGCTTTAATATAGTCCAGATTTTCTATGACCGCAATCTGTTCTTCTGTGGCGCGCTCCAGCGTCGTCGACGCAGTCGTTCCCATCATTCTCGCGTAAAGCAGGCAGTCCGCCTCCAGTTTTCCTGCGGACAGGCTGAACACAGAAAAAATCAGAAGGACGACAAAGGCAACTGCGCAGGTGAGCACTCTGTTTCGGTTCAGATTTGCCTGATACAGTCTTCGTGACAAAAGACGCAGCACTTCTCTATTGTTATTCCGCATCACTGCCTCCTCTTACTTTTCCATCCTCAATCCGAATCATCCGATCTGCCATCTGCGCAATTTCCTCGTTATGGGTCACAATCACCATCGTCTGCCCAAAGCGCGCGGCACTTGCTTTTAGCAGTCCGATGACTTCCAGGCCGGTTCTGGAATCCAGATTTCCCGTAGGCTCGTCCGCAAGAATGACCGCAGGTTTGGTCATTAACGCTCTTGCAATGGCTACTCTCTGCTTCTGACCGCCTGAAAGGGTTTCCGGCATATTGCAGAGTTTATCTTCTATGCCAAGCACTTCTACTACCTGCGCGAAGAACGCTGCGTCCAGTCCTGCACCGTCCAGCTTTAAAGGCAATGTAATATTTTCTTCCACGCTCAAAATCGGCAGCAGATTATAGTTCTGAAATACAAATCCGATATTTCTTCTGCGAAATACGGTCCGTTCTTCCTGGGTCAATTGTTCCAGATTTCTGTTTCTAATTGTGACGCTGCCCGCTGTCGGCTGATCCAGACCGCCCAGCATATTGAGCAGCGTGGTCTTTCCACTGCCGGACGAACCGATGATTGCCGCAAACTCCCCTTCTTCTATGGAAATACTTACTCCATCCAGCGCTCGCACCGCGCCAGACGGTACTGCGTAAATTTTTTGCAGATTCTCTGTTTTGACAACTTCCATCTAAACACCTTCCTTTCTGCCTTTATCCTACCAAATAGTATTTACAATTTCCTTACAAAAAGAAAAACTGTCCCTGCAAAATTACACCCTGTGTATTTTGCCGCACAGTTTTCTCCTGTCTTATCATCGCGCAGGCAGAAAAATCGATACTTTCAGCCCCTGCTTCTGCCTTTTTACTTTCATAAATCCGTCATGCTGGCTGATGATTTCCCTCGCCAAATAAAGTCCGATGCCAAATCCTTCCTCCACCGTCACGCGTTTTCCTCGATAAAACCGCTGAAAGATCAGATTTTCTTCTCCTTCTTCTATGCCAATGCCGTCATCCTGTACGGAAATTTCCGTAAACATGGCATTCTTTTCTGCTTTGATCAGAATCCTTCCGCCATCCTGCATGTATTTCACACTGTTATCCAAAAGATTTACCACTGCTTCTCCCAGCCAGTTCGCGTCGTGGGGCACAGATAAACGCGGTTCCATGGAAAGCTGCACATCAATGTGCTTTTCCAGCGCCTGCTGACGTATCTGCAAAATGCAGGAAAGCAATGTTTCGTGCAAGCTGCAGGATTCTTTTCGGATTTGTATGACACGGCTTTCCAGCCTCGCCATTTTTATAAAACTCTCTGTTAAAAACCGAATTCTCTGCTCTGCGGCCATGACAGCCTGAAAGTAAGCCGCCTGCTCTTGCGCCGAAAGGTTTTCCGAAGAAAGAAGTTCCAGATAGCTTTCCATATTCGCAAGGGGATTGCGCAGCTGATGGGCAATTTCACTGATCAGCTCCTTCAGTCCATCTCGTTCTCTGCACACTTGCTGCTTGCTCTCCCAGATCTGATCGGAAAGCCTGACTAACTGATGAGAAATCTTCGACGGCAGCGTATCTGAAATACAATCCGCGAGTTCCAGCCTCTTGCCGTGATTTATGGTTTCTAGCGCTTCGGATAGTTCCTCCAGCGCTTTTTTTGTATTTCGCATCGCACTTCCTACTTTCCAAAAGTATAACCCATTCCAAACACATTCCTGATGAAAATCGGTTCCTCCAGATTGGGTTCGATTTTCTTTCTCAGCCTGCTCAGCGTCACATTTACGGTATTTTCCTCTACAAAAGCGCCGTCCGCATCCCAGACCTGTTCCAGCATCATTTCTCTGGTAACGACTCTGCCCCGGTTTTTTACAAGAAGCTCCAGCACTTTATATTCCTTGGCAGTCAAATTGATGGCTTCACCCCGATAGGTTACCGACTTTCTGTCAAAGTCCATTGCAAGTTCCAGATAGGAAAATCGCTGATTCTGACCGCTGCTCCTGCGCAGGATCGCCTCCACATGTTTCAAAAGCACCGCCATGGGAAACGGTTTGACAAGATAATCGTCCGCGCCAAGATCAAAAGCCCGAATCATATCACTTTCATCATCTCTTGCCGTCAAAAACATCACCGGCGTCTGCCCGGATTCTCGAATACGCCTGCAAAGTGTAAAACCATCGCCTGCAGGCAGATTCACATCCACAATGAATAAATCCGGCTGCTTGTCAATCAGCGCCGTTCCTTCCCCGTAGGAATGCGCCCTGTCTACCGCATAATCTGCTTTTTTCAATGTCTGATACAACGCCTCGTTGAACAGCCTGTCATCCTCCACAATGGCAATCCGCTTCATCCTTGACTCCTTTCGTACCCATTCGTTTCTATTGTAGCAAAGAAATCCGAAAAGGGAAATACTTTTCTTGGGGCATGAAACAGCAAAGACACGAAGCTGGATTTTTGTTCCGAAATTCATACTCTGACCGTTTGGGCAATAAATCGCCGTCATACGGTCAGACTTGAAAATCCTGTTGAGGCATTTCTGACCGTAAAAGGCTAAATTTGAACGAATACAGTCAAAAAAATAAACTCACTGACTTTCAATACTGTGAATTTATATCTTCAATTCCATTATATTATAGTTTCTTCCAAAATGATGAGGAAAAACTTTTGAGAATTCCCTTTGAACAAGGGAATTTATAACCGCAATTGTTCGAAAAAGAGATTTGCGGTCATTTTCGGCCTGTCACACGTTTTAAAGATGACCGCAAGATAGCATTTTTGCTACAATACAGTCAGATTTGTCGTCACGAAAGAAATTCAAATATTTTCACGTGTTTAGACTACCCTTTTATTTACGACGTTTCCGAATGAAATATACGATTAACGACACAGTGACGCCTATTCCACATAAAAAAACTAATAATGTCAGCATCTGCTGAATTAAAGTAAATTAAGTCATGTTCACATGTTCACCTCATATAAGCAGGGATTATATGGAGTTATACTCCTCAATTCGGTAATAAACATCATGACAACCAACACCCCCCGTATATCAAACCCATAATAACCGCAGGAAGTCGTTGTCTTTTAAGTGAATCTAAGTATAGGTTCATTTGTTTTCTCTCCTTTCAAAAGGATAAAGAAAGACTGCAAGCGCAGTCTTCCTTCATGTCATCTTAGTTGCTTCTCCATGTACCTTCTGCCTGCGTGTCTACAAGCGTTGTTACATCATTATGCCACGTAGAACAATAAGCCATATTCATTTTTTTTCCTTTTCAAGTAGTGTGCAATAATCCCAAAATACTGAAGTATTATTTTCTATATCATACTGAGATACACCTTGAAATAGTCGCAATTCTTTATATAATTCTTGAGATGAGCATTCAATATAACCAGTTTTTTTTTCAATTATAATCCTTATAAGTTCCTCTTTTTCTAAAGCTCCAGATAGAATCGCTTTCTTATAATAATTCTCACTTTTTGTATTTCTTATTATATCGAAAATCAATATATCAAGTTCATCATATTTTAAAAACTTATTTTTATTTAATTCACATTTTATAATATTATTTATAATAATATTAAATCTTGAATCACTTAATTTCTCCGGTTCAATCATAGTAACATCAAATTTATTATTTAAAAAACTCGTTATATCTGATAATTTTTTAATCAAATTACACTTCACCCCTTATTTTCATGCGACAAATCTATTTATATTTATTTAATAGGTTTCTGTCCAACAGGATCTCCTGCACTAATCCAACCATAACCCATAATATATGCTTGATAAGTTCCCACATCTACTCTAACTGCTTTGACTGATGTTGCAAGCTTTACTTCTTTCAATCGAACATGAGCCTCTTTAGCTGCCATAAAGTTTCTAGTACCTGGAGAAAATGTCGGTACTAACTGTTTTCGATTCAAAAGATTTGTATTCCAAATTTCAAAGTTCGTAATCTTCACAGCATTTGCAGGATCATCACCTGTATACTGCACATAAACTTCAACCTTTGTTGTATCTCCTGATCTAATAAACACAGGCTCTAGTCTTGCGGAACGAAATATCCCTGCAACATCAATTGAAATATTTGGAGTATATTGGCTATCAAATGCTTCCCGATTGCTTCCATAGACCGGTATTTCTTCAGAAACACTAACTACTTCATTTGCGAATGTAGTAGAAGAACAAATGAACATGCATATAATTAAACTTATAGTTGCTAAAAATAATTTTTTTGATAATGATTTTTTCTTCATTACTCTATCCTTTCCAATCAAAATACAATTTCCATCTTGATTTTCTCCTAATCTTGCGCTAACTTCTTTATTTTCCGCCCAGCAGCTTTTCAGCCACTCCCACCAATTGGAATCAAGATATTCTGGCATACACTCACCTCCCGCAAACCTATTTGCTAACACCTTCTAGGTTCACTCTATCATAGGTCTGCGCAGGTTCCAATTTAAATGTTGCAGGTGGTTGCTTTTTTGATGTAGGTGGTCGTTTACTTTCCTTAAATTTCTATTTTTGTCGTAACCTGTCCTTCTTCATCATACTCCCAGGTCAATGTTCCGTCATATTTTTCTACTACCTGCTGCATATTCTGTGTGCCAATTCCATGATTTTCCTTGTCCTGTTTACTGGTTAAAAGCTGTCCGTCCTGCACCCTGGGCGCTTCCATGGCTGAATTTCTAATTTCCAGGAACAACATCTTTTTATAGGATTTGATCAAAACAAATACTTCTCGTTTTTCTGCACATCTTTCAGCCGCTTCACAGGCATTTTTCAGTCCATTGGAAAGGAGCATCGCAAGGTCTGCGTCACTGATTCGCATCTGTGCAGGAAATCTTCCCGCCACAAAAAAGTCTACAGCCGCCTCTTCTGCCCATGCCGCCTGGGCATTCACAATGGCGTCTGCCACCAGATTTCCAGTGGCTATGTAATCAAAATCTCTGGCTTTCTGTTCTAAATCTTCTGTATATCTGCGAAGCTGGGTCAAATCTCCCTCGTCGATCAACGCCCGCAGTGCCAGCAAGTAGGCTTTCTGATCATGTCGAAAGCTTAGCAACTTCTTGTTTTTTACTGTGATTTCCTCGTACTGTGCCGCCTGCTGTTCGATGCACCTCTGTTTAAATTGATCGTCTTCTTTTAACTTCTTCCTCTGCTCGTAGAGCACGTTAAGCAATACACCAAAGGCAAGCATCCCGATGCCCAGCACACACACGGCAAGCTGCATCGCCACTTTATACCGATAAATCATACCGTTATCCATCGCTATTCCACTGGCAACCCCAATTACAACACCTGAAGAAAAAATCCACACTGCATAATAGAGCACTTGTTTCCAGCCGAACTGCTTCAGATAATGCTGCAGTACTGGCTTCGTATATTTGGATATAGCCGCTGTCACACCCAGTATCACGATGCAAGTTGTCATTCCGCAAATTGCATCAAGAGCAACCTCCCGCTCGCTTTCCAGCACCATCCCCGCGTACCAGAACATTGCGATTACGCTCTGCACCAGCGCTTCTGCGGTCATCAGAGCAAAATGCAGCAGAAACGTAACCTCTGCTAAAACTCGCTTTTTTTCCGCAAAACAAATGACAGCAAACATCATCTGCACAAACAGCGATACAAAAATCCGATTTGACGGATCGGAAAGCAAAAGCGTCACCACCGCGCCAGTCAGCACCAGAACCGCACCCAATAACAAAGCGCTCCTGCGCATGGAAAAAGAGAATCCAAATATGCCGCACAGAACGGCTGCCAAACGCAAGATATCAATGAAATACACCCCTGTATAAAGTACATTCATACCAGCTTCGCCATCCTTTTACAATAGTTTCGATAAGATTCCTTGCACGCCGCTTTTCTGCGTCTGCTGATATGCAGCACACCCAAGCTGTGCTCCAAAATAGCACCCTCATCGTTTATTTCCTCTATATAGGCGCAATTGATCAGATGCCGGTCACTGACTCTGAGAAAGTCAGTCTCCTGCAGCGTTTCCTCCCATGCAGACAAGCTTTTTCTCTGATTAGAAACATGTTCACCTGATGCCAGATGCACATCGGTGTAAACGCCAGCTACCGCAATATAGGCGATATCCGCGCTGCTGACAGTATTTCCTCCTTCCAATTCTATCCCGATGTCTCTGGGCAGCAATCGGATTGCAGTTTCCAGAGATTCTTCTATTTCAAACTGCCGCGCCGGCTTGGCAATAAAGCTAATCACATTCCGTCCAAAAGCCTGCGGCATCATTTCCGTGTGACTGGACACAAAGATAATGAGAGGCTTTCCATCTGACTGGCAAAGCATATCCTTTGCTGTAATCCCGGAAATACCGGGCATTTCAATATCCAAAAGTAGAATATCCGGATCATGCTGTATAATTTTTTCTGCGGTATATTCCGTCAGAATTTCCGCTTCTATCCCGGAGCGTGTTAAAAAATCCATGCACTGCACTGCAAGTGCCTGCGCGCAATCCCTTTCATCCTCACAAATTAAAATCTTCATATCCTGTTCCTAATCAATCCATGCTATTTCTGTTTTATTATATTTTATCATGCTAGATATTGTAATTCAATCATTTTCAAAATATAACAAACAAGCTCCCTCATCTTGAAGGAACTTGTTATCGTAATATCCATATATTGCATCACAGCGTACGGATCTGCCGCGGATTTATTGTTGTTCCACAATCTTCTTCATCACACCGGGAATATCGATTTTCTGCGGACACCGGGAAAGGCACGCGCCGCAGGAAAGGCACGCCGAAGCGCCTTTCGTCTCTGTCAGCATACCGATTTTCCAGGTAGAACCGGTAATATTCTGCTCATTGTATCCTTTGATCAGCAGCGGAATCTCAAGTCCTGCCGGGCAGATGCCACAGCAATACCGGCAGCCGGAACACGGCACACCCATAGTTTTGAGAAAGGCGCCCGCCGCCATTTGTAATGTCTTCCTCTCCGCGGCGCTCAACGGCTTTGGCGCATCAAACAGCGCTGCATTTTCGATGACCTGAGATACATCCGACATGCCAGAAAACACGGTCTGTACGCCCGAAAGTCCCAGCAGAAAACTTTCCCGCGGATATTTTGCAAGAGCCTCCCCCAGAAACCTTTCTGAATCACCGTCCTGATAAGACCAGGCAGTGTCAAAGACATTGATGCCCTGCTGCATCGCCGCGTCTACCACCTTCTGTCCCGCCGCCCTATCAATCCTGTTTGGATCGCCGTCTACCGTCGGAAATCTGAGGCCCCCAAGTCCAAGGGTAGAAATCTTTTTTCCATAAAAATCCTGATACTGCATCCGTCATCTCACCTTTCTTTATTCTCTTACCCATTGTACCCCTTGCAGGCTGCAATAGCAAATACGCATCAAGTATACCTTCCATGCCCAAAAGGCATGAATTGTTCTTAAGAAAAAATTAAGAGGTTCCTCTGGTTTTTCTTCCGTCTTTCCTGCTATGATTCTTTTAACAAGAAAAATACGAGGTGAATTGAAATGAAAAAGAATCTGTTATTCATAACTGCACTGATACTAATACTTGCGATTGCCTGCACCGGCTGCAGCAAAGCTTCCCCCGGCAGCACACACGATAAGAAGCCTTCAGAAAACACCAAGAACAGCAATGTCCTGCATCAGCAAAGCCAGCTAAAAGAATCCAAAGAACTCTCTCTTTCCGAAGATGGAAGCCTCACAGTGGAAATCGATACACTGGCAAAACCTGACAGCATTGCGCCTGAAGATAAACCTATTTTTCTTGCCGTCAAAGTAAAGGAAGATGCCGATATCGCCCTGCGCTACACCTATGATACCTATGGAAAAGAGGGCGTCATGCTCTGCTGCGACGTCAACGATAGCGATGAAAATGAAGTTCTGCTGAAACCCATCTATACCATGCGCCTAGCACAGTCTTCTGAGGAAAATTACGGAGAAATCTGGCTCGGTGGCGGTACATTTTTGAAAAAAGGCACTAATCTGTTTTATTTAAGCGCAGGCGATCAGACCCTGCCCTGCCGCATAATTCTAAAACTTACCTTTTTTGATCCAGACAAGGTAGAAAGCATCACGCTGTATCCTGCCGAGAGTTAAAACTTTTCCACTGCAAAACCGCCGCGGTCACCCGCGGCGGTTTTGGTCTACTTAGAAGGTATTGCTTTATCTCACTCATACAGTATAGGACCATTCATCAAAGATCCTTTTCTCTACATCCTCATTTCCATGTGACATCAGCCACAGCAAAACTGCAACCTCTTTGTCCCGCCCCTCCAGGGGCTTATCCCTCTTACTATCCTGTCGTTTCTTATGTTTTCTCTTGTTTACCATGTTCTCCTCCTGATAAAATTTCTAATTCTAATTCCCTTTTGCACTTTCATTATACAGTCTGACTTTGTAGAAAACGATAAAATTATGTGTGCATTTTGTGAGTAAAATCTTGCGAAATTATTACAAATAGTGGTATCATACTATTAGTGACTTTAATATACCAGAAGCATTTGGAGGAAATACATGATTAGAAAGTTTGCAAAATACTATAAACCTCATTTACGTCTGTTCACGCTGGACATGGTATGTGCTTTTATTGTGGCGTGCTGCGACCTGTTTTACCCAGTCATCGCCAAGAATATTATCAACGACTATGTGCCAAATCAGAACATCCACCTCTTCGTCGTTTGGGCGATTGTTCTGCTCTGCATTTACGTGCTGAAAGCATTTCTCAACTACATCATTCAATACTGGGGGCATATCGTCGGCGTCAGAATTCAAGGAGACATGCGCCGTGAGCTGTTTCGTCACCTGCAAAAGCTTCCCTTCTCATTCTTCGACGAAAACAAAACTGGCGTCATCATGAGCCGAATGATTAACGACTTATTCGAGGTATCTGAACTTGCCCACCACGGTCCAGAGAACCTGTTTCTGTCGCTGATTATCCTAATTGGTGCTTTCATCATGCTGGCACAGATCAGTCTACCGCTGACGCTGATTACCTTTGCCGTGCTGCCATTTATGATTTTCTTCGCCTTTAAAACCAGAACCATGATGAATAAGGCTTTCAGCGAAACCCGTGTCAAAACTGCAGAAATCAACGCTAATGTGGAAACCGCCATCGCTGGCATCCGTGTTTCCAAAGCTTACACCGCAGACGAACACGAAAATAAAAAATTCAACGTCGCCAACGAAAATCTAAAACGTTCCCGTTCCGGCGCCTACAAAGCCATGGGTATTTTTCACTCTGGCATGACACTGTTTATGGACCTCCTCTATCTGGTAGTGCTTTCCTCAGGCGGACTCTTTTTCTTCTATGGAAAAATCAATGCCGGCGAGTTTGCCGCATTCCTGCTTTACATTTCTATGTTCCTGAATCCTGTCAATAAACTGGTTTCTTTCTATGAACAACTACAGGAAGGAATGACGGGCTTCCGCAGGTTTTGTGAAATCATGGCGATTGATGAAGAAGAAAGTGACAGCACAGATTTACTTCACCCTGACCATCTGGACGGTAATATCTGTTTCGAAAACGTTACCTTTAGCTACGAAAACAGCGACAAGGAAGGCGAAGCACCGCCTGTTATCAAAAATCTCACCATGGATATCAAAAAAGGACGCACCCTTGCCCTGGTTGGTCCATCCGGCAGCGGTAAAACTACCATGTGCCATCTGATTCCAAGATTTTACGATGTAGATTCAGGTCGAATCACTATAGACGGCATTGATATCACAAAAATTTCCCGTTACGATCTTAGAAAAAATATCGGTATGGTTGCACAAGACGTCTTCCTGTTCAACGGTACGATACGTGAAAATATCGCCTACGGCAACTTAGATGCCACCGATGAAGAAATCATCGAAGCTGCAAAAAAAGCCAACATTCACGACTACATCCTAACCATGGAAGATGGCTATGATACCCAGGTTGGAGAGCGTGGCATCAAACTATCCGGCGGTCAAAAGCAGAGAATTTCCATCGCCCGCGTATTCCTGAAAAATCCACCGATTCTGATTCTTGATGAAGCGACTTCCGCCCTGGATAACGCTACAGAAATGCTGATTCAAAAGTCTCTGGAAGAACTCGGCCGCGGCAGAACCTCTGTCATCGTCGCCCACCGCCTGTCTACCATAAAAAGTGCAGATGAAATCATCGTTCTCACAGCTAACGGTATTACTGAGCGCGGCAGTCACGACGAGCTGGTAGCTGCTGGCGGCATGTATGCAGAACTTTATCAGTATCAGTTTAGGGAATAGCTCTTCCCATTATTGCAATCATCGAAAGTTGTGTAAATGTATCTGTTTATACAAACATTTACACAACTTTTTTCTATTTCTATGAACAATGTTGTGCAGACTGTTCTTTTTTAGCCAATATGCACAACTTTATTTCGCTTACATCTTTAAGAGTTGTGCATAGGTTAATAGACCTCACTATTTTACACAACAGCTGCACGAATTTACTATGTAAAGATTATTTCCGGGCTAAAAAGTTGTGCTAATTTAGTGTATTATTAACTGTCTACAAAACTCTTCTCTGATTAAACTCACAAAAGTTGTGTATCATCTCTACATATCTCTTTACCTGCAAAACTCTTCAATAATCTTGTCTATGAGCTGCGTATTAATATTCCCGTATATATCTTCAAAAGTAAAAATAATATCTTCCCACGGCTTGAATCCGTTCTCTAAGTAAAACTTAACTTTCCACATGACATCTTCCATATATTCAGCGTTTCCTATCATTCCAAAATGCTCAAGAAGCTTAATACGATTTTCACTTTTTACTAAAATCCTAAAGTCAGGAACAATTATTTTTCCATTAATTTTTATGACTTCTTCATACCTATATTCGATTTTCTTTGTAAAGAAAATATTTGAAATAATGGCTTCAGATTTTGATCTGACAAAATCACCTTTTAAAGTCTGATGAACCAAATGTTCTGAGTATTTCTGACTTCTTTCATATTTACTACTACCCCAGCTAGAAGAATTTTGTTTGCTTAAATTAAAATAATCGATTGGCATTTCTCTATAAGCTTTCGGTGACTGTGTCATCATTTCTTCTAAGTTTATCGATATGTACTCCTGTCCTATTTTCTGAAGAAGCTTCTGATTTGAATCAATTCTCTTCAGTGATTCTTCTAAATAGTATCGTTTCTGTAAATCTTTTACTACTTCATTTTCTCCACTGCCCAAATACTTCCGCTCTCCATTTGACAGGTGAAAATAGTAAGGCTTTCCTTTTACAGTATTAACCGAAAGTTTTCCTTCCGGTAAACGCTTCAACTCTTTCCGATAACGCTTTGCAAGCTCGCTTTGATATTCTAGTTCTTTTTCTGCATATAATTTACTATTATACAATATATTACCATCTCCTTCCTGTTATAATTTTCACTATACTGCTGTTGTATGGGGAAATCAATGGTAATTTTCAATCTGCCTACAAGTTTTATTCATAAAAAAACTGCGCACTTGCTTTTGAAACAAATGCGCAATCCTTCTTTTTCACGTTTTTACATCATTACGCTTATGACTTTTGGATTATATCCGCCAGCAGCCAGCGCTTCAATGATTTTTTTCTTATGGTCAGGACCGAATGCCTCAATGGTAATTTTCAGTTCCACTGCCGCATTTCTATTGGTGCTGACAAACTGATTATGATCCAGTCTGATAACATTGCCCTGCTCTTTGGCGATAATACTTGCTACATTAACGAGCTCACCTGGCTTGTCCGGCAAAAGCGTAGATACGGAAAAGATTCGCTCTCTATGAATCAGTCCGTGCTGTACTACCGAAGACATGGTTATAATGTCCATATTGCCACCGCTGAGAATGGAAACAATTTTCTTTCCTTTTACCTTCAGGTGCTTCAGTGCAGCCACCGTCAAAAGTCCGGAGTTTTCTACAACCATCTTGTGATTTTCTACCATATCCAGGAAAGCTACCACCAATTCATCGTCCTCTACTGTAATGATATCATCGATGTTTTCTTTAAGGTAAGGAAAAATACTGACACCCGGCGTTTTCACAGCTGTACCGTCAGCAATTGTACTGATTGTAGGCAGAGTTACTGGCTCACCAGCTTTCAGCGAAGCCTGCAGGCAGTTTGCACCTGCCGGTTCAACGGCAATAACTTTAATCTTTGGATTTAGCATTTTAGCCAGCGTTGATACGCCAGTCGCAAGACCGCCGCCGCCAACAGGAACTAGGATATAATCCACTAAAGGCAATTCTTTAATGATTTCCATAGCGATGGTTCCTTGACCTGTTGCTACTACTGGATCATCAAAGGGATGAATAAAAGTATATCCCTTCTCCTCCGCCAGCTGCTTTGCATGGGCCGCAGCCTCGTCGTAAACATCACCGTAGAGAACCACTTCCGCGCCATAGCTCTTTGTACGGTTCACTTTCATCAAAGGCGTAGTAGTCGGCATAACGATAACCGCTTTACAGCCATAAGCCTTTGCCGCATAAGCAACCCCCTGGGCATGATTGCCAGCAGAAGCTGTAATCAACCCCTTTGCACGTTCTTCGTCTGTTAATGTACTAATTTTATAATACGCGCCTCGAATTTTGTATGCACCGGTCACCTGCATATTTTCCGGCTTCAAATAGACTTTATTTCCGGTCTGTTCACTGAAATAGTCACTGTAAAGCAAATTAGTCGCTACCGCAACTTTCTTTACGACCTCCGTCGCCTGCTCAAATTTATCTAACGTTAACATCTTCTGTTTTCCTTTCCAAAAAATCTCTAGGAATTATTATACTCCTTGTGTGTATGCACTGCAAGGAAAAACTGTATTCCGTCACGGCAAGCCTGTGAAAAATGGTCATCGTGATTTCTGCTCGAATTCATATGTAAAGCAGCCACTTTATTGCCAATATTGACAGAAATCAAAAAAAGTGTCAATCCTGTCAATGTTTTTACGGTGAAACATTGACAAAATTGACAGATTCTCGTTTTTTTGTCAACATTGGCAATATTTAAGCCATCCTAGGTAAGAATTCAGCCTGTTTATTGACAAAATCTCGTAAATTAACGAAATTTGTCAATATAAAATAAAAAAAAGCGTTCATGCCTTCCCGTGTTCCATACCACAGATACCAATCCCACCTTTCCATAAAGTAAAACTTTGGGATGGGTGTCCAGAAACCTTGTTGCCCCGGACAATCACAACAGGGTCATTGCTTCTGCAACAACCCCGTTATTATCAATCAGGTTAGTCTTCCAGCATGACTGCACCCTTGTTGGACGGTGCAACCATCTTGGAATATCTGTAAAGCCAGCCGCTCTTTACGTTCGGCTCGCGCGGCACATAAGTTTCACGCCGTTTTGCAAATTCTTCCTCTGAAACTTTCGCATTAACACTGGAGTTTGGAATATCAATTTCGATGATATCGCCTTCCTTAAGCAGTCCGATTTCGCCGTCGCTGGCAGCTTCCGGACAAACGTGACCGATAGAAGCACCACGGCTTGCACCGCTGAATCTACCGTCTGTAATCAGTGCTACGGTTTTATCCAGCTTCATCCCGGCAAGGGCACTGGTCGGATTGAGCATTTCCCGCATGCCCGGACCGCCCTTTGGACCCTCATAGCGGATTACGACTACGTCGCCGTCTACAATCTTTCCGTTGTAAATTGCATCAATCGCGTCTTCTTCACAGTCAAAAACTCTTGCCGGACCACTGTGGGTCAGCATTTCCGGTGCGACTGCACTTTTCTTAACAACACAGCCGTCCTTTGCGATGTTGCCCCAAAGAATAGCAAGTCCGCCTGTTTCGCTGTACGGATTGTCAGAAGGACGCATTGCGCCCGAATCCAGCGAACCTTTTCCTTCAATATTTTCACCTACGGTTTTTCCGTTTGCGGTCAAAAGTGTCGTATCGATGAGACCTTTTTTGGAAAGTTCAGCAAGAACACCCTGCACACCGCCTGCGTTATTCAGGTCATGCATGTGTGTGCCGCCAGCAGGCGCCAGATGACACAGATTCGGTGTCTTTGCACTCATTTCGTTGAACAACTCCAGATTCAGTTCTACCCCTGCTTCGTGAGCAATTGCCAAAAGGTGCAATACGCTGTTTGAAGAACAGCCCAGCGCCATATCGCAGGCAAGAGCGTTTCTGATTGCCTTTTCGTTTACAATATCTCTGGCCTTAATATCTTTTTCAACCAGGTTCATGATTGCCATACCTGCGTGCTTTGCAATCATCATTCTGCCGCTGTGTACAGCCGGAACTGTGCCGTTGCCCGGCAGTGCGATGCCCAGCGCTTCGCATAGACAGTTCATGCTGTTTGCCGTATACATACCGGAGCAGGAACCGCAGCCCGGACAGGTATTCTGTTCAAATTCCAGCAGCCCTTCATCATCGATGATATCCGCTTTGCGAGCGCCGACTGCCTCAAACATCTTGGAAAGAGATGTCTCTACACCGCCTACAAGTCCGCTCATCATAGGACCTCCGGAGCAAACCACAGCTGGAATGTTCAGACGCAGTGCGCCCATCAGCATGCCTGGTACGATTTTGTCGCAGTTCGGAACCAAAACCAGACCATCAAACTGATGCGCATTTGCCATAGTTTCTACGCTGTCTGCAATCAGTTCCCGGCTTGCCAGAGAATATTTCATACCGATATGCCCCATAGCAATACCATCACAAACACCGATAGCAGGCACCATAATCGGTGTGCCACCTGCCATTCTGACACCAGCTTTTACTGCTTCGGTCACTTTATCTAAATGCATATGTCCGGGAACTATCTCACTGTGTGCAGAAACCACACCGATCAGCGGACGTTCCAGTTCTTCTTTCGTGTAACCCATAGCATAAAAAAGGCTTCGCATCGGAGCCTTTTCTACGCCTTTGGTTACGTTATCACTTCTTCTTGACATAATAACTGTAACCTTTCTTTATTTCTTTAACCAGCTCATCATAGCACGGAGTTCAGCGCCAACCTTGCACAGCAGGTGGGAAGCCTCCATCTTTCTGGTTGCAAGGAATCTCGCTTTTCCACCAGCGTTGAATTCCTGAATAAATTCACTTGCGAAAGTACCGTCCTGAATTTCTCTGAGAACGTTTTTCATTTCTTTTCTGGTTTCGTCTGTAATCAGTCTTCTGCCGGTTCTGTAATCACCGTATTCAGCAGTGTTGGAGATGGAATATCTCATCTTATCGAAACCACCTTCGTTAATCAGGTCAACGATCAGCTTCATTTCGTGGATACATTCAAAGTAAGCCATTTCCGGTTCATATCCTGCTTCTACCAAAGTGTCAAAGCCAGCCTTCATCAGCTCAGTTACACCGCCGCACAGAACTGCCTGTTCACCGAAGAGGTCAGTTTCAGTTTCTTCTTTAAATGTAGTTTCCAAAATACCTGCTCTGCCAGCACCGATACCGCTTGCATAAGCCAGCGCATAATCTTTCGCTTTGCCGGAAGCATCCTGATAAACAGCAATCAGAGAAGGAACGCCCTTGCCTTCTACATACTGACTTCTTACAGTGTGTCCAGGTCCTTTTGGCGCAATCATGATAACATCGATGTCCTTAGCAGGAACGATCTGGTTAAAATGAATATTAAAGCCGTGAGCAAATGCGAGTACATTGCCTTCTTTCATGTGCTTTTCAATCTGTTCTTTATAAATCTTTGCCTGCAATTCGTCCGGTGTCAGCATCATAACGATATCGCCTGCTTCTGCAGCTTCTTCGATGCCCAAAACTTTGATTCCAGCAGCTTCAGCCTTTGCAGCATGAGCGGAACCCGGTCTCAAACCTACTACTACGTTCACACCGCTTTCGGCAAGGTTCATTGCATGTGCATGGCCTTGGCTTCCGAATCCGATAATGGCAACAGTTTTGCCGTCTAACAAACCTAAGTTACAATCCTGGTCATAATACTTCGTAATCATTTTTATCTATCTCCTTTAAAATTAATTATCTTTTTTTGCGGTATTGCCTTCAATGCCGGTAATACCAGTTCTGCAGACTTCCAGCACATTGTATTCAGCAATAACCTTCATAAACCCGTCGATTTTCTCCGGTGTTCCGGTCAACTCGATAATCATACTGTCTCTGGAAAGATCTACAATCTTGCCTCTGTAAATATCTACGATTTCCTTGATTCCAGCACGCTGTGCCGGTGCTGCTTCAACTTTCAGCAGCAGCAGTTCTCTATAAAGGCTGTATTCCTGATCTAAAATATAGATTTCTTTTACTACCTCCAGCTTTTCAGTCTGGGTGATAATCTGCTGCATAGACTGTTCAGTCGCACTGAATACGATGGTAATTCTGGACAGGGTCGGATCATTGGTTGCAGACACTGTCAAAGAATCAATATTAAATCCTCTTCTGCCGAAAAGGCTGACAACTTTCGTCAATACGTTTGCCTGATTCAGGACAAGAACGCTGACGATTTCTCTCTTTAATGGTTTATGCATTGCGTTCCCTCCCTAGTCAATAATCATATCTTCAACGGTTTTACCGTTTGGAATCATCGGAAGCACTCTTTCCTCTCTGGAAATGGTGCAGTCAATCCAAACCGGGCCTTCTTCCTTCAGAGCCTGCTCCATTGCGGCCTTCAGTTCTTCTACAGAATCCGCACGGAATCCCTTTGCGCCAAAGGCTTCTGCCAGTTTTACAAAGTCGGTCTTCCTTTCCGGTGTGGTGTTGGAATAACGCTTATCATAGAATAGAGTCTGCCACTGGTAAACCATACCCAGCACCTTGTTGTTCATGATTATGGTGATAATTGGCAAGTTCTGACTTACTGCAGTACATGCCTCATTCAGGTTCATATGGAAAGAACCGTCGCCTGTAATATGTATCACTCTGTCATTTGGACAAGCCAGCTTTGCACCGATTGCTGCGCCATAGCCAAAGCCCATGGTGCCCAGTCCGCCGCTTGTTAGGAACTTCTTCGCCTTATTATGTCTGATATACTGCGCTGACCACATCTGATGCTGACCTACGTCAGTTACATAAATGGTGTTTTCATCGGTCATATCGCAGAGAGTATCGATAATATCTTTCGGGTGCAGCTCGCATTCGCCGGATCTGACCACTTTTGCGGTATTTCTCCAAGTGAGAACCTCCTGGTGCCAGGACTCATGTTTCTGTGCCTTTACTTCAGGCAGTGCGCGAATCAAAAATTCCTTTACATCGCCGACACAGCACTTATCAATCATAACGTTCTTGTTGATTTCACTGCGGTCGATGTCAACCTGTACAATCTTTGCTCTGCGGCCGAATTTCTCTGGTGTCAAAGCTACACGGTCAGAGAATCTTGCTCCCAGTGTAATAACCAAATCAGCCTGGTCGATTGCTCTGTTTGCTGCTGCGGTTCCGTGCATACCTACAAGACCAAGATTCAGCTCATGGTCGTAGCCGATTACACCAGCCGCCATCAAGGTGTATGTCGCAGGAATATCTGCTTTCTCCAAAAATTCAACTACTTCCTTCTCTGCGCCTGAAGCAACTACACCGCCGCCAATATATGCAACCGGTCTTTCTGCCTCATTAACCATAGCAACAATTGCATCAATGTCTTCCTTGTCCATCTGCGGCACCGGTTTCAGCTGAAGCGGTGGTTTATTTGTATATTCAATGCTCGCAGCAGTTACGTCCTTCGTAATGTCCACGAGGACAGGACCCTTTCTCCCGCTGTTTGCAATCTTGAAAGCTTCTCGAAGTGCTGGTTCAAGATCTTCTATCCTGTTTACGAAGAAATTGTGCTTCGTAATAGGAAGCGTGACACCGGTAATACTGATTTCCTGGAATGCGTCTCTTCCGATTAAGGAATCGGCAACATTGGCTGTAATGGCAACCATTGGAATACTGTCCATAAATGCTGTCGCTATGCCGGTGACCAGATTGGTTGCCCCCGGTCCGCTAGTGGAAAAAACTACACCAGTTTTGCCTGTGGCTCTGGCATAGCCATCAGCCGCATGGGAAGCACCCTGTTCGTGGGCAGTGAGTACATGCTTAACCCTGTCGCTATACTTATAAAGTTCATCAAAGATATTCAGTGCAGTGCCGCCTGGATATCCAAATACAGTATCAACGCCATGATCGAGCAATACTTCTATCACCACTTGTGATCCTGTCAATTTCATACTCTCTCTCCTTTTCTTTAGAATCTTATGGGCATTCTTTCGCCCTTATATTATTATAGCCGCAAGTATGTAAATGTCAACACTTTTTTTCAATATTTTTTGTTGTAATCCAACAAAAAATATTTTCAATTATTTTGTGAAAACACAAATTTTACTGTTGACAATTATGACTTTATCCTTTATATTATTAAATAGCTGAAATTTACGTCTGCCAAGACGGGAATAAGCTATAATGTTGGTTTTGCAGAGAGCGGCGTTTGGTGAAAGTCCGTAAACCTTTTATAGTGTCTCACCCCCGAGCAGCGTTCAAAGAGTGGGCGCGCACTTTTCTACATTATATATAGAAAAAGCGTGTCAAAAAGAGTGGTACCGCGGAAACAAGGTTCTTACATCAATGTAACAAGTTTTCGTCTCTTTTGCGGTTTGGAACAATCGTCAAAAGAGACGATTTTTTATGCCCTAACCGCTAAGCTACTTTCCTACACTGATATACAAACGGAGGTATTACAACATGAAAAACTTTGAAAAGTACAGACCCGGCTACTTTACGCCGCCGATGGACATTTCTCAGATGGAATGGCCGAAAAAAGATCACATCGAAAAAGCGCCGATGTGGTGCAGCGTTGACCTACGCGATGGAAACCAGGCGCTGGTCGTTCCCATGAGCCTGGAAGAAAAATTGGATTTTTTCCAGTATTTGGTTTCCCTCGGCTTTAAAGAAATCGAAATTGGCTTCCCTGCCGCGTCCGAAACTGAATATGAATTCACCCGTACTCTGATTGAAAAGAATTTGATTCCCGACGACGTGACCGTACAGGTGCTGACTCAGTCCAGAAAGCACATCATCGACAAAACCTTTGAAGCCCTCCGCGGCGCAAAGAAAGCGATTGTACATTTATATAACTCCACTTCCTTTGCCCAAAGGCAGCAGGTGTTCCGGGCTTCCGAAGAAGAGATTATTCAAATTGCCAAAGATGGTGCAGTGCTGATGAATGAATACGCGACAAAATTCCCAGAGACGAAATTCCAATTCGAGTATTCTCCGGAAAGCTTTACAGGAACGGAAATTGAGTTCGCAGAACGAATCTGCAACGAAGTGATCGATATCTGGCAGCCGACAGCGAATAATAAAGTCATCATCAACCTGCCCGCTACTGTGCAGATGTCTATGCCGCACGTTTATGCGAACCAGATTGAATACATGAGCAAACATTTACATAACAGAGAAAACGTTCTCATCTCCCTGCACCCACACAACGACAGAGGCACCGGCGTTGCCGATGCTGAACTGGGGCTTTTGGCAGGCGGTGACAGAATTGAGGGTACCCTCTTCGGAAACGGTGAACGCACCGGCAATGTAGATATTATCACCATTGCCATGAATATGTTTACCCACGGTATCGATCCTTGTCTGGACTTTTCCAATATGCCAGAAGTTGTAGAGAAGTACGAAGAATATACCGGCATGCACGTTGATCCGCGTCAGCCTTACGGCGGCGAACTGGTCTTCGCGGCGTTCTCCGGCTCTCACCAGGATGCGATTTCCAAGGGCATGAAATGGAGAGAAGAAACAGATCCAAACAGATGGACGGTACCTTATCTGCCAATTGACCCCCATGATGTAGGCAGAGCCTACGACGGCGACGTCATCAGAATCAACAGCCAGTCCGGCAAAGGCGGCGTTGCCTATATTCTGGAACATAACTTCGGGTACGCAATTCCAAAGAATATGATGAGCGAAGTCGGCTACATGATGAAGGATATTTCCGACAAAAGCCACGAAGAACTTTCACCCGAAGAAATCTTTGAAGCGTTCAAGGCAGAATACATCAATGACTTTTCGCCGATCGACATTACAGATGCATCCTTCAGCCACTTCTCCTCTACTAAGGATGACAATGAAGTGTACGGCGTAAGAATGCGTGCTGTGATCGACGGACAAAGCTACAATCTGGAAGCAGAAGGAAACGGTCGTCTGGACGCGGTGAGCAATGCGCTTCGAAAGACCGAATATCACTTTGACTATAAGTTCATCACCTATTCAGAACATGCCATCAGCGCGGATTCCAATTCCAAAGCAGCTGCCTATGTCTGCATCGCTGATGAAAAAGACAACTACTACTGGGGCGTCGGTACCCATGCCGATATCATTCTCGCTTCCGTCAATGCACTGGTCAGCGCATTGAACAGAATGAACAAGCGAATTCATTTCGTGAAGTAATGAACAAGCGATGTAATTAACGATACAGTTCTTGAAGTTGTGCAGATTTGCGAAATACAAGCCATTTTGCACAACTATAAGGCTTACAAAGTTTCAAAAGTTGTGCATATCCCGCAAAATCAGAGCTATCTGCACAACCCAAACGAATCAAAGCGCTCAAAGGTTGTGCATTTCATGCAAATATAAGGCATTTTGCACAACGCAGCAAGAACCTGCACTTCACATCCGAAACCCCAACCCCATCAATTCCACAGGAGGTAATCAGAACAATGGGAATGACAATGACACAGAAAATTTTAGCAGCCCATGCCGGTCTCGACACTGTCGCGGCCGGTCAGCTGATCGAATGTAATCTGGACGTGGTAATGGCAAACGACATTACCGGTCCTATGGCGCTGCCGATCTTCCGGCAAATGGCGGATAAAGTCTTCGACAAGGACAAAGTCGTACTGGTTCCAGACCATTTCACGCCGAACAAAGATATCAAGTCAGCACAGAACGCCAGAGATATTCAGGACTTTTCCAGGCAGCAAGGTCTCACCCACCACATGGTGCAGGGAAAATGCGGCGTAGAACACGGTATTCTGCCTGAACAGGGTATCGTTTATGCCGGTCAGTGCATCATCGGCGCTGACTCTCACACCTGTACCTACGGCGCGCTGGGCGCATTCGGCACCGGCGTCGGTACCACTGACATCGCAAGAGGTATGGCAACAGGTCAGGCATGGTTCAAAGTCCCTACCGCAATCAAATTCATACTGAAAAACAAACCATCCCGCTATGTGACTGGCAAAGACATCATCCTGCACATCATCGGAAAAATCGGCGTAGACGGCGCTTTATATCAATCCATGGAATTTGTCGGCGACGGCACCTGCTACTTAACCATGGATGATCGTTTCACCATCTGCAACATGGCAATCGAAGCCGGCGCTAAAAACGGTATCTTCCCGGTCGACGAACAGACCATCGCTTACATGGAAGAACACGCACCGGGAAAAGACTACCAGATTTTCACAGCAGATGACGACGCAATCTATGAACAAACCATCGAAATCGACCTTGCTGAGATTAGACCGACCATAGCATTTCCGCACCTGCCGGGCAACGCCCACACCATCGACGAAGTCGAAGCCGGTGAAAAAATCATGATTGACCAGGTTGTCATCGGCTCCTGCACCAACGGTCGCATGAGCGATATGCGAAAAGCGGCGGCAATTCTGAAAGGAAAAACCGTGCACCCGGAAGTCCGCGTCATGGTCATCCCTGCTACTCAGAAAATCTTCCTGCAGTGTATGGAAGAAGGTCTTGCCAAGATTTTCGTAGAAGCAGGATGCGCCTTCAACACTCCTAGCTGCGGCGCCTGCATGGGCGGTCACATGGGTGTCATGTGCAAAGGCGAAAAATGCGTATCCACATCCAACAGAAACTTTGTGGGTCGTATGGGCGATGTGGAATCCCTGATTTACCTGGCTTCCCCAGAAGTTGCTGCAGCCAGCGCTCTGGCAGGCTATATCGCAAATCCTGAAAAGATTGGAGGAGAAAAATAATGGACGCAAAAGGCAAAGTTTTGAAATATGGTGATAACGTAGACACTGACGTCATCATTCCCGCAAGATACTTAAATTCCTTTGACGCAAAGGAACTGGCAACCCACGCGATGGTCGACATCGATCCAACCTTTGTGGAACGACTGGAACCTGGCGACATCATGGTCGCCGGTAAAAACTTCGGCTGCGGTTCTTCCAGAGAGCACGCCCCACTGGTACTAAAAACGGCGGGCGTCAGCTGCTTAATCGCAGAGAGTTTTGCAAGAATTTTCTATAGAAACGCCATCAATATCGGCTTTCCAATTCTGGAATGTGAAGAAGCCGCCAAAGACATCGCGGAAGGCGACGCCGTGGAAGTAGATTTTCAGACCGGCGTCATCTATAACCGGACCAAAGGCGCTGAGTATCAGTCACAGCCATTCCCGGAATTTTTGCAGAAAATGATTGGCGCAGGTGGTCTGGTTAATTATGTCAATTCCAACAAATAACAAGGAGAAAGATCAATGAATTATAAAATTGCTGTAGTCAAAGGCGACGGCATCGGACCTGAAGTCATCGCCGAGACGATAAAAGTATTAGATAAAATCGGAGAAAAGTTCGGGCACACCTTTGAATACACTTACGTCCTTGCCGGCGGAAACGCCATCGACGAAGCGGGTCAGTGCCTGCCTCCGGAGACCATTGAAATCTGCAAAAAATCTGACGCCGTCCTGCTGGGCGCTGTAGGCGGTCCTAAATGGGATCACCTGCCGGGTGACGAACGCCCGGAGCGAGCGCTTCTGGGACTTCGCAAAGCCCTGGGGCTCTTTGCCAACCTGCGCCCTGCCATGGTCTTTGATGAATTGGCTGATGCTTCCCCGCTGAAACCGGAGCTTTTGGCGGGCGGTCTTGATATCGCCGTGGTCAGAGAATTGACCGGCGGCATCTACTTTGGAAAAAAAGGCATCATCGAAAACACCGATTTAGGTCCTGCCGCTTACGACGTAGAACAATATGCCGAGGAAGAAGTACGCCGCATCGCGAAAGTCGCTTTTGATATGGCGATGAAGCGGGACAAAAAGGTAACCAGCGTCGATAAAGCCAACGTACTGGAAAGCTCTCGCCTCTGGAGACGGATTGTAGGTGAAGTCGCAAAAGAATATCCGGAAGTAGAACTGGAAAATTTCTATGTAGACAATGCCGCTATGCAGCTCGTGCGAAATCCGAAGCAGTTTGACGTCATCGTCACCAGCAACATCTTCGGCGATATTCTCTCCGACGAGGCAAGCCAGATCACCGGCTCCATCGGTATGCTGCCGTCGGCAAGTCTGGCGGAAGGCAATTTCGGCATGTACGAACCAGTCCACGGCTCTGCACCTGACATCGCAGGACAGAATCTGGCAAACCCGATTGCCACGATTCTCTCTGCCGCCATGATGCTGCGTTATACCTTCGGACTGACTGCCGAATCAGATACCATTGAAAACGCTGTCAAAAAATTCTTAGCCAAAGGATACAGAACACCGGACATTGCGGCAGGCGGTTCTTCTATCGGCACAAAAGAAGCCGGGGATTTGATTGCGCAACTGCTCTAGTTCACCCTTTTCGAAACTATCTATTTCTAAAAAGTCTCCTGGTGCAAGTCCCGCACTGCGGGACTTTTTTTTTCGTTTCACCAGGCTTAAGAATTATTAAGAAAAAATCCAACAAATTCCTATTGATTTTCCCTCCGGTTTTGCTATCATTATATATACATCTAATAATAAGGGGACTACACATCATGACAAAAGAAAAGAAAACAAATAGCAAAAAATTTTTGATTTTTATCATAGTCTTACTCCTTTTGGTAAGCCTATTTTTTATGCAATATTTTAAAAGCAACGAAAACGCTGCATACAGCGAAAAGAAAATCAGGACAAATATCTCTACCATTGCAACCTTTGATTATTCCAAGGTTACGACCATCGAGGCACAGATTAAAAATCTGGAAATTACAGAAGCCCACGGTACTTTTGATGTAACGGAAACACTTTCCAAAGACCAGTATAGAAAAATCTTCTCCACAAGCGCCATTCTCGGCGATTCTATCACTGAGGGGCTTGCTGACTACGGCTGGCTAGGAAATGAGCAGGTTTTCTGTAAAATCGGCGCGTCCATTATCAGCGGCGACGACCTATTCACGTCTGCCGCAAATACTTATCCAGGATTTGCATTCTGCTCTTTCGGCATGAATGACATGGGAAATTATAACGGCAATGCGGATGCATTTATTGAGAAATATACCACTCTGATTCAGGAATTTAAAAAAATCTCTCCAAATACAATCATTCTGGTTAATGGGATTACACCGCCGACCAAAAACGCAATTGCCTCTAATCCAATCCTGGGCAATTACAAGAAATTTAACAACGCTCTGAAACAGATGTGCAAGGATTTAAAATTAACCTATATTGACAATACTTATATCATAGAAGAACATCCTGAGTTTTATGCCGGCGACGGTATCCATGTCACAGCCGATTACTACCCGCTCTGGATGAACAATATGATTCTGAAGGCAGGCATATAATGATTAAAAAAGCAGTTTTCGTCCTAATTTTGATTTTATTTCTTGCCGGTGTCTATGAGAGCGCCGGTGCAAACGATATTCCCATGGAGGATATTGAAACACAACTGACCACAGCATGCGATATGACCCACATGACAAAGTGTGATAACCGAAATCTGATGCAGTTTTTTGGTCTGGATTATGAACAGTACGATTCTCACCTCTACTATAAAGGAAAAGAGGCGCTCAGCGTCGATGAAGTACTGATTGTAAAAGCCCATGAAAAATCTGATTTAGATGGGGTCAAAGATGCCGTCGAAAAACGCATCGCATCGCAAACCGCAACCTTTGATGGATACGGTCCTGCGCAGGTTGCGCTGCTTTCAGATGCCGTGATTATCACAAAAGGAAATTATTTATTTTACTGCACTGATCAACATGCAGAAAAATTTGGGGAGGTGTTCTGCGATGCTGTTCAGTAGTATCCTGTTTTTATTTTACTTTCTGCCGGTGACGTTGTTCATCTACACCATCGTCCCCCGCAGACTAAAAAATCCGGTTCTGCTCATTGCCAGCATTTTCTTCTATAGCTGGGGAGAGCCGATTTATGTGATCCTGATGCTGTTCAGCGCTGTCTTCAATTATCTTATGGCAATCGATATCAGGCGTGAACAGATTCATAACAAAACCGGAAAAAGCACACTGATTTTTACAGTTATCGTCAATCTGTTTATCCTGTGCTTTTTTAAATACTACGGCTTCCTCATGGACACCATAAACGACCTGCTTGGTACTGAAATCAAATATACAGCGCTAGCACTGCCCATCGGTATTTCTTTTTATACCTTTCAGGCACTTTCCTATATTTTCGATGTATACAGAGGCAACGTGCACGTACAGCGAAACCTGCTGCATTTTGCACTCTATCTTGCCCTCTTCCCGCAGCTGATTGCAGGTCCTATTGTCAAATACAAAGACATCGCACTACAGCTCAAGGAAAGAACCCTCACATTGGAAAAATTTGGAGAAGGTACACGCCGCTTTCTGATCGGACTTGGCAAAAAAGTCATTCTCGCCAATAATCTGGGGGCAATTCACGCTGCTGTGACTGCACTGCCCGACCAGCAAGTTTCTGTACTCACCTATTGGATCGGCATCATCTGTTATACTCTGCAGATTTACTTCGATTTCAGCGGCTATTCCGATATGGCAATCGGTCTTGGCAAAATGTTCGGATTTGAATTCTTAGAAAACTTCAATTACCCGTATATTTCCAAAACCGTTACCGAATTCTGGCGCAGATGGCATATGTCCCTATCGACCTGGTTCAGAGAGTATGTCTATATCCCGCTGGGCGGCAATCGTGTTTCTACAAAGCGGCATATTCTCAACTTGCTGATTGTATGGTCATTGACTGGACTCTGGCACGGCGCCAGCTGGAATTTCGTTGCATGGGGTCTTTACTATGGCTTCCTGCTGATTCTTGAGAAATATTTCCTGGGAAATCATTTAGAAAAATGTCCCGCCACTGTCCAGCATATCTATACGATGCTCATCGTCGCCATCGGCTGGGTCTTCTTCAGCAGTGAAACCTTAACCGGCGCACTGCAGTATCTGCAAGTGCTCTTCTGCGCAGGCGGTGTTCCCCTTGCAGATACTATGACGCTATACCTGCTGCGCACCAACTGGGTATTCCTGCTGCTTGGAATTCTCATTGCAACCCCAGAACCAATGAAGCAGTTTGAAATCCTGCGCAAACGAAATGGACTGCTCAGTACCCTGCTATTACTGGGACTCCTTGCCCTGTGCACTGCTTACCTAGTATTCAGCAGCTATAACCCGTTTCTGTATTTTAGGTTCTAATGGTTCCGTCCCAAGAGGACGAGCAATGGCGAAGTTCGATTGGTCTGACGGACCTTATGCTTTAAATCCCCAAGAAAGCAAGCCCACGGCGAAGCTTGATTGGCAGGATTTAGTCGTATAATGGTTCCGTCCCAAGAGGACGAGCAATGGCGAAGTTCGATTGGTCTGACGGACCTTATGCCTTAAATCCCCAAGAAAGCAAGCCCACAGCGAAGCTTGATTGGCAGGATTTAGTCGTATAATGGTTCCGTCCCAAGAGGACGAGCAAACTGCCAAACGGTAATATAAATTGCAAAAAAAAGGATTATCAATTATGAACAAAAAATTAACCGATACAATATTAGGGCTTTGTTTCATCGCTGTTCTTGCGGGGGTCTTCCTCTGCAATCTGTTCAGCAGTGATCAAAGTTTTTCAGAAGAAGAAAACAGAGTACTACAGGATAAACCGACATTCACCTTTTCTTCTTATGTGGAAGGTCGCTATGAAAAAAAACTGGAATCCTATGTCAACGACCAATTTCCTGCCAGAAATACGTTCATAAAAATCAAAACAGCATCTGACGTGACCTGCGGCAAGCTGGAATCAGGCGGCGTCTACCGCTGCAAAGATAACTACCTGATGGAATCTATCACGGAACCTTCAGAGCACTGGATGAAATCCACCCTCTCCAGTCTGACTCAGTTCAAACGCCAGTACAAAAAACTGAACATGTACTTTATGCTGGCGCCAAATGCCGCCAATATTCTGTGCGACAAATTGCCTGCAACCGTAATCACTGCAGATCAAAACCAATCCATTAATCAGTTTTATAAAGGAGTCGAAGAGTGCGGCATCAAGCCTATTGATGTGCGTTCCATCTTAACCAAAAACGCAAAGCAAAATACACAGCTCTACTATAGAACCGACCATCACTGGACCACCGACGGTGCGTTTCTCGCATATAAAGAAGCTGTTTCCATTATGAAACTGACCGATAATGTAAGCTATAAACGCTATGTCGTAAAAAACGATTTTCGCGGCACCCTGGCTTCCAAAAGCGGTTTCACCAACGGTCAAAATGACCCGCTAACCATTTACTTGCCAAATAAAGACAAAGATTACCATAATTCCGTCATTTACTATGCGGATACCAAAACGAAGACAACGGAGTTTTACCAGCTTGACAATCTGGATACCAAAGACGCTTATACCGTATTCGGCGGCAGCAACCATCCGATGTACACCATCAAAACCCCTACTGCCTCCGAAAAAAAATTACTGCTGGTCAAGGATTCTTACGCTAACAGCATGATTCCGTTCCTTGCACAGAATTTCCGCGAAATCGTCGTCGTCGATCCTCGCTATTTCTTTGATGATATCAACGATATCATTAAATCAGAAGGCATCACGGATGTACTATTCCTCTACAATGCCAATACCTTCTTTGCAGACAACTCGCTGGAAATGATGCTGACAGCGTAAATACGATAAATAAAAAGAACGCCCTGCATGTATGGACCACAGGGCGTTCTTTTTGTTTATGATATAGCGCGATAAGTCACCTTCCCGCCTGTCATGGTTAGAACAACTTTTGCTCCGGAAATTTCCTCTACAGGAATTTCAAACAGATTTCTGTCAAGCACGGTCAAATCCGCATATTTGCCGACAGAAATCGTACCCCGTACATCCTCACTAAACCCTGCATACGCCCCCTCATAGGTAAACGCCTGCAGCGCTTCTTCTAAGGTCAACCCGTACTGGGGATACCAGGTCTTGCCGGAAACCGGGTCTTTACGGGTTACCGCATACTGCAGATTGGGCAGGATATCAAATTTTTCTACCGGGCAGTCGGAGCCTGCACACTGATGCACGCCCAGCTCAGCAAACCTTCGCCAGTTATAGCTGGTAGCCTCCAGTTCCTCTCCTACGCAGTCTTCTACGATATGCATATCATAGCGGACAAAAATCGGCTGAATATATGCCAGCAGATTCAGTTTCTGAAACCAGTCCTGCTGCTTTTCGCTCATAATCTGGCAATGGACGATCCCGTGGCGAAGATTCGCCTTTGGATTCTCATAATGCGCCCTGCGCAGCGCATTCAGCGTCTGTTCCAGTGCACCGTCGCCGATACAATGAATCGCCATCTGCATTCCGTACTCCTGCGCCAAGGATATCATCTCCTGCAGTTTCTCATCGGTATAATTCAGCACGCCACAGGTTTCCGGCGCGTTGCAATACGGCGCAAGCATAGCCGCCGTATGGGCGCCGAGAGATCCGTCTGTAATAATCTTCAGCGGTCCGATTCTGAAAAAACCGTAATCATCGCCGGTTCTGTGCCCTGCTGCAAGAAATTGTTTCAGCTCCGGCAGGGTTTCCAGATTGCACTGTTCATAAATCCGCACATCCAGCTTTCCTGCTTCGGAAAGCTCTCTGTACGCCTGTAAAATCAGCTTCCCGCAGGTGCCCGGCAGCACCGTAAAATCATCGGTATGAACTTCCGTAATACCGGCTCTTGCGGCAGCGCGCGCCGCATCCTGAATCAGTTCCTTCAGTTCATCTAAATCCGGCAGCGGCTCCGCCTCAGAAATAGCGTTTTGCATCTGTTCTCTGACGATACCGTCCGGACAGCTTTCCAAAAGTCCCGAAAGCGCCAGCGCTTTTGTATTGCAAACGGAAATATGCAGACAAGCTCTCTGCAATACCACCGGCACCTCTTCTGAAATCGCATCTAGATCCGTCCTGGTAGGCATGGTTTTTTCTATCCAGTCGTCCTGGTTGAAACCGCCTGCCAGGAGCCATCCACCCTTCTCGCTGATTTCAGAAACTCTGCCGCGGCAAAGCTCCATCGCTTCTGACAGTGACTTAGTCTCTGACAGATCGATGGTTCTCCGAACCATGGCGTCGTAAATAAAATGCAGGTGACTGTCGATAAATCCCGGCACCACGAATCTTCCGGCAAGGTCAATCCGCTCCGTCCTGCTGCTTGCCAGCGCCAGCATCTCCTGGTCACTACCCAGCGCTGCAATCACGCCGTTTTTCACTGCTATAGCGCTGCATGCAGGATATGCCTGATCCTGCGTATAAATTGTTCCGTTGTAGAAAATGGTATCCATAAATGCAATCTCCTTCTGTGATAATACATTTATTATATCAGCTTCCTTTTCCCACTGTAAACAATAAATTCCAGCAAAATCAGCACAATTTATTTACCACTTCTTCGACGGAAAGTCCGGTTTCCGTTTCTCATAGAAGGCTGCCAATCCTTCTTTTGCGTCTTCACTGGTAAAGGCTTTATACCCCAGCAGCGCCTCCGTCTCAAAAGCCTGTTCAGCCGGCATTTCTCTCAGCTTCAGCACAGATTCCTTTGCCGTCTGCACTGCCCTTGTACTGCAGGCGCAGAGCTTCTTTGCCATCTCCATGGCTTTCTCCATCACCTGTTCAGGCGGTACCACCGCATTTAAAAGTCCATAGTCTAACGCCTTTTGCGCATCGATCCTCTCGCCGCTTAAAATCAGTTCCATTGCTCTGACATAAGGAATCTGTCTTGCCAATCTTACCAGCGTGCCGCCGGCAGGCACGATTCCCAGAGAAACTTCCGGAAGGGCAAATACTGCCTGACTGGAAGCCACTCTGATGTCCGACGCCAGCATAATTTCAAAACCGCCGCCCATGCAAAGTCCATTAACTGCGCAAATAAGCGGTTTAAATAGCCTGCTGTGCTTTAAATGTGCTGCGTCCCACTCGTCGATATAATGTCCCTGTCCCAAATACGGAATGGATTCCGTCAGATCCGCCCCGACACAGAAAGCCTTCTCTCCTGTTCCTGTCAAAATGCATACTGCTACATGGTCATCCTTCTGCGCTTTTTCAAAAGCCTCTCCTAAGTCCTGATACATCTGCAGCGTCAGGGTATTCAGCTTTTCCGGTCTGTTAAACCAAATCACTGCAATCCCATCTTTCACCTCATAAGAAATATGCGTCATCACAAAACTCCTTCCTCTGAAAGCACACGGATTTCTTCTTCCGAATATCCCAAAAACTCTTGATAAATTCGGGCGTTGCCTTCTCCGATCTCCGGCGCGCGGCCCGAAGTATCACACGGCGTTTCACTCAATTTAATCGGTGTTCCGAACAGCTTGCCGTGAGCATTTCCGTAAGCATAGTCGATAAACATGTCCCTGTGATTCAGCTGCGGATCTAAAAGCACCTGATCTATCGTATGAATCGCTGTCAGCGGTAATTTTTCCGCCAGCGCGTCCTGCAGCTCCTGACAGGTATACGCAGAAAACCACTGATTGATTTTCGGCAAAATTCTCCTATTGTAAACTTCTTCGTCAAAGCGCTTTGCCATGGTATCAATTTCAGGATCCTGCAAAAGCCCCGGTTCGCCAAAGAACTCGCAGGTCGTCTTCCAAAAACGATCTGTATAGCCGCCGAAGAAGACTTCGCCGTCCTTTGCTCTGAATTTCCCATAAGGCCTGCAGAGGGGATGATCATTTCCAAGAGGCTGCTGCACCTGGTCTCCCACCGTATAATTGGAAACGGCATTTTCTGTCAGCGCCAGAGAGGCGTCCAGCTGCGCCACGTCCACCAGCTGTCCCTGTCCCGTTTTCTGCGCGTGAATGTACGCAGAAAGAGTTCCAATCGCGCCGAAAAAAGTTGCCGCCAAATCCCCGATAATCGTACCGATTCTGGTCGGTTCACCGGGCATACCGTTCATGGACCAAAGCCCGCTGAGCGCCTGCCCGCTGTTATCATATGCAGGCCATGTCGAATACGGTCCCGTCTGTCCAAATCCCGAAATTGCCGTATAAACCAGCTTCGGATTGTACGTTTTCAAATTTTCATAACCAACACCCAGCTTATCCATTACGCCGGCGCGATAATTTTCCACAACAATATCCGCTTTTTGAACCATCTGCCGGAAAATATCCTTTGCCCGCGGCTCTTTCAAGTTCAACGTGATTGCCTCTTTATTCCTGTTATACTGGGCGAAGAAAGCGCTCTGCCGCTTATCTCCATCTACAAGATATGGCTCAAAATCCCGTGTATAGTCCGGATCACCGGGATTTTCAATCTTAATCACTCTAGCGCCAAGATCGGCTAATATCATCGTTGCATAAGGTCCTGCAACAACTCTTGTTAAATCCAGTATCGTTACACCTTCCAGTGGTTTCATTTTCTTTTTCCTCCAAAAACTCATACCGGAAAGCCTGACTTTTCAGTGACTTTCCGGTATGGATCCAAAACAAGACAGGTCTTTATTTTACAGAATTCATTTCACTTGTGTTATAATCGTTATTTCGTTTCTTTCTTGGCTCTCTTTGCTTCCATATCAGCAAGATAATATTTACCCGGTGTATGGAAGAATTCATCCTGCAGTTTTACAACCTGTGGTACAAGCCAGATAATCGCGATCATATTTGGTATGATGAACAAAGCATTGACAAAATCGTTGAGCTGATATACAACCGTCAGTTCCATACCGAAGGTTACGATGATCATGGTCGCAATGGCGATAAATCTCCATGCAACGCCGGCCTTTGGCGTTTTAAACAGGAACTCCGCCTGTCTCTCATCGTAGAAAATGACTACGGTAATCGTTGTAATAACAAAGAGCAGTACGCAGATTGCCACAAAATAGTCTCCAGCCGCGCCAAATACTGTATGGAACGCCGCCTGTCCCAAAGCGCCGGCATCTACACCCGGCTGCTTCCATACGCCAGTCGTCAGTACAGAAAGCGCCGTCGCTGTGCAGACTAAAATCGTATCTACGCCTACTTCAAAGACGCCCCACATCGCCTGCCGGATCGGATGGTCAACATCGGCTGCCGCATGGGCTGACGGTGCAGAACCAAAGCCCGCTTCGTTGGAATATACACCTCTTGCGGAACCCCAGCGCAGCGCCAGCGCAACGGTAGAACCGGCAAAGCCACCAACTGCGGCGTGCGGTGTAAACGCATAGACAAAGATACTGCCCAGGGAAGGAAGAATCTCACCGGCGTTGCACACTAAAATGATGATAACGCCCAGCAAATAGATCGCTGCCATGATTGGCACTGCCTTTTCCATAACACTGGCAATTCTCTTAATACCGCCGAAGACAATCAGCGCAACAATTGCCGCAACAATGATACCGAATACCGTACCATTAATGCCAAATACCGCAACCTGTGCGCTGGCGGACAGCGTCTGTGAAGCCACCGACGGAATTCCCGCAATCATGGTAAAAAACGCACAGAAAATCGCAATAGCGCGTCCTGCCTTTTTCCCACCGAACAGTTCCTTGACATAGCTGAAAGCGCCGCCGACCCATTCGCCGTTTTCGTTTTTCGTTCTGTATTTCATACAAAGAGCAATTTCAACATATTTGGTACAGCAGCCGACAATAGCGATAATCCACATCCAGAAGATTGCCCCCGGTCCGCCCAGCGCAATGGCTACCGGAACGCCCACGATATTGGACGCGCCGATGGAAGATCCCAGTGCAGAGCATGTTGCTGCAAAAGGAGATATTTTACCGGCTTCTGCTTTCACAAACATCTTGCCAAAGGTCTGGGAACAGATGTAACGGAGCCTTGTAATCTGTGGAAAGCCTAATCGAAGGCTCATATATAATCCGCCGCCAACGATTAAAATCAGAATGGGAAGTCCCCAAAACCAGTTGGCGCACGCAATACAAAAATTCATAATAGCTAGCATCGTTTTTTCCTTTCTATGTTTCTATGTTTGGAAAAGATATTCTGTAAGGATAAAAATCAGATCTGTACTTTACTGATCCTTTGTCCTGTCATACACACATTCGCCGTCCATATAGGTTTGCTCTACCCGAATTTCAGGAAAGCGTTCTGGCGGTACATGCAGAATATCCTCTGACAATACCGCAAAATTAGCCCGAAAGCCTTCTGCCAGCTGACCGATATCAGAAAATCCCGCAATTTCAGCGCCCTCTTTCGTATAGAGTCTGATCGCTGTTTCGATATCGATGCTGCCTTTCTCACCGCAGTCCGTTCCATCGTACGCCGTTCTTGATACCGCGCACTTGAGATTTGGAAACGGATCGGACGGATGCGCCCAGGAGGTTGCCGGAGCGTCCGTTGACAGCGCCACTTTCACGCCGCAGTCCAGCATATGGGAAATGGGATAGGTCTCCTTAATCCAGTCCATACCCAAATTGTTTCGATAACTCTCAATTTCAGCATACAGGAAAATCATCTGCGTTGCAAAGGCAATTTTTCCTGCTGCCGCCTTTTCAATGGCATTCTGGGACGGGTCTGTAATATGCTCCATGCGAACAGACGGCATATCACAAAGCCACGATCCGGTCTGATATGCAAGATCCACAATCCGGTCGATTGCCCGTTTTCCCATAGTGTGTACAGCCAGCTGGCACTGATGTTTCTGACAAAATTCCATGGCGCTTTCGATTTCCTCGTCGCTGCACACAGAAATGCCACATTCGTCACAGGACCCCAAATAGGGTCTGTCCATCCATGCCGTTCTGCCGCCGATACTGCCGTCTGCAATCAGCTTAATTCCATTTCTGTGAATCTGCCTGGATTTGTCTGCTTTCTCAGCGTCCCACCGGAAATCAGGATTTTTACGAATCAAATCCCAAATATAGTACATGCCTACATCCTGCCGGAATCCTTTTTCTGCCGCTTCCTGATAATAATCGAAATAATCCACTGCATCCAGGTTTCCCATATCCGTCACCGCTACAATCCCCTGAGAAAGCAGCAGCTTTCCCAGATCCACTAGACCATCCACGATAACCTCTCTGGATTTGTCCGGCAAAACCGCGCCGACCAGATGGCGGGCATTTTCTTTGAGAATCCCCGTCGGCACGCCTTCCGCATCCCGTTCAATTTCTCCGCCTGGCGAATCAGGGGTATCCTTCGTAATCCCTGCAAGTTCCAGCGCTTTACTGTTGACACTCCGAATATGAGAGCAGGAACGAAGCAGTTCGATGGGATAATCCGCTGACGCCTTGTCCAGATCATACCGGTTTGGCGCGCGATGTTCCGCAAACTTTTCTTCATCATAGCCCCAGCCGCAAATCCATTCTCCTGGCTTTTTCTCTAACGCTGCGCGGCGAATTTCCTCCTGCAGTTCCTCGATGGAGTGAACCACCGGTGGCAGGCAGGATATCTTCGCCGCGCAGTCTGCCAAAATGACCGGGTGCATATGGGTATCCACAAAGCCGGGAATGACGCGCTTTCCTTTCAAATCCTCAGCTTCACAATCATATTCCGGCAAATCGCTTCTGTCTCCAATAAAAGTAATTCTTCCGTCCTCCACTACAAAGCACTCCGCATAGGCTTGCTTCGGATTTGAGGTGAATATCTTACCATTGATAAATACTTTCTGTTTCAATTCAGCCTTCATCTCCTTGCTTTTTATACTGTTCGAAAAGCTCTGCCGCATATTCCATGCGTACTTTTTTCTCTGCCACCATCTGTTTCACGATTTTCTCCAGCGTTTCACCCTTTGCGCCTACGGTGCTTGCCAGATTTCTCGCATGCAGAGACATATGTCCTCGCTGGATGCCCTCCGTCGCAAGCGCTTTCATCGCCGCCAGATTATTTGCAAGACCTGCAGATGCGATAATCTGTCCCAGCTCCGCAGCAGTTTTTACATCTAAAATTTTCACGGCTGTTTGTGCCGCCGGATGGATTTTGGTAGCGCCGCCCACAAGTCCGACCGCCATAGGCATCTCAATACAGCCGACTAAATCTCCCTCTGCATTCTTTTCCCAGGTGGTTAGCGATGTATATCTTCCGTTTCTTGCCGCATAAGCATGGGCGCCGGACTCAATGGCCCTGGTATCATTTCCCGTGGCCAGCACCACCGGAATAATTCCGTTCATAATCCCTTTGTTATGGGTTGCTGCCCGGTAAGGGTCTGCCGCCGCAAAGGCATAAGCGCTGAGAATTTTTTCCACCACCTCTGCGCCGCCGACTGCTTCCTTTTTCCAAGTTGCTCTTGCCCGCACCACACGCCTGTCCGCCAGATTGGACAAAATCCGCAGCTCCGCAATGCCGCCGGTCAGTTCCTCTATGTAAGGGGAAACCGTTTCTGCCATGGTATTTACCGCATTTGCGCCCATGGCGTCCAGGGTGTCCACCAGAAGATGCACAATCACCATAGGGCCTTCCGCAGAATCTATGATTCTGACCTCCACATCCTTTGCGCCTCCGCCAAAGCTGACCAGTACCGGGTCTTTTTCGTTGCAGATTCGCAAAATTTCCTCTTTTTTCTCTAAAATCATACTCTTTGCTGCAAAAGGCGCAGGTACGCGCAGCATCTGAATCTGCGCAATCATGATATTGCCGGAGGTACTTGCTGTAAAGCCGCCTGCCGCTCTTGCCATCTTTGCCGCATTGCTGCATGCCGCAATGACAGACGGTTCTTCTGTCACCATGGGAATTACCACGTCTTTACCGTTTATGATAAAGTTAATGGCAACACCCATCGGCAGCGCGAATCTGCCGATTACATTTTCTACCATGTGATCCGCCTTGTCCATGTCCAAAGAATCCGCGCTTCTGAGAACTTCCTGTTCTGCGATAGAAAGTCCCGCGAATTCGGCAACCTCCCGCATTCTTGCCTCTGTATCCAGCTTGAAAAAGCCGGAATAGCTACTTGTTTTCATCTTATCATCTCCTCTGTTATTTGATTGCTGCTGTAAAGGAATGCAGCGTGCGTCCTAAAATTCGTTCCATCATCTGCGTAATAACGCCGCATTTTTTCTCATCGATTCCGGTATCAATCCCCATGGCATTTACCATGGAGACAAAGTCGCAGGTTTCCACCAGCCCGGTTCTCTCCGTATCAAAGTAATATGCGCCGATCCCCTTGACAGGTACGCTGTCGACAATATTCGCAACTTGTCCGCCAATGCCGCCCAGGCTGCAGTCAAAGGTTCTGACACCTGCCTCCATCGCTGCACAGTAAGATGCCATCCCCATGCCGCGTATATCATGGACATGGAAGGAATGCATCGATGCATCTGGATACTTCTGTAGGATATGCGAAAAATAGCGGTATACGGTTTCCGGATCTGCGATGCCGTCAGGATCAGAATGTTCAATCTCGTCAAATCCAATGTCAAAAGCCCGATCTACAAATTCGTAAGCCTTTTCGATTGGTATTTCTCCCTGGATCGGACATCCGAAAATCGTTCCAATATTGCCGAAAACCTTCTTGATGCCCAGACTGTGAAGAAATTTTATATTTTTTTCTGCTTCATTAAAAAGTTCTTCATGGGTTCTGTTCATATTCTTGCGGGCATACGCCTCGCTGGTTGCCAGCTGTCCGCACAGTACGCGGTCAATCTGAACGCCTTCTTCAAGGGCTGCAGCTACACGCTCACAGGCTTTCGTGTTGAGCGCAAGGACGGTGTACTCTACGTCCTCTCTTTTCGGAAGTCCTTTCAATACCTCCAGGATATCCTTAAACTGGGGTACATATTTGATATGACTGAACGTGCCGACCTCAATGCGCCGAAATCCTGCTTCCATCAGCCGCTCTGCGATCCAGAGCTTCACCTCTGTGGGCACGAACATTTCCTCGTGCTGAAATCCATCCCGCAGGGTCACGTCGATGATGTCCACTTTGCCCGGTAATGGTCTTTTCAAATTCTTTCACTCCCTCCTTCAGTCTTTGCACTATACTATCGCAAAGGGCGTGCCAATCCGTTCATTTGAAAAAGGGCAACAAAAAAACGCCTGAATTTCAAGCGTTTTCAGTATTAGATTAAAATTGCAGCCGCACTTTTTTCGATGAAAAATTCTTTATTTATAAAAATATTTTTATTTATTCAAAATTTTTTATTAGTGATCCCCAGCTTCTTCAGTCTGTACTGCAGCTTCTGCGGAGAGATGGAAAGCCTCCTGGCAACATCAATTAACTTGGTTTCCTGCTCCATCACAGTCTGAATCACCTGACGCTCATAGGCTGCCAGCATCTGTTCCAAATCAATATGCATTCCCGGCTCTATCTCTGCTGCTTCAGAAAGTAAATCTGCCCGCTGTGATACATTCCGTTCTTCTCTGCTGACCGTCTTTACAAGCTGTGTTCTTCGGAACAGCGCGTCCACACTTTCCAAGCTAATATATTCCTTCTTTTCTATATTAAACGCGCTTTCGATGATATTGCGAAGTTCCCTCACATTGCCGGGCCAGTCCCACTTTACAAAGACCTGCTCCGTCAAAGGGCTGATCCCCTTGATATTTCGCTGCATGCGTTCATTATAATAGCGAATGAAGTGTTCCGTCAAAAGCAGAATGTCGTCGACACGCTCTCGAAGCGGTGGAATTTCGATCTGTAAAACACAAATTCTATAGTACAAATCCTCCCGAATTCGCTTTTCGGAAAGCAGCTTTTCAAGGGGTTCGTTGGTCGCGCAAATCAGACGTACATCAAAATGAATATCCTGATTACCGCCAATCCGGCGTATTTTCTGTTCTTCAATTGCCTTCAGAAGCTTCGCCTGCATCCCTAAATCCATCGAATTAATTTCGTCCAGAAAGAGGGTGCCTCCATTGGCCATTTCAAAAAGACCTTCTCTGGATTCCGCGCCGGTAAAGCCCCCCTTTTCTGTACCAAAAAACATGCTTTCAAGAAGATGGGATGGAATTGCAGCACAGTTCTGTGTAATAAAATTTCCGGTACGCCGCTTTCCCTCTGCATGGATTGATTCTGCAACCAGTTCTTTTCCTGTCCCTGTTTCGCCATAAATCAGCACCGGTGAATCACTGTTGCTGACCTCCAGTATCATCGCTTTCATTTCCAGCATTTTCCTGTTCTGCGTGATGATATCATCTGTGACATAAAGCTTCTGTTTCAGATATTCTGAGGTCTTCAAATTCTGTAGATACAAGAGCTGCGCAACATTGGCCGCGCCCAAAATCACCCCACTCTCCACAATGGGATACGTGATGCCGCGCAGTACCATCTGATAGTTTTTCCAGGTCAGCTTCTGCGGTTCGTCGATGGACATCTTTCCTGTCTTTAGTGTTTGAAAAACGGTACTGTTTTCCTCTGACAGATCCTCATAAAAATTCGTCAGATGCTCTCCGACAATCGATCTGGTCCAGTCCGGAATGACTGCATTAGACATTCTGCCAAACCACGTGCTGTACTCCACAATGCCATGTTTATTTACAATCAGTACACCATCATATTTGGTATTGTCGATTTGCATAATCTGGTTCAGTTTATCAATCAATCCACTCATTGCACAAAGGTTCCTCCTGCAGAACTAAAGCATGCTTTGTTCTGCCGCTTCCACGACATGTTTCATCAAAAGACTGGTTGTCACACTGCCCACACCGCCCGGTACCGGGGTCAGCCACACCTGGGCGTCCTCACAGACCGACACATCGCCGATCATTTTTCCTTCCTCATTAAAGTTGATGCCCACATCCACAATCACCTGACCTGGACTAATCATCTCATCTGTCAAAGTCCCTGCAGCGCCGGCGGCTGCTACAATCACATCCGCCGCTTTGCAAAGATTCCGTAAATCCTCCGGTCTGGTCTTTGTGTGGCAGACGGTTACCGTCGCGTTTTCCTTCAGAAGCATCAGACTGACGGGCTTTCCGATGACCATGCTCCTGCCGATGACCACCGCCCGCTTTCCGCGTAAATCTACATCGTAATGTTTCAAAATTTCAATGCAACTTTCCGCTGTGCACGGCGCGAAAGCACTGTCCCCAGTAAAAAATCTGCCCAGCGCGCCATCCGAAACGCAGTCCATATCCTTTTCCGACGCGATGGCATTTCGTACCTTCTCGCTGTCGATGTGCCTTGGCAAAGGCTGCAGCAGCAGCACACCATGAATTTCCGGATTCTGATTGATGGATTCTATGACCGCAATGAGATCCGCTTCCTCTATCTTCCCATCACAGATGAATTTTTCTGTCTGTACGCCGATCTTCTTTGCCTTTTTCACAGCGCCGTTTTCATAGGCGATATCGCTGCCGTTTTCCCCCACACGAACGATTGCAAGGGTCGGCACCACGCCTTTCTCATAAAATACGGGCATCTTTGCAATCAACCCTTCGTCAATGGCGTCCGCCACTGGCTTTCCTTTTAGTAATTTTTCCATCTTGTCCCCCTATTTCTTTAGCTGACTGTACACTTTCGCGTACACCTCATCGGCGGCTACTGTATATTCCATCAGCATCTTCTCAGCTTTCTCATTGAGCGTTTCGGCGTATGCTCTGTCCTGCATCGAGCCTGTATTAATAAAGACGTTCAGTGACGCGCCCTGCAGGGCTGCTTTGGCAAAAATTACGCCGACACCGGCATCACTGACTGCAAGAACGCTGCCCTTTTCCGCAAATTCCCTGTGCAGATCAATCGCCTGGCAACATTTTTCCATAATTTCCAGAGGTACGCTACATGCATCCTTCAGCACAAGCTCCATGACTCGCGCCTTCTCCGCCTTTTCTTCCTTCGTTTCTTTCGGCATGCCATAAGCCGCCGCAAGGGGCGCGAAAACCTCCGCGTCCTTTTCCACAAGGGCAAGCAGCTCTGCCTGCAGAACTTCCGCCTGTTTCATCAGTCCCTTGATTTCTTCTTCCACAGCAGCATATTTCTTCTTTCCTACCGTTAACGCACCCACCATACTGCCAAGGGCTGTCCCGAGTGCGCCCACCAGCGCCGACGCGCCGCCGCCGCCCGGCACAGGCGCTTTGCTCGCCAGCACTTCTGTAAATTCTCTCAAGCTTTGATCAATCCATTGCATAGCTTGTACCTCTCTTTTCTTTTTAAACTGGTATTAGTATAGCACGGGTGCCGCTATTTTTGCAAGCCGCACCCTTTTCTTTCGCGCGGCAAACGCGTGAAAAAGCGATACCCTTTTACACTGCTGACAAAACTGACAATTTCTCAGATTTTTGTCAGTCTTGTCGGTGTTTTATGTAAAAATCCTGACAAAACTGACAGAATCGAAAAAAATTGTCAGTTTTGTCAGGATTTCAGGGGCATACGATGTGATTTCGACACGATTTACTGACAAAATCTTTCAAAATCCAGAATTTTGTCAGTACTATCGTCGAAGACTCCTTTCATGGGTTTGCCATGTTTTCTTTCACTCTCACCTTTTCTTTGATTTACTAGAACACGCAGCCTTTTATTCTTTTGTGCCGCGCGCTTTGAAACAGCCTTCTTCATGAGAATCAATGACGCCGACCGCCTGCAAGTACGAATAAATAATCACCGTTCCGACAAACTTCATTCCTCGTTTTTGCAAATCCTTTGAGATCTGATCGGAAAGTGGAGAACTTACCACATCTGTTTCGTGCAAAACAGTTTCGCAGGTCCAATGCCAGAGATAGTTGGAAAAACTTCCGTATTCCTTTTGGATTTCGCGAAAAATCCGCGCATTATTTACTGCCGCTCGAATTTTCAATTTGTTGCGGATGATGCCTGGATTTTCGCGAAGTGCTGCCATTTTTTCCTCGTCATAATCACAGACTTTGGCAAGATCAAACCCATCAAAAGCAGCTCGAAAGGCTTCTCTCTTATTGAGCACGCACTCCCAGGACAAACCCGCCTGAAAGCTTTCCAAAATCAGCATTTCGAAAAGCTGATGATCGTCATGCACCGGCACACCCCATTCTTCGTCATGATAACGCAGATAGATTTCATTCTTGGGATTCACCCACCTGCACCGTTTTTTTCCATCTTTCCATTCCATTCCGTTTCTCCTTTTCAAACATAAAACGGCAAAAGCGTGCACATTTCTATACGCACGCTTTTCGTCTCTCACAATTTCTTATTGTGTGCATAGGAGCTTTAGCTCCGTCATGCACACTTTTTTTACTGAAACGCCTCGATCTTTTCAATTCGGTCAAAAGCCTCTTTCAGGGTATCCACATTGACAGTGCAAGCGATACGCACATAGCCTTCTCCGCAGGCTCCAAAGGCATCACCCTGCAGCATCAGCACATGTGCCTCCTTTAGGATCAGTTCCGCCGCCTCAGCACTGGTCAGCCCACTTTCCTTAATGTTCATAAACAGATAGAAACTTCCCTTCGGCGGGTAAATCACAGAAAGCTTTGGAATCTGGTTAATTCTCTCCGCTGCATAGAACATTCTCTTCCTGTATTCGGAAATCATCGGCGGCTGAATCTCCGCTCTGTGGCGAAGTGCATAGATTGCAGCACGCTGAGATACTGACGGCGCAGTAAATACTACATTTTCGTTAATCTGCTGAATCACCTTGATGATGTAATCCGGCGCAATGATGTTGCCCACTCTCCATCCTGTCATGGTGAAGTTCTTGGAGAATGAATTGAGAATAATCGTTCTTTCTTTCATACCCGGAAGTGTCGCAAACGGCACAAACGGATTCTGGTAACTGAACGAGGTATAAATATCATCAGAAATTACAATTAAGTCATGCTTTACAGCGATTTCTGCGATTTTTTCCATAGTCTCTACAGTCAGGCAGTTTCCGGTCGGATTGCTCGGCGAGTTGATGACCAGCGCCTTTGTACGCTCTGTAATCAGAGATTCCAGACGTTCAATGTTAATCTGAAAGTCTTCCCCCTCATAAGTTGGAAGCTCAACAGGGATGCCTCTTGCCAGTTCCACCTGCTGCGGATACGGCGTAAAGTACGGCGCCTGTAAAATTACCTCATCTCCATCGTCTATGATGGCTTCCAGCGCCAAATACATGCCCAGGCATGCAGATGCGCAGACAAAGACTTCCTCGTCTACAACATCCATCTGATACTCTTCTTTATAGTATTTGCAGATTTCTGCGCGCAGCTCCGGATCTCCTCTGAAATCCGTGTACTTGGTATGTCCGGCTTTTGCATCTGCAAAGGCATTGTCGATAATAATATCATGGGTGATTAAATCCGGATCCCCTAAACTCAGATTGATCACATCATCAAAAGACTTTGCCATTTCATCAGATTTTCCCATAGCAGTACTCTGATCTTTCCAGTACCGCTTTGCAATAAACTTGTGCTTCATTTTTTCTACCTCTCTATACATTAAGTTCTTTTAATCTGCGATACAACGTAGCTTTGCTGATGCCCAGCACCTCCGCTGCTTTCAGCTTGCCTGAAAGTGTATCGCCATAAATTCTGATGGCCTCTAAAATATATTCATCTTCCACATCTCTAAGCGGTTTCAAACAAATTCCGCTTTCAGAAGGTGGTTCCGTGGCGTTGCCCAAAATTCTTTGCGGCAAATCTTCAACCGTAATATAGGAACCAGAAGAAATATTCACCGCATATTCGATAGCATTCTGCAGCTGTCTGATGTTGCCCGGCCACGCATACTCGTACAGCCTGTCCATGGCCGCCTTGTCTATGCCAAAAATATCTTTGTGCAGCGCCTTTGCATAAATCCTGAGAAAATGCTCTGCCAATTCTCCAATATCACTTCGTCGCTGTCTTAGCGGCGGTAATGTAATAGGGATGACACTGAGGCGATAATACAAATCCTCCCGAAACTGTCCGTTGCGCGAAAGCTCCTCTAAATCCTGATTGGTGGCTGCGATAATCCGTACCGACACCTCTATCTCCTTGCTGCCGCCTACTCGCTGAATTTTTTTCTCCTGAAGGGCTCGCAAAAGTTTCGCCTGCAGATGGATTGGAAATTCACCGATTTCATCGAGAAACAAAGTACCGTGATTGGCGAGTTCAAACTTTCCCAGCTTTCCGCCCTTCAACGCACCGGTAAATGCCCCCTCCTCATAGCCGAACAGCTCGCTTTCGATTAAGTTCTCCGGTAGCGCCGCACAGTTAATGGCAACAAAAGGACCATCCGCATTTCTGCTGGCGGTATGAATGGCTCTAGCAAAAACCTCCTTGCCAGTTCCACTTTCTCCTTGGATCAGAATCCCTGAATTCCCCTGTGCAAAACGCCTCGCCTCTTCTTTTACCTTCCGAAACGCGGGACTGCTTCCTACAATGTCTTCAAAAGGCAAATTGCAACTGTTATTTTTCAACTGCTTGACAGTTTCTTTTAATTTCTTCGTTTCAGAAGTCTCTTTTAGTTTCATCACCAAAAGTTCTGACATTCTGTGAATAAACTCCAGAAAATCCTTGTTCTTTTCCATCAGTCTCTTTACATCTTCTTTTCCATGGGCATAAAGACCAATGGCGCCGTAAATATCCTCTCCATCGATAATTGGAATGGAAATCATTGCGTTAACGTCGCACGCATTCTTCTCCGGACAATTTTTGCATCCTGCAAAATCCTTCTTGCTGTCTTCGATCACCATCATTTTTCGTAGGCGAACGGTCTCCACCAGCATGGAATTACCGGTCAACTTATTCAGCGCCCGCTGATTGGTGATGCCGTCTTTGCTGTCCCCAATAATCTGAAACTGCATATCACAGACCAACACCTGCATGTCCGCTACTGTGCTGATAATTTCTGTGGTCTTCTGTGCATATTCTCTGATACTACCTAAATTCATAATTACCTCTGGGAACGAATCACAGCGCAAAGGCTGCCAGTGGCAGCCTCTACTTCACGTATATTTTCATTTTAACAGAAGATTGCACTTATTTCAATACTTTCATTTTCTGTGTCTATTTATCATAGGTTCTGAAAGCAAATACCGGCAGGCTGTCGTCTTCTGCAAAATAATCTTTGTACAGCTGTCCCGCTGTGCCGATGTCGGTGGAACCCATACCGATAATACTTGCACAGATGATTTCATCATCGTTTTCTCTTCCGCTCTTACGCCCCACTACGATATCCGGCATTTCAGCATGGATGTTTTCTTCTGTGATTCTTCCGTCATGAACCAGTTTCAAAAGTTCACCCCTGTGGGCGTTCTGTGCCCAGCTGTCGACAATCAGCTTGTCACAGTGAAGCGGAATGTTTTCATCCAATTCCTGGAAGGAACCCAGAGACATCACAGTACAGCCCTTTTTCAGCCACGCACCCATTACCAGCGGCTCATTGGCGATGGTTACCGTAATGATCAGGTCAGAGCCTTCACAGCATTCCTGATTGGTCTTTACCGGCGTCACCTTTACCGAAAGTTCCTGATTGAGTTCTTCTGCACATTTTACCGCTGCTTCCCAGTATAAGTCAGAAATCTTGATTTCTTCCAGATTTTCACAGGATTCTGCGATGGCTCTTGCATTCATTCTGCCCTGCACACCTGCGCCGATGATGCCGGCAACCTTGGCATCTTTGCGAACCAGATACTTAGAAGCAACACCTGCAGAAGCGCCGGTTCTGATATCGGTAATAAAACTGCCGTCCATGATAGCAAGAATTTCACCAGTTCTTGCTTCGTTTAAGATAATGACACCGCCGATATAAGGGATGCCTTTCTTTGCATTATCATTGAAGCCCCAAACCCATTTGATCCCGGAAATATCTACATCCTGACCGATATACGCCGGCATTGCATTGTAGGAGCCGCCATATGGTGGCCAGTCGTTGCTTTCCCCTGTATCCAGCGTAATTTTTGCCGGCATATTCACTTCGTTATGTCCATGGGCTTCATACACCTTTTCAACCAGTTCGATGGATTTTTTCATGTCCAGCACTTTCTGTACATCTGCCTTTGAGATCATCTTTACATTATTCATTTTCATTTCCTCCTATTTTTAGGTTCCTTAAAATGGACCGTAATTTGTCAAAACTGCTGCCGCAAGGATAATGCAAACCCATGCGGACCATTTCATTACCAGTGAGAATGCAAACTTAAACCACTGCTTAAAAGATACGCCTGCAAGTCCCAGTGACGCCATCAGAATCGGATGTACCGGCGTAATCATATTCCAGAATCCATCGCCGCTTTGAAATGCTAATACTGCGGTCTGTCGAGTAATACCAAGCACGTCAGCTAGTGAACTCATAATCGGCATCACCACAACCGCTTGTCCCGAAGACGACGGAATCAGGAAGTTGACAACCCCCTGTGACAAGTACATGCCCCATGCTGCTACCACGCTTGGAAGTTTCGCAAGCGGTACAGAAGTCGCATAGACGATGGTATCCAAAATATTTCCGTCCTGCAAAACAATCAAAATCGCTCTGCCAAGACATACCAGAATGACCGCTGTCGCAATATCTCTGCAGCCAATCATAAACTCGTTGATCGTGTCGTTAAAGCTGCCCTCAAAGTGAATCAGTCCTACGATGATTCCCATAAGGAAAAACAGCGCAGCCATTTCGCCCAGGTACCAGTCAAATTTGATAATGCCGTATACCAGTACCGCAACAGTCAGAACCAGAACCAGCAAAATCACCTTGTCTCTGCCGTTAAATTCGCGTTCCTCTACAGTCTGCAGGTTTTCCGGCAGTTCGTTTAAGTTCACCACCTGACCGCTGGCCTTGAACTTTTTTCCGTGGCGAATGGTGTGATGAATCGCAATGAGAAGCGCCCCTACGCCCAGCGCGATGCGAAGTCCTATACCGGAAAACATCGGCAGGTCGCAGATGCCCTGTGCCACGCCGGTGTTAAAGGGATTCAGCGCACCTGCTGAATATCCGCTGTAAAGTCCCACAATTGCCATAGATACGCCTACAATCGGGTCAAATCCCATCTTAATTGCAATTGGCACTAAAATTGCTACCAGTGGAATGACCTCTTCGCCCATGCCATAGGACATGCCGCCAAGGAAAAATGCGCTCATGATGATAATCACCAGCAGACTTTCCTTTCCTTCATATTTGCGAATCAATTTGTTCAGTCCTGCCGCAATAGCGCCCGACTTGGTTACAATGCCAAAGGCGCCACCTATGACAAAGATAAACCAGGCAATATCAGAAGCGTCCACCATACCGTTATAAATAGACATAATCAGCTGCATGAATGTCGTCGGATTGGATTCTGCACTGGCATAAGTACCTGCTACGACTAGCGTTCTGCCTGTGGCTTCATCCAGCTGCCGCTCAAAAAGCCCTGCGGGAACGATATACGTTAAAATTGCAGATAAAACCACTAAAATAATCAAAAGAGTTCCCGTATCCGGAAAGCGCAGTTTGAACTTCTTTTCTTCTAATTTCGGTTCCATGATATTTCCTCCTATATTTTTTCTGCTGTTATATAAAGCATAAAACGTGCCAACTTAATTTCCATTGAAATTTAAACAATTTCTTGATTCAATGCAATGAAGCTTCTCAAAATGAGAACCTTCGACTGCTATTTGTTCTCATTTTGAGATTTTCTCTTTGATTGCCTCCGCTGACAGACCACCAAGTCCCATCTTTTTAAGCGTTCGTCCGCTCTCAAAATAGTTATCTTCATTATATGCCGATGCTAGCGTTATGCAAGCACGAATAATCGGCGTATCAACACCGCAAAGTTTTGCCAGTTCATAGCATGGCACCAACACATAAGGCACATCTTCACTGATATATCTGGCTTTCGAGCTATCTGGTGCACCGTTGATTTTTCCGTGTGAAACAGATTTTCTGTTAAAGTCATAAACGCTTTCTTCCTCCATACCATACAGCGCATTCATCGCCTCAAGTTCCGTCCGTAGTGAAAAGCCCAAAGCACTGCCCACCGCCAGCCGCTCTAAGTCCATCTTAGCGGCCGCTCTTGCTGTTGCCGCACTGCAGCAGTCCTTATAGTAATTAAACGCCCCGTTAAAATTCTCCAAAAGTCCTATGTTAATGGTTGTCATCAGTGGATGTCCGCCAAAGTTGATATTCTCAAGGCCTGCAACCAGCGGATTATTCAGAATCTCCACCGGAATCGGTAGCAAATCTCTCACCGCATCCTCTACCTTGCCGCTTTCATCTGACGGATAGATGGACAGCGGCAGGAACTTCTTAATTCCCATGATTCCAGTTACACCCGGCGATAGCAGTCTGCATGCCCAAGGAATGCTGATTGTATCTGCAAAATGTACATCAAGGTCAATTTTTCCCGCATTTTTCAGCATTTCAGTAAATACAAGACTTGCGTAATTTGCCGGCATAGTCACTATAATACTGCCATCCTTTAAATGCGGTATCATCTGTGCAAAGAAAATCTCCTGTGCAAAGGACGGACATAGAATCACATACAGCTGACAGAACTCCATCGCTTCCTTGATATCGCAGGTGGCAAGCTCTATCGGCTCAAATCCTTCCAGGATCATAGAGCAGCCGTGTGTCTCTCCCGCCGCACTGATTCCTCCGCGTTCTGCAATATTTTCTATCTGCGTAGGAAACTGCGAAAAATCGCAGATGCAAACCTGATATCCTGCTCTTGCAAAGTGATAAGCTGCAGTAACACCACCGTTTCCTGCACCAAATACAGTAACTCTTTTCATAAAATTAACCTCCTTTGGTATCTTTTTCTTGCCTGTATAAATCGCATAAATCATGCCAACGTAGAAACACTGCAATTGCAAGGATACAAAAACAGCATTTCTCAAATTGAGAAATGCTGTGCCTTATGTTAAGGTTCTTCTTATGCATCGAATTTTGGTTAGTCGCTACATAGGCAAATGGCTGGGTGGTCGCAACGGAAAATAGCAGCAGTCATTTTAAAAACATAAAGAAAAACCAGGTCCCACACGACCTGGCTTTTCTTCACGGTAAATACCATAAATTTAACTTCTTGTTTTCTGTCGGGCATTATACAATCTCCAGCATCGATTGTCAATGTCAATCTTAGAATAGTCCTGTAATCTTTCCTGTGTTATCTACATCTATTCTTTCTGCTGCAGGTACTTTCGGCAATCCCGGCATCGTCATAATATTGCCAGTCTTTGCAACGATAAAGCCTGCGCCCGCATCGATTTTCAAATCTGTTACTGTAATGTTGAACCCTCTCGGTGCGCCAAGGAGCGCCGGATTATCAGAGAAGCTGAACTGAGTTTTCGCCATACACACAGGCACATCATTAAAGCCCAGTGATTCCAACTGCGCCATCTGCTTCTTAGCGTTGCCCTCAAAGATAACGCCGTCAGCTCTGTAAATCTTCTTTGCAATCATTTCAATTTTTTCCGCAATGGAAACATTCAGCGGATATACGAACTGGAAGTGATTTTCCTGTTCGCACAGACGCAAAACTTCGTCAGCCAGCGCCAGACCGCCTTCACCGCCCTTTGCCCATACCTGAGAAAGCACTACGTTTACGCCCAGCTCTTTGCACTTATCCTCTACCATTTTCAGCTCAGCGGCAGTATCTGTCGGAAATTCGTTGATAGCAACTACAGCTGGAAGACCGAAGTTCTTTGTTACGTTTTCTACATGCTGTAAAAGGTTTGGAAGACCTTTTTCCAGTGCATTTAGATTTTCAGCAGCAAGGTCTGCTTTTGCAACGCCGCCGTGGTATTTTAGAGCCTTTACGGTTGCTACGATAACACATGCAGACGGAGTTAATCCAGCCTTTCGGCACTTGATATCTACAAACTTCTCTGCACCCAGGTCAGCCGCAAAACCAGCTTCGGTTACGACATAATCGGCAAGCTTCAGCGCCATCTTAGTTGCCATAATGGAGTTGCAGCCATGAGCAATATTTGCAAATGGTCCGCAGTGTACAAATGCCGGCGTCTTTTCCAGCGTCTGTACCAGGTTTGGCTTCAGAGCATCCTTCAGAAGGGCTGCAGCAGCGCCCTGTGCCTTGATATCTCTAACGGTAACCGGTTTGTCATCATAGGTGTAGCCTACAATAATGCTTGCCAGTTTTTCTTTCAGGTCGTCGATATCCTTTGCCAGACACATAATCGCCATAACCTCGCTGGCTACAGTGATTTCAAAACCATCTTCTCTTGGCACGCCATTGACCTTGCCGCCCATACCATCTAAGATATAGCGCAGCTGTCTGTCATTCATATCTACAGCTCTCTTCCAGGTTATTCTTCTAGGATCGATGCCCAGCACATTGCCCTGCTGAATGTGATTATCAAGCATAGCGGCAATCAGATTGTTTGCTGCGCCGATTGCATGGAAATCGCCTGTGAAGTGAAGGTTGATATCTTCCATCGGTACAACCTGTGCATAGCCGCCGCCAGCAGCACCGCCCTTCACACCAAAAACCGGTCCAAGAGATGGTTCTCTCAACGCTGCCATAACGTTAACGCCTTTTTTGTGCAGTGCGTCGGCAAGACCTACAGAAGTAGTAGTCTTACCTTCTCCTGCTGGGGTCGGTGAAATTGCAGTTACCAAAATCAGTTTGCCGTCCGGCGTATCCTGCTTTTCCTGCAAAAGATTATAGTCAACCTTTGCTTTATAGTTTCCGTACTGCTCAACGTACTTTTCATCAATTCCGGCGGATTTGGCAATCTCTTTTATATTTGCCATTTCCACTTCCTGGGCAATCTGAATGTCGCTTTTGATTTCCATAGGTACTTCTCCTTTTCATTTTCTTTATTTAAAATTCTTTAAAAAACTTTTCCTGTGTATCGGTGTCATGCCGCACCGGGTAAGGCCTTCGTAGTGGGCTTTAGTGCCGTAGCCTTTGTTTTTCTCAAAGGCATAATCCGGATATATCTTGCTCCATTCCGCCATCTGCCTGTCACGGGTTACCTTTGCTATAATCGAAGCCGCCGCAATAGACACACTCTTTGCATCACCTTTAATCAGGGACATCTGGGGCTTTTCCACAGCGTCGATTTTCATGGCGTCAAAAAGCACGTAATCAATGTCCGCACCGAAGCGCTCTCTGAGCATGATCTCCGCATTTTCGATGGCCTGCGTCATAGCAAGTTTGGTTGCCTCCAAAATATTGATTTCATCTATAACCTGATTGTCTCTGCTGCCGATTCCCACCGCCAGCGCCTTCTCCAAAATCACCTCATAAAGCTGCTCCCGCTTTTTTTCTGATAGCTTTTTAGAGTCGTCTACGCCAATGACGTCAAAATCTTCAGGCAGCACCACCGCTGCAGCAACTACAGGTCCTGCAAGAGGTCCTCTTCCCACTTCGTCAACGCCTGCAATATATCTGTAACCTTCCCCGCAAAGCTGCCGCTCGTAGCTCAGCATTTCCTCCAGTCTGGCTTTCAGATATGCTTCTCGTTCTGCTTTTTTCATATTTGCTCCAATGTAATATTTCCAATTTTTCCGCTTCTAAATTCATCTAACACGGTCCTTGCGCACCGCTCATAGTCGATTCGCTTGCCAGGCAGGATAAAGCCCCGCTTTCTTGCGATTTCTTCCATGGTTTCAAGAGGCATGTCGCACACCGCATCCAACTTATAACGCTCTGCCAATAAGTCCGGATAGGCGTCCTGCAGCACAGTAATCAATTCCAGTGCAAGGTCTGCCACATCCAAAATTTCATCTTTGATAGAGCCGCAAAACGCCAGATTCAAACCTGCCTTGGGATCCTCAAACTTAGGCCACAAAATGCCCGGCGTATCCAAAAGCTGCATGCCATTTTTTAATGAAAGCCACTGTTTGCCTCGGGTTACCCCCGGTCTGTCACCGGTCTGAGCGCTTTTGCGTCCTGTCATTCTGTTAATTAGAGAGGATTTGCCTACGTTAGGCACACCTACAATCATCATGCGGAGAGGCTTGTTTCGCATCTGCCCTGCGTTCTTTGCCGCCTGTTCCTTATCCAGCATTTTAAAAAGCTGGTTTACACCACCGCCACTCATGCAGTTCATAGCAAGAGTCAAATTGCCCTCTGCCGCAAAATGCGCTGCCCACTTGTCGTTCTCCCTTCGATCTGAAAGATCACTCTTGTTCAAAACGATAATCCGCTTCTTGTCCTTTACCAACTCATCGATAATGGGATTTCGGCTAGATATAGGAATCCTAGCATCAATGACTTCTATAACCAGATCCACAAGCTTCAGATTTTCCTGAATCAGTTCTCTGGTCTTCTTCATATGTCCGGGATACCAGTTTATATTTTCAATCATGTTTTACCTCATCTGTGTGTATTTACGCATATACAAATAGTATATCATTTCTTAGCCGTCCCGTCCACACTTTCATTCGCTAAAGAAAAAAAGGGAACCTAACGGTTCCCTTAGAAAGTTTATCTTTCTTTGCTCTTGATCTTAGCAGCTTTACCGGTTCTACCACGCATGTAGTGCAGTCTGGCTCTTCTAACATCACCTTTTCTAATCACTTCGATTTTTTCAACCCATGGTGAATGTACAGGGAATGTCTTCTCAACGCCAACGCCGGAAGCAATTCTTCTAACAGTGAAAGTCTCAGCAATTCCGCCGTTCTGTCTCTTCAGTACAAAACCTTCGAAAATCTGGATTCTTTCTCTGTTACCTTCTTTAATTTTAACGTGAACTTTTACAGTATCTCCCACGTTAAATGCAGGGACTTCTTTCTTTAAGTAATCCTGTGCAACTGAATCTAAAATATTCATTGTATAGTATCCTCCTTCCCTCCAAGACGTTCTTGTCGCTCATTTTCCTTGCGTACAGAGGACCGCCCGTAATTACAACATGAGCATTATATCATATCGGACAAAAGATTGCAAGAGTTTTTTATGCTCTCGGGTGGGTTTTCTGCTCCAAAAGTGATAATGTCTTAAGAAAGCGCAAGAGAAAATGTCCCAAAAGGATTCCTAAAAAACACATATCATAGTAAACTATCTCTTCGGAGGTGGTTTTTATCAGAAAGGTTGAACTTAGAATGAAAGAACAGAAAAAGTACGAAGTGATTAAAAAGCTAAAAGAAACAAACGGAAACAAGAAAAGAGCTGCCGTCGGGATAAGCTCTACGAGATGACAAACAAAGAGGATTGCCCATTTGTATTGTGGATTGGAAACCGCAGGCTGATAAAAAGAGAAGTTTTTGATGAGTACATAAAAAAATCATATTCGATTTAAGGAGGAACTACTATGGATGATGAAGTTATGACTTATAAGGCAAAGCTTGAAGCAAGGAATGCTGACAAGCCAATATGGGAGAAAAAATGTCTTTCTATTGAAGAAGCGGCGGCATATTCCGGTATCGGGATAACGAAGCTCAGACAATTATCACAGCAAAAGAAATGCCCGTTTGTAGTGCCGCTTGGGAATTAGGTTTTTATTGTCCGGGAGAAATTAGATACCTATATCAAGGGTAAAAAGCATATTTAGGAGGGGTGACTTATGGCTAAGGAAAAGAGAAAGGATAAATCAAGAGTAGTTCTTCGTACCGGGGAATTACAAAGAAGCAACGGTACTTACCAA
>NZ_QWES01000006.1:0-1063 GCF_009936115.1 Anaerotruncus sp. 80
CTTTAAGTAATCCTGTGCAACTGAATCTAAAATATTCATTGTATAGTATCCTCCTTCCCTCCAAGACGTTCTTGTCGCTCATTTTCCTTGCGTACAGAGGACCGCCCGTAATTACAACATGAGCATTATATCATATCGGACAAAAGATTGCAAGAGTTTTTTATGCTCTCGGGTGGGTTTTCTGCTCCAAAAGTGATAATGTCTTAAGAAAGCGCAAGAGAAAATGTCCCAAAAGGATTCCTAAAAAACACATATCATAGTAAACTATCTCTTCGGAGGTGGTTTTTATCAGAAAGGTTGAACTTAGAATGAAAGAACAGAAAAAGTACGAAGTGATTAAAAAGCTAAAAGAAACAAACGGAAACAAGAAAAGAGCTGCCGTCGAGCTAGGCTGTACCGTCCGCCACGTAAACCGAATGCTCAAAGGTTATGAGACGCAGGGAAAAGAATTCTTTTCCCACGGAAACAAAGGCAGAAGACCTGCATCTGCTCTCTCTGAGGAGTTAAAAGAGTCTATCCTGCTTCTCTACCAGAACAAATACTATGATTCGAACCTTACGCATTTCACAGAAAAATTGGCTGAGAATGAAGATATCCGGGTCTCAGAGGGAACCGTCAGAAATCTGCTTTACTCTCATGACATTCTCTCTCCCCTTGCATGGAAACGGACTCGCAGGAAACTCAAAGACAAGCTAAAAACCCAAAAGGATACTGCAACATCAAAGACAGAAAAAGAAAGCCTTCAGACTGCAATCGTTGACCTGGAAGATGCACATCCTACCAGAGCCAGATGTTCCTATGCCGGTGAGATGATTCAAATGGATGCGTCTGTACATCTTTGGTTTGGCGAAAACAAAAGCCATCTGCATGCCGCCATTGACGATGCCACGGGAACCCTTGTCGGCGCATATTTTGACAGCCAGGAAACCTTACATGGATACTACCAGGTCTTCCGCCAAATTCTTGAAAATTATGGCATTCCCTATATGTTCTACACTGACCGCAGAACCGTATTTGAATACAAAAAGAAAAATTCTCCAAATTTGGAGAATGATACATTTAC
>NZ_QWES01000007.1:0-19217 GCF_009936115.1 Anaerotruncus sp. 80
GCTATATACAATTTCTCTCGCCCTCGCTTGTATTTCATTCATTCTTCCAATCCACAATATCATGCTTTCTGCTTTTAGTTGTTCAGTCACGCCCTCCTTGTCAGCCATTTGTTCGACCAATCGAAACATCATCTTCGTTGCTTGTTCGTCAATATCAGCAAGATAACAGTTCAATTTTCCGCTTGTGAGAAGCGTGGTGTAAACTGCCCGTTTATGTTCCTGCAAATAGTGTTTGTGTCGCTGCCCCCATAAGCCGATAGGCTTGTGTCCTTTTTCGGCTGGTAAAGTAAGGCAAGGAATATAATAATCTCCTTGCAGTTCATACCAAAGACCGTTGCTTTCATCATAAATATACTTATCCATTAAAAAGTCCTCCGTTATAATATATTCGCACATATATCACAGTTCTCCGATTACCACACTCTGTTATAACTTGTTATGAGATTTTCTTGCCCTTGATTTTGCCCTTATGATTGTGCAGAACAAGGGTAACATGGTGTGAAATCATATAAAGAAATAAGGTGTGATGATTGCGATAAATCCTTTGTTTTCAAGGCTTTCGGAGGATTTTATTAAAACCCTATGAGGTGTGATAAACACCTGTAAAATTATGAGTTTCTAATTACGATTTATCAGTTTGTACTAGGGAGAATTATACCATACCCGATTACGAGAAACAATCCTCGCGCTATGTCCGTTCCGACTATCCAGACCGTCAAGGAGCGAGTAGTATTTTTCCACAAAGTGCGCGAAAAAATCTCCACCCTTAAACCCCTGACCGTCTGGAATTTTGCCGTTGCCATTGCGCCGCTGAAAACGGGGAACAGGATTTAACAATCTTGCCCCGTTTCACGCCGCACTAGCAAGGGCCTGCGTCAATAACGCAAAAAAGCATTTGACAAAACGCTTCATGACATGCTATGTATGAATTGACCTTGTTTTGTAGGAGCAGATAGAATACTGCTAAACTTTAAAACAAGCTTGAAGAGTATCTGTTAAGTCTTTCGGGCGTAGCAACTCTCCCCCCCACCATACACCGTTTTTTATTTGGTGGGCGTTTGCTTTAAAATCTTATGAAATGAAACAGAAGCGATAAATATATCAATTAGTTACTTCTTTCAATTTAATTTCTACTTTGTAATATTTTAAAAAATATGGTACAAACAAAAGAGCCCCTATTGTCAAAATCAACCAACCAATATATGTTCCTTGATTTTCAGGATAAAAATAATTTATAGCTAAATGAACTGGACGTAGAATAATTGTAATCACTCCCCATAATATTTCCAATTTTCTTTTCATCTTGTTTGCTTGCGCTTTTTGTTTCTGTAATTCCACCAAATTTTGTTCTGCCTTTTTTTGATAATTTTCCACTATAATCCTTTCTCCTGATAACAATTCATTTACATTTATGCCAAGAATGTCACATAGATCCATCATTATCGCTACATCTGGACAGCTTTTTCCTGTTTCCCATTTTGAAACCGCCCTATTACTAATGTTAAGCTTTTCTGCCAGCTGTAGCTGAGTAGGATTTTTTTCTTTACGACATTCAGCAATAAATTTTCCAATTTTTTCTTGATTCATTTCTTACCTCCTAGTTTTATCATACATAATAAGCATTTTTTTTGGAAGGAACTATTGGTTGATTCTCTAATTCAGCCATCAGTTGACTACTAGTACATCGAATAATGAATGCCGGCTATTAATAGCTACTTGCAACTTTACTTTTATATTGGCGGTGGACTTTATGTTCCTTCGTTTCACACATCGGGATATGACTTCACTGACAGTATCATGGAAAATGCTGTGGAAATGTTTAAAAGTCTCATTGAAGAATAACGCTGGCTTGAGAGAGGAGGACGAAAGATGCAGATCGATTATAATGAAATCGAGATGGCAGCGATGGAAGCATATAAACGCGGAGATGAAAAGAAATCCGTTCGACTGGGGATTGAATTTTCAAAACAGCTGCGGGAGGCTATCGCCCGTGGGGAAGATCATTGTTCTTGCGCCAGACCGTGCAGAATGCATGGAAACTGTGTTGAATGTGTAGCAGCGCATCGAGCGAACAGAGACCACCTTCCGGTTTGTTTCCGCGATATGATGAATGAAAGATTATATGGTCTTTCGGAATTGACAGAGCAGACTATTGCAGAAAAAATAGAGGCAGAATTTCAAGGTGTGTGAATCAAAGAAAAAACGGCGAGGTAATTCCCGCCATTTTCTCTTTGGATTAGGACTTTATTATAATTTATTATAGGTATTTGCGAATGATATAAAATATATAATCCACATCAAATTTGTGGCTTACGATGTAAATATCATACCGCTTTTTGCGGATTTGTCAAGGGGTTTGGGAATATTTTTTTGTCCATAATGCAAATGCACGATTTATAATAATATATTACATGTAATCTATGCACATGAGTCGGGGCTGCGTTTATGACAGCTCTGAAATTTGATTTTTATTTTTCAGTTTGCGAGCCAGATACACTGCAGGGGTGTCCAGAACGCTGGTGAAAATGAAGATGACGTAGCTGGACATGCAGATGTGGATCAGTGTAGAAAAACTGTGGACTCCTGCAAAAGCACCGAAAGTAAATAGTACGGTATTCATAAGCTGAGACAGCAAAGTGGAGCCGTTATTGCGGATCCAAAGTCCTTTCTGGCTGTCACCGAGTACTTTTTCCGTGCGTTTCCAAATCAGATGGTAAGCGCAGACATCAAACATCTGTACGATACCATAGACTGCAATGCTGACCAGCATAAGCCGCGGTGTGTTGGAAAATACCGACTGAATGGAAGGCATTGCCCAGTCGTTTGCATTTGGCGTGTATAAGAACCAGGACTGGGAAATCAGAATGAAAGCTATGCTGACACAAATGCCGATTTTTACAGCAGTGTTTGCGTATTTTCTGCCTTCTGTTTCACTTAAAATGTCAGTGACCAGGAAAGTAGAGGCAAACAGGATATTGCCCAAAGTCTGTTCCATGCCGAAAGCATCTACCAGAATCAGCGCTTCAATATTAGCTGCGATAGTGGCGACCACAGTCCACATATAAAGACCGGTCTTACCGAAAAATTTATAAAAAAGAACAACTGCTGCATAAATGCAGACTAGACTCACGATTAAAACTAATTCATTACTCATTAGATTTACCTCCTACTCCGAAATCTGTATTATTCATTAAAATATCTACCCGCTCATTATGCAGGTATTTTGGCATGATGGTGTTTTTAAAAAGCTCGATAACGCGGGGATCAGGCCGCACCGGGGTAGAGTTTTCTACCATAATATTGACACAAACCCGCTCAAAGTATGCCAGCCCTGTTTCGATGTCGGATCTCATAGAATCCGCCGTTTGTCCTGGAATACCGAAGAGCAGACAGCATTCGTTGAAGTCCTCAGCGATTTTCTCAGGGTCTGTTTCGTCGATGCCCTTTAATAGATAGGATTCTCTAAAGAGAGAATCAAAGGTTTCCACTCCGATTTTAAATTTTAGAAGAATGCCGGCAGCAGCAAATTCTTCCCGGAGGTGGCTGATACAACTTCTGTCTGTCCAGTGACATTCAAAGTGAACCTGCTTGATGTTTTTCGTCTTGCAGACTGTTTTAATCTGTGCCATGGTAGCCTTGTCCAAATCACAGATGCTGCCGGAATTGATTACCTCCAGCTTGTGGTAAAGCCCTGTAATTTTGCCAAGCACTTCCCGGTTTAGATTGAAGTTTGCGGTTTCGTCTTTGGAAAAATCCAGATGATAATCGCAGAATCTGCATCTGCGCCATTTACATCCGCTGCCGCGCAGGAGGACGATTTCCCGCGGATTCTTGTCAGAAATGATGGAATAACGTTCCATTTTTTGTCCTTTCCCGGAACAAAAAATGCGCCTACAGAATCTGCAGGCACATTAAAATAATAATCAAAAATAATGTTGACTTTAGTTCCGTAGTTTTGTTTATAGACAGGATGGTCACGAACTGTCTTATTTTATTTTCGTAAGTACTATAGCACAAATTAGCGGCGTTGTCAAAGAAAAGTGACAAATTAAAATCTTTATGATATACTGAGTAAATAGTTTTTAAGTAGGAGTTAAACGATGATATATAAAAATGTGTTAGACGCCATGGGTGAAACCCCGATGATTCAGCTGAATAAAATGGTTAGTCCTGAAAGTGCGAGGGTGCTTGTAAAATTTGAGGGGCTTAACGTAGGCGGTTCTGTAAAGACGAGAACTGCTTACAATATGATTACAAAGGCGGAGGAAGACGGAATTTTGCGGCCGGATTCTGTGATTGTTGAACCGACCAGCGGGAATCAGGGAATTGGGCTTGCCCTTGTAGGCGCAGTAAAAGGCTATGAGACTGTTATTATCATGCCGGATTCTGTCAGTCAGGAACGTCGTTTCCTTGTGGAGCATTACGGCGCAAAGGTGCTGCTGGTACATGACGAGGGCAATATTGGCGACTGTATCGAAGAGTGTGTACAGATGGCGAACCGCATGGCTGCCGAGAATCCGAAAGTTTTTGTACCGCAGCAGTTTGAAAATGAAGCAAATCCAATGGTGCATCGTCACCATACCGGGCTTGAGATTTTGGAACAGGTGGCAGGACCTATTGACGGATTTTGTTCTGGTATTGGCACCGGCGGAACCATTACAGGTATCGGAGAAACGCTGAAAGCTTTGAATCCGCAGATTGAAATCTGGGCAGTGGAGCCGCAGAATGCTGCGATTTTAGCAGGAGGTACGGTGGGAACACATATACAGATGGGAATTGGAGATGGTATTATCCCAAAGGTTTTGAATCAGCAGATTTACGATGATATCTATATCGTCAGCGATGAAGAGGCGCTGCAGACGGCCAAGGACTTGGCACGCAAGGAAGGGCTCATGTGCGGTATCTCCAGCGGTACCAATGTGGCAGCGGCGCTTAGGCTGGCAGAAAAACTGGGAAAAGGCAAGACCGTCGTAACGATATTGCCTGACACTGCAGAGAGGTATTTTTCTACGCCGCTGTTTGAGTAGGGAGATAGTAGAGCAGTATTCTTAACCTAAAATCCAAAAAAATGAATTTTGTGTATAACGAAATTACAAAAACTTAACCGAAATCCAGAGAAACATCAAGAAATGTATAAGTTTTATGATGAATGTCAACTGCCTCGCTTTCAAAATTGCAGAAATCCTGGGATTTCGGTTATTTTATTGTGTAAATTCCGATTCAGGCTAAACCTAGATGATGATATTTATACATTTTTTGCAAAAATTTTAGATTTAGGTTAAGCTTTTCTAAAGAGAGGAAGAAGTTGTCCTTTGATGATTCGATCAATAGCAGCAACATCCAGTGTGCCATCGGGGTTGTCCATTGTGACAATCAGATTCTTCGGCATTACAATATTGTTGTGATGATATGTAGTAATTTTATTGAAAAAGCTTTCCCTGTATCTTTCGTTGTGCAAAAGTCCTGCATGCTCCCAGAAAATGTCTTCATATAAAGGTGGTGTGATCTCAAAATCTGGTCTGTAGGTAATCCAGTGCCCGTCAGGTGTTTGCAGACGAACCTTTGGCTCATATCTAAAATCAATATTCGCAGCGTGCATTAGCTCTGCAATAATGACTTCGGATTTCGAACGCAAATATAAACCAAAAGAAGTCGAGTAGGTTAAGCCTTCCGGACGGTAACTCGCCTCTGCACCGTCATAATGTGGAGATTTGCTCTTGAGGTTAGAGGGGAGAATGAGGTCAGAATAGGCCTTCGGCAGACGCTTTTGAATAGAGAACGGATCGTAGGGACCATAACGCGTTAGAACTTTTTCCTGTATATGAAGATTTTGTTCAATCTGGCAGGTGGCCTCCTCTAAAAATCTTCGATACTTTAAGTCATAAATCAGGTCGGAATTTTTACTATGAATGTAATGTTGCTTTTTGGCAGAGTCAATCCAATAATAATAAAGTCTGCCGTTGATTGTTTTATAAGTGAGTTTACCCTGCGGCAATTTTTGAAGCGCTGTGTGATATTGATGTAGAAGTTTCTTTTGCAGTGCGATATCTTGCTGTGTTAATTCGATGTATCCCATGATAACCTCCTTCGATGAATGTATTTTATAGGAATATTTTACAATAAATGTAAATAAAATGCAACTAAAAAATCGAATTTACCAGGGCGAGCAGAGGCAAATAGTTATTATGACAGTTTAACGGGGAAGGGATTTAACCTAAAACGAGAAATTTTTAAAAAAGTGTATAAGAGAAGAGAGCAAATCTTAACCCAAAATAAGAAACCGCTTAAAAAATGTATAAAACTGTTGACATTATTTAGGTAGCGGCGCTTGAATTTCTATTCATATACAGTTTTCTGAGACTTCATGCAATATTCTTGTTAATTTATCTATCAGCTGGCATAAAATCCAAACAGATTGCCGATACAGAGGATGACTCTTATACACTTTTTGGAGAAAATCAAAATTTAGGTTAAGGTTCGTGTTAAAGATAAGGAACACCGCTCTGATTTGATTGCAGTTATAAAATTTCCCGCATTTGTTGAGGATTTCATGCAAAAAGATGTTGCAATCTCAAGGGTTTTGCTATATAATAGTCGTGCACTGTGCTTTCACAGGCGATTTGCATGCGTAGAACCGCCAGGGTTCGGCAGCGCTGCAAGCTAAAAGTTAGTTTTAGTCATGCCGAAACAAATTCCTTGTGGAATTTCAGTAGGCAGAACCGAAAACGATACCGGCGAAGGTATCTTAGTAGGTAGAAAGGAAGAGACAATGAAATCTTACATTGCAAAACCTGCAGAAGTAGAACGTAAATGGTACGTTGTTGATGCAGAAGGTAAGACTCTCGGCAGACTGGCATCTGAAGTTGCTTCTGTTCTGAGAGGAAAGAACAAGCCAATCTACACTCCGCACGTTGACTGTGGCGATTATGTAATCGTAATCAACGCTGAGAAAGTAGAAGTAACCGGCAAGAAGAGAAAAGAAAAGATTTACAAGAGACATACTGGATATCCAGGTGGTCTGAGAGAAATCACTTTCGAAAAGTTACAGGCAAAGAAACCAGAAGAAATCATTAAGCACGCAGTGAAAGGCATGCTTCCTGATGGAAAACTGGGCAGACAGATGTTTAAGAAGTTAAAAGTTTACGCAGGTCCTGAGCATGCACATGCTGCACAGAAGCCGGAAACTTTGGAAATCTAAGGAAAGGGAGGAATAGACAATGGCAAAATTACAATATCAGGGAACTGGTAGAAGAAAACATTCAGTTGCTAGAGTTAGATTAATCCCTGGAACTGGAAAAATCACTGTAAACAAGAAAGACTTAGAAGATTACTTCGGAATGGAAATCGTTAAGAGAGAAGTAAGAAGACCTTTTGAAGTTGCAGGCTGCGAAGGCAAATTCGATGTAATTGCTACAGTAGCAGGCGGCGGATTTACAGGTCAGGCTGGTGCGCTGAGACACGGTATCTCAAGAGCACTTTGCCAAGCTGACAAGGAAAGCTACAGAGCGCCTTTAAAAGCTGCTGGATTCTTAACAAGAGACCCAAGAATGAAGGAAAGAAAGAAGTACGGTCTGAAAAAGGCAAGAAGAGCTTCCCAGTTCTCCAAGCGTTAATCAGAAAAGGTATTTATACTTTCAGCAATCAAAAACAAACCCCATCTTCGGATGGGGTTTTGTGTTGCCGATTTTACATTGCAGACTTTACATCTCGGCGGAATCCGTCCATCGTGTAGTCTGTACCAAGTCCTTGCCAGAAATGCTCTGGATCTTCGTGGTCAGAGGCAGTGCCACGAAGATAACCTTCGTAGTGTGAAACGATGACGCCGTCTGCCAGCGGATCTAACCCGTATTTATGGCAAAGCCATGCGAAAAGTTCCACCGCAGTATCGTAAGTCAGCTTTGCACAGGCGAGCGCTTCTTCCCTGTTATCACAGGTAAACCCAAATTGACTGGTATAGGAAAGGGAGGCGGGTTCACACATTTCTACGCCGATGTGGGTGCTGTTGTAAGTGCCGCCGCAGTGCCAGGCACGGTGATTCCACGGCAGTGTCTGATAAATTTTTCCGTCTGTGCCGTCGATAAATGCGTGAACGCAGGCTTCCTGACAGTCGGGATTGTTCCACTTTTCCATAAAGTAAAAAGGCTGCTGATAGGCGCAGCCTACTGAGTGCAGCATGAGTCCTTTCACCTCAATGGTATCGCCTTCTAAAAAGCAGGCACTCTTTGTTAGATAAGATTCTATAATTTCCATGATAAATTCCTCCGGGGATTAATGTAGTTTCATTATATCCTATGGCAAGAAATTTTACAAAATGATATTTCTATGGTTGTATTTTTGCCATTACCATGTTATGGTCATACCTAAATATCATGTGGTTGCGAGGAAAATATAAATTATGCTATACTGTTATAAAAGTTCATGAAAGGAACGATGTAAAAATGACGAATTTCTATGTAACATACACACTAAAGGATAAAGCGGCGCGAGACGCTTTTTACGGGGAAGTGAAAACCTGCGGCGTGATAGAAAAATCGTTGGCGGAGGATGGGTGCATCAGGTATGCCTATTATTATCCGGCAGATTCGGAGAACCAGATTTTGCTGTGGGAACAGTGGGAGAGCAGGCAGGCACAGAAAAACCATACAAAGCAGCCGCATTTTAAGAAGCTGGGAGAGATTAAGGCAAAGTATCCAATGGAAACGGAAATTCTTATCGAAGATGTTCAGGTCTAACTTTACTATTTCGTAACGCAAAAGACATGGAAGCGATACGATTCCTTGACAAAATCATCACATTTCCTTGCTATACTAAACTTGTCAAAAGGAGATAGGGTTACACGAGATAATTTCTTTTTGAACGTTCTTTCTTAATTAGATATCGCAGTCAGAAGACTCCATCGGATGATGGAGTCTTTTGACATGTGGGGAAGAAATTGTTTTCAGCGGCGGAAAGTAAGCTGGGATTTCTTGAAACCCCACTGGATTCGTGATAAAATAAGAAAAAGAAGCCTGACAGACAGAAAGGACGGAAAGCTATGGAAAAACAACTTTTCACCAACGAAATTATTTTATCGTGGCTGCAGTATTTTGCAGATAATACACCGATTGACTTGGAACAGATTAAGATGATGGATATCACCAAGAGAAATAAGAATCTGATTCCGACAGTAGAGGCGCATAAGGCAGTGCTTGCTTTTATGGAAGCAGGAGACGCTGAAATTTTTTATCATATGTGGAATGCAGGGCTTGGTGACTGCGAGGTCTGGTACAACGAGGGTTCCGCGCCGGAAGGTCCGATTAAGCACGATAAAGTCAGCGATATGATTAACCGCGGCATTAACGCTTCTGCGGGTATGCTGGTGGTAAATCCGAGCTCTCGCAATACCTATAAGATGGGCATGGACAATTTGAATTTCCGCAAAGATTCCGGAAGAGGCGTGGGAAGCGAAGTTCGTTCCATTATTTTGAACAAAATGGAAATCGGAAGAGAAGATACGGTCTGTGTGATTGGAGGCGAAAGCCTTGCCATTGAGACTGCTTTTATGGCAAATGAAGGTACTGTTATTGCAGTGGAATACAATCATCGCAATAGAGATGCCATGATGGATAATATGGCATATTTTGATTTGCGCAATATGAAAATCACAGATCATGTGGATGAAGAAACCTTTGAGAATTACCCGACTCCTTCGGTGGCATTTATGGTCGCTTCTGCCAGCATGGAGCAGGAAATCAAGTTTCTTCTCTCCATGAATCCACAGATGAATCTAGTAATCTATACTTTGGATTTGAGTGTGGCAGGGGCTATGAGAGGCATTTTGGAGGCTAACGGCATCAAGGAAGCAGAGGTGATTCAAGTAGCGGTGTCCAGACTGAACGCAAAGAACGCTTTTGAAGTGCAGCCCGCTCCATGGATTATCACGGGAAAAGCGGAAGCGTAATCATGAGCACTATATTAATCACCTGCAGCAATATGAGCGATCATGTGAGGGCAGCGCAGGAGAAAGAGGGAACGGACTATCCGGTCATTGAACTGGACAGCAAACTTCACGCAGAGCCGAGGGATATGCGTGCAAGGCTCTTTGAGACGCTGGAAACACTGGTGGGCGGCAGATGGGATCATCAGTTTATCATAGCCGAAAAAGGCAGAGTTTTGCGAGAGGAAGATTTTTTAAGATGAAAAAGGTAACAGCGATTTATTTCAGCCCGACCCGGGGCACGAAGAAATATGTGGAAGCGGTGGCAAAGGCACTGGATCCGGATTTTACCGTGATTGACCTGACTAGTGCGAAGGCGCGCGCTGGCAAATACCACTTTGGCGCTGATGATTTGGTCATCTTTGGGGCGCCGGTGTATGCCGGAAGGCTTCCCCTTTATCCGGAAAAATTGTATGGGAACATTACAGGTGATGGAACGCCGGCGATTTTTACGGTGACCTACGGAAACAGAGAGTTTGATGATGCGCTTTTGGAAACCAAGGACATGTGCGAGGCGAACGGATTTGTAGGAATTGCAGCGGCCGCATGGCTTGCGGAACACACCTATTCTGCGAAACTGGCGGGAGGGCGTCCGAGTCAGGAGGATCTGGCGGAAGTGGAAGACTTTGCCGAAAAGATTACCCAGGCAAGTTTGTTTGAGCCTTTGGATGTACCGGGAAACCGCCCGTATAGAGAAGGCAGCCGGCATCCGATGAACACTGTTGCTGCAGAGCGGTGCAGTGAGTGTGGTCTTTGTGCGCGTATATGTCCGGTAGGTGCTATTCATGATGGAGCAGGCTTTGAAGCGGACCAGTCCAAATGTATCGGCTGTCTTGCCTGTGTAAAGCGCTGCATGCGCAGCGCGCGGATTGTAGACGACCCGGGACTTGCGGCAATCAGACAGAAACTGGAACCGGCATTTGGCGGTGTATATAAGGCGAATCAGTATTTTCTGAATACAAAATAAAACAAATTTAATGCAACTTCTCTATTGCTTTTTATACAGAAAGGCATATAATTTAATATTAGCGATAGGAGAAGAAGTATGACAGAGAAGAAAAATTTTGAAATGGATATGGTGAGAGGACCAGTGCTAAAAAAGATGCTCAGGTTCTCTCTTCCTTTAATGTTTTCTAGTATTTTGCAGATTCTGTTTAATGCTGCAGATATTATTGTGGTGGGACGTTTTGCAGGGGACCATTCGCTGGCGGCGGTGGGTTCTACCACGGCGCTGATTAATCTTTTAGTAAATCTTTTTATCGGGCTTTCCATCGGCGCTAATGTAATGGCGGCTAAATACTACGGTGCGCGGCGCAGTGAGGCTTTAAAGGAGACCGTGCATACGGCCATTGCGCTTAGCTTTGTCAGTGGAGTACTGCTGACGATTATAGGGATTTTGGGTTCGAGACAAATTCTAATCTGGATGAAAACGCCGGAGGAGGTTGTGGATCTTGCAGCGCTTTATTTGCGCGTATATTTTCTTGGCATGACTGGAGTTATGGTTTATAACTTTGGTGCATCTATTCTTAGAGCGGTCGGTGATACCAAAAGACCGATGTACTATCTGGGATTTTCCGGTGTTATTAATGTGGTGCTTAATTTGATTTTTGTAATTCCGCTGAGGATGGATGTGGCGGGTGTTGGTGCTGCAACCGCAATTTCTCAGTGGGTTTCGGCGATTTTGATTATCCAGTGCATGAGAAAAGAAGAAGGCGCCATGAAATTAGTTCTGCGGGAGCTACACATTCATGGAGACAAGCTGATTGCTATTGTAAAAATTGGACTTCCTGCGGGCGTACAGGGGATGATTTTCTCCCTGACCAACGTGATGATTCAGTCCTCCATAAATTCTTTTGGCGCGACTATCGTGGCAGGAAACTCGGCGTCCAGCAACGTGGAGAATTTTATTTATTTCCCTATGAATGCTTTTTATCAGGCGACGATTTCTTTTACCAGTCAGAATGTGGGAGCAAGGAGAATCAGCAGAATCGACAAGATTTTGACAAGAGGCGAGATGTGCGCCATCGGAATAGGTTTGATTACAGGCCTTTTGGAACTGGCATTTGCACCGTTTCTTCTGGGGATATACTCTTCCAGCGGCGCGGTGGTTGCAGCAGGTATGCGCAGGATGCGAATTATAGCGCCGACCTATGCGCTTTGTGGCGCTATGGATGTTATGGTAGGCGCACTGCGCGGCATGGGCTATTCTGTTATGCCAATGCTGGTTTCGCTGGTTGGTGTTTGCGGTCTTAGAATTTTGTGGATTACGACACTGTTTCAAATGCCGCAGTTCCATACGCTGGAGATGCTTTACATCACTTATCCGGTGACTTGGGGTGTTACAGCGACAGCACATTTGATTACTTTCTTGGTACTGCGTAAAAAGCTTCGCGAGAAGGCTGTTGCGAGACGGCTGTAATGAGGCGGGCGCTGCGAATTACATATATTCAAGAAAAAGTCCTAAAATATGCACGATGTTGTGCATATTTTCTTGGGAAATTCTTAAAATATGCACAAACAAAGCTGCTTATGAAGAATTTTACTGTTCTTTCGGCAGCTTTTTCAATGGGAACAGTACCAATGTGCATATTAAAGGTGTTTTTTTAAAAAATATGCATACCGATGTGCATATAATCGACATAATTACTCAAAATATGCACATCGAAGCCTGGGTAGTCTGAAAAGCTGCCATACGGTTAAATCTAATAGGATTCAGCCGTATGGCAGCTTTCCTGTTTTTGTAAGGGGAAAATCTAACCAAAATCTAACGAAAGTGTTGGAAAATCAACGATTGACAGAGATAGAAAAAGCGAATATAATAATATTGGAAATAATGAGAAGAAAGAGTAATGAAGGAGGGGAACCTGTGAGAAAAAGGCAAAAACCACAATCACAGAATAGAAAACGAATCATTGCAATTGGACTCTCAGTGGCAATGCTTCTTTCGGTACCTACGATGCAGGCGGCTGCTTTTGAATCGGAGGATTCAGAACATGCAGCTCTACTAACAGAAGAAACGTCTGACGGCAGTGGAACTTTGACAGAAGAAAATTCTGAAGGAGAAAATTCCGCAGAAGAGGAAAAAAACGTAGTGCTTGCAGAAGAAGACAGTGAAACGGGGATGGACACTGCAGTACAGGACAGGAGCGAGGCTACGGAAACATCAGAAGCAGCAGAAACGGCAGAGGCTTCTATCGGCGAAAATGCGTATGATACGCTGCAGGAAGCTTTGAATGCGGCCAAAGAAGGGGATACAGTCTGTCTGCACAAAGATATAAACAAATCTGTCGTATTACGCAAGGCGATTACATTGGATTTGCAGGGACGTAGTATTTCAGGAAATGGTTCCTGCGCGGTCTATATCAATGGTGTGGACGCAAAGATTATAAACGGAACGATTAAGGATACGACTGCAACCAATGGCGAAGGCATTTATATCAGTAAAGCAGATGTCTTGCTGGAAAATATAAATGTGATAGGAAATACAGCGACCGGAGGATGGGGCGGCGGTATTTATGCCGCTTACAGCAGTGTTACTATGAACAACTGTGAAGTTTGTGATAATGTCAATACTTATTACGGCGGTGGCATTGCGCTGGTTGGAAGCAGTCTGAATGCGGATAAGACAACGATTGGAAATAATGAGATTCGGGAAAAAGTCTATAGCACCCAGGTTGGAGGCGGAATCTATCTTCATGATGAAGACAGTACCCTGAACCTGAAGAACTGCAATCTGAACGAAAATAAAGCCTGTCAGGGCGGCGCGATTTATGCAAAAGGCGCTGTCACATTGGAAAATTGTTCTATAATAGGTAATGAAACAAGCTATCAGGGTGGCGGCATTTACGCCAACGCGTCAGTCACTTTGAAAGAGTGCACAGTAACAGAAAACAAATCAGATAGTCACGGCGGCGGTATCTTTGCAAACGGTATTAAGCTCAGCCTGAAAAGCACTACGTTCAGCGGCAACTATGCGAACGGCAATGGTGGCGGCATAATGCTCAGCGGCGGAAGCAGCAGCGCGGAAATTGCTGATAGTACCTTTTCACAAAACAGTGCAGGCAGCAGTGGCGGCGGGATTGGCAGCTATGGAACAATTGTGCTGGAAAACTGCAGCCTGACAGAAAATACTGCTGACAGCAATGGTGGTGGTATTTTTTCCAGTAGTAGTTACGGTGGCGGCAATGTGACCATGACTGGGGGCAAACTTGCAGGCAACGAGACGGTTCTCCGGGGAGGAGGTCTTTATCTGACTGGCGATGGCGCGGAGATAAGAGATCTGGAAGTATCAGGAAATCAGGCGGCTTCTGGTGGTGGTATGCATATCAGCACAGATGAAAATACTATCATTGAAAATGTTGTGTTTACCGGAAACATCGCCAGAGAAGCGGCGGCGGTTTCTTCCAGAGGCATCAGTGGCAGTGGGGATAAGCCGATCGTATTGAAAGCCTGCACTTTTACTAAGAATGCCGGTGAAAATACCGAAAGTATTTTCGTCGGAGGTTTAAAGAATATCTTAAAGAACTGTATTTTCTCTGAAAACAACAGTCCGCAAGGATGTATTGTAAATGTTTATGGGAACAGTTCGGAACTGTTCTTAGAAGATTGTCTTTTAGAAAAGAACACTTCAAAGTACGCGACGGTGTATAGCAACTGTAGTAAGCCAAGGGATGGTATAGAATTGAAGAACACCGTAATCAGGTATAACGAGGCAACCGGAACCGAAACAAATGCGACTGGAGGTGTTGCTGCGGACGGTAAAGGCTATCTGCGCATGATTTCCGGTGCGATTTATGAAAACACCAGCGGTGCGGACAGCGGCGCCAATGATTTGTTCCTCAGTGCAAACAGTTCGGTAGACGTTATTAAGGCTGAAGCTATGGAAGACGGCGAAACGTCTTTTGAGGGCTACACTTGGCATGATGAGACGAACTATATCAATGAAAAAGAAGGGCTGAGCACAGACAGCACCAGTGACAGATATTTTACCGCGGGTAAATACGATGATAGAATTGTTGCCCGCATTGGTGATGAAACTTTTAGAAGTCTGCAGGCGGCTGTAGACGCTGCAAAGACAGGAGATAAGATCGTTTTAATCGCAGGGGAATCTGACGGAAGCGCTGCTTTAACGACAAAATCCATTCGCGTTGAGAAGGATTTAACTATTGACCTAAACGGTCATACTGTGTGGATTAGAGGCAGCAGCGGGATTTCAACAGCAGCGGGAAAACTGAAGCTGGAAGGAACGGGAACTATTCACGGCACATTGAGAGCCGTTGAAGAGGGACAGCTTTCCGTAGCAGAAGGTGTTGTTGCAGAAAATCTGTGGCACTAGGTCAAAACTTCGAGGTGGAAAATATTTCCATAGAACTTGATAGTACAGTACTGGCGCAGCTTAACGGAGACGGATTTTTAGAACAGAATATTACGCTGATGACCGGTGCCCTCGATAAAAATCTTTCGGATAAAATTAATGTAAAAGGTTTGAAAAATCCTTTAGTAAGACTTGTGCAGAAGGATGATAAAATTGAACTTGAGAAGAAAATGCTTCAGGGTGTGTATCTGGATGGAAACAAAGGCAGCGACAGCGCCGATGGTCTTTCCAAGACGGCGCCTGTAAAGACTTTTGAAAAGGCAAAAGAAATCCTGACTGCTCACGAAGAATTAGATACTATCTATATCATGGGAACGGTTAGGATAAGCGGCAGCGCGTCTTGGACTTTGGAAAAAGGACAGATTATGCGCTATCCGGAATATAACGGAAATTTAATTTCCGTACCGAGCGGAAGCAATTTTGCACTTTCCCATATCACCATCGACGGTGCGGCGTCCTACGGTCTGACTAATACGAAAGCGTTAATCAGTCTCGGCGGTACTATGGAAATTGGCGAAGATGCGATTTTGCGAAGCAACAACGTTTCAGCAGCTTCTGGCGTGGAGTCACGGGGCGGCGCAATTATGTGCAGCGGAAAACTTACTATGAACGGCGGCGTAATTTGCAACTGCAGTGCAGAATTCGGCGGCGGGGTGTTCCTTTATGGAGACGGCGTATTTACCATGAATGACGGCGTAATGGAATCTAATATTGCCACTGGAAAGAGCAAAGCAGGTCAGGGCGGCGCTGTGATGATTACACATGATTCACAAATGATTATGAATGGCGGTGTGCTGCGTGGAAATCGTTCAGAAAGTAGCAACGGCGGCGCAATCTCTGTCGGCGGCTTAGCAGAAACAAATGCTTATCCACTTTTAAAAATCAATGGCGGCTATATTGCAGAAAACTATGCGAAGAGCTGTGGCGGCGGTATCTATGTAGAATGTAACGGTAAGGCGATTGTCAATGAAGAGATGAAGACCGGAGAAGTCGTTGGTATTCTCAACAATCGCTGTGACGGTGAACGCGGCTGGTTTGGTGGCGGCGGTATCTATGTCAACGGTGGTCTGCAGGATCTCGGTTATAAAAATGGCGTATTATATGTTTACAATGTGGCAGTATACAACAACGCCGCAAAAGGCATGCTGGGTGAGTACGGTGCAGGTCTTGCGGGCTGTGGTACTTCCAATACAACGATTTACGTGACCGATGGAGGCGTGTTCTATCAGAATCACAGCACAGAAGGAATTGCAGAGGATATTCTTTGCTCCAATGTAGATCATGGAACCGGCGTATCTTCTGTGCATGTGACTCCGGGCAGCCATATTTCCGAATATATGCTGGGCGGCGGCGCTTACCACTGGAAAAGTGTGAGTGGTGAAGAAATTACGCTCAGCGGCGTGCACAAAAGCGGTATTCACGCAATGCATACGGATTTAACGGCAGAGGCGCCGGAAATTGAGAAAGCTATGGGTCTTGCTGGTGTGTTTATTGCTGGTAATACTTCCGGTACTCGCGGCGGCGGTATTGGAAGCAATGGTGATGTGATTATTGGTCATCCTGATGACGAGCAAGATTTGAGGGACATCAAGGCTACTAAGGTTTGGGACGATAATGACGACCAGCACAAGTTAAGGCCCGAATATATCAAAATCTGGCTGGTAAGAAACGGAGAGAAAGTCGCATATGAAATCTGCAGACCTGACGAGAATGACGTATGGCAAGAAGTAACTTTTAAAGATCAGCCGATTGCTGACGAAAATGGAACTCCATATGCATATACAGTTGTCGAGGACAGAGTCGGACTGGATTACCGCTATGTCAGCAGCGTGGAGGAAGTCGAGGAAGTGCTGGTAATTACCAACACCTTTAAGCCAAATATACCGGTGATACCGACTACGCCTGATGATTCGACTCCGGATCCTGACGATCCGAACCCACCAATCGATATTGAGGATCCGGATGTGCCGTTGGGACCGGGACCTGGATCTGATGATCCTGAGCCACCAATAGATATCGATGATCCGGATGTACCGTTGGGGCCGGGACCTGGACCTGGTGACGATACATCCAGTAAATTCTCGCCGGAAACAGGAGACGATACGTCGCTTATGCTGCTTTTAGGCATCCTCGGTGTTTCAGTTCTGGCACTGGGTACGGCAGTATACAGCAGGAAAAAACGGATGCAATAAAGGATTACCGGCAGAGGGGAGTAATTTAGCGAATTAATTAGGAAAACAAAATACAAAAAAAGAACATTTTATTGAAAGTGTTCTTTTTTTGTGATAAAATACTATCATGTATTATAGCATATAGGATAATAAATATAATTACTATTATTTACTAAAGGAGAGAACGAACAATGCAAAAAATCATGGGATCACTGGTTACGATTTCAGACGCTATTGACGGCTGGATGTACAGTAACTTGTTATTTTGGGCACTGATTGTAGCAGGCCTTTTCTTTACAATCAGAACCAAGTTTGTTCAAATCAGACTGTTTCCGGAGGGCATCAGGGTTTTAATGGAAAAAAGTCATGATGGAGGAATCTCCTCCTTTCAGGCGTTGATGATTGCAACCGCCTCTCGTGTAGGAACTGGTAATATTGCGGGGATTGCAACGGCAATCGTAGCGGGCGGTCCTGGAGCAGTATTCTGGATGTGGATTATGGCGATAGTCGGAGCAGCATCAGCTTTTATCGAATCTACCCTGGCGCAGATTTATAAGCAGAAGGACGGAGAGATTTTTAAAGGCGGTCCGGCTTACTATATAGAAAGAGCAATGAAAGCAAGATGGCTGGGTGTAATCTTTGCGATTCTTTTGATTTTGACTTTTGCTTTTGGCTTTAACGGACTGCAAGCATATAATATCGCTTCTTCTTTGGAGCATTATGCCGGGGACAACTATGCTGCAGCAGCGCTGATTGTTGGCGTAATTCTGGCGGGAGTTTCTGCAATTCTGTTTTTTGGCGGCGCACAAAAAATCAGTACGGTATCTTCTGTACTGGTACCGATTATGGCTTCAGTCTATATTTTAATCGGCATTATCATTACCCTCTCTCACGTAAAAGACTTGCCGGCAATTTTCAGCATGATATTTGAGGAGGCTTTTGACTTTGAGGCAATCTTTGGCGGTTTTGCGGGTTCTTGCATGGTATGGGGCGTAAAGAGAGGTCTGTTCAGTAATGAGGCAGGTATGGGGTCTGCGCCGAATGCGGCTGCTGCAGCTGATGTCAGTCACCCGGTAAAACAGGGTCTGGTACAGGTTATTTCCGTATTTATTGATACACTGATTATCTGTACGACCACAGTATTTATCGTACTTTGCACGGGAAAGTACACTGTAGGCGGTGAGCTCAACGGTATTCCACTGGTGCAGGAGTCTGTGAAATCCATGTTCGGCGAGATTGGTGTAGGGATTATCACTGTGTCTGTTGCACTCTTTGCTTTTACCTCTCTCATCGGCAATTACTTCTATGCAGAAGCTAATATTAAGTTTATCAGCGAAAGCAAGGCTTTTATGACCATCTTCCGGCTGCTGGCAGTAGTCATGGTATTTATCGGTGCCAACTCCAATCTGCAGCTGGCGTGGAATCTGGCGGATATCATCATGGGCGGTATGGCTATTGTGAACATTATTGCCATGTTCTGCTTAGGCGGTATCGCAATCCGTGCGCTGAATAATTATGTTAAACAGAGAGAAGAAGGGATAAACCCTGTATTTAAGGCGAAAGATATCGGACTGGACAATACAGACCTTTGGAAATAAACAGAAAGAATCTAAGGAGCTGTGATATGCTCCCTTCTAGGTAGACAAGTGAAAAAATAAAAACTTGTTATCTGGAAGGGAGCATTAGTATGTCTAGA
>NZ_QWES01000058.1:0-1916 GCF_009936115.1 Anaerotruncus sp. 80
CATAGCTTTTTACATCCTCCACTCTTGCGTACCTGACATTTACTTAGGCAAACTGGAATTCACCTTGGCAATTGACCTTTTTTTAAAAAATTTTCTGCCAAAGTGAATTCTTGTTCAAGAATAAACTTTCTTTAGCAAGCCTTTGTCCTTATTTTTCCCTATATTGCAAATTCTCTGCAATCTTAAGCAACAATTCCTTATCATTCTCCCCAGTCATTTCTATATAGATCTGTCGATCTTCCGTTAGCCAATAAACACTTAAGAAATTGTACTCTTCATTTACAAACAGGCAGCCATTATAATATCCTATTTTAATTTGTTCTATCGAGGTATGATCTGTATCGACAGTCATAGTGGTTTCAGGTGAACGCTCAAAAATACGAAGTTCCGTCCCGATTTGTGAAGAAAACAACATAACCTTCTCGAACTCTGTCTTTTCTGCCGCCTGCAAAATATACCCTTCCGGAATATAGGTAGGGTACCAATAATCTTTCCAGTCCCCTATCAAATCATCTTCATCTTGCGAAAGCAGCGTAGCTGATCCATCTTCTTTATTAGAAAAAACTTGGAGGATTTTCACTCTGAATGCATCAGATGTTTCCAGCGTAATCGCAGATAGTGTCACAAAACACACCATAATCATCGCTGCGATGTGTAAATAACTTTTTCTGCGATGCTTACTTTTCTTCTTTGCTTGCTTTTCGTCATATTCCCTAGCAAAAGACAGAACCTTTGGGTCCGGCTCAAGATTCATAATGCCGACAAGTTCACCATCTTTTTCAAAATACATATCCTCAGGTAAATCAAATTTTTCTTTCATACCTTTTCCCCATATTTTATCAATTTTATTTATATACAAAGATCTAATCTATCAGCTTTCTTAGTTTTAGCAACACTCTGCACTGTCGCATCTTAACTGCGCTTTGATTAATCCCCATCACTTTTCCAGTTTCTTTAATACTAAGCTCCTGATTAAATCTTAACTCAAGAAGCAGCCTTTCATCCTCAGATAACTGCGCCCTTGCTTTCTCTAAGGCATTTAAATTCTCTTTAAGAAGAAAATCGTCTTCTGTAGTATGTGAAATATTGAAGATCTCAGAAGCCTTCTCAAGTATCCTATTTTCTCGATCCTTTTTTCTATACTGCTCACAGATTTCATTTTTCACCATAGTTCTTATATAATTATGTAGTTGTAGAATTTCCTGGTCGAGATATTTCTCCGGTCTTTCAGAGATCTTTGTCCAAATAATTGCAGAAACTTCTTCTGCAACATCCCAATCTTGCGTGCAGTCTCGAATGAAAATATATACTAACCGATATGTCGATAAATACATTTCTTCAAACGTTTCATATTTTTTCTTGTCCTCTTCCATAACTAGATTCTCCTATACGATACCTTATCACAACTTAATGTAGAAAAATTTTTTATACAAGACTGCTCCGCAAAATTCATGCCATAAAATGCAACCATCTCGCTTTCCATTATATTGCCTATTTTCAGTCAAATCGGTCATCATAATGAATGCATCCCATTATGGTTGCGCAAGTTTTAATTGAATATATTATCATTTAATCTTATTTCATCTCATTATTATATATAAAATATATTTTCTTTTCATAATTTTATAATTCTAATATAATGGTTGATTCTAGTCTATCCCAATTCGAAGGCTACTCATATATCTGCCATAAAAAATTCCTTTTCTCTAATGGATTTGCATAAATACAGCTATTAATACACTGCCTATGCCAATTAAAAATCCCTTGATGATTCGTTTCGCTGAATAACTGTATATTCTCTCTGGTTTGTTTCGGTCATAACGAACGGTAATCGGTGTTCCTATCTTGGATGTCAAAGGAACTTGTATGCGATTTTTAGATACAATGTTTCTGTCATTAACCCGATAGGAAATCTC
>NZ_QWES01000059.1:0-1635 GCF_009936115.1 Anaerotruncus sp. 80
GTCGTAACAAGGTAGCCGTATCGGAAGGTGCGGCTGGATCACCTCCTTTCTAAGGAGACGAGATTTTTACACTATGAACTGTATGGGCTTGTAGCTCAGGTGGTTAGAGCGCACGCCTGATAAGCGTGAGGTCGGAGGTTCGAGTCCTCCCAAGCCCACCAAGGTCGAAAGACCAAAGTACCTTGAAAACTGAATAACAAGAAACAAACACAGAAAAGAGAGAAATCGAGAAAATACACAAAGCATAGCGAAAGCAAGCGAAGGGTAAATTCTATGATTTCAACCGAGAAACCAGAAAAGATTCTTTAACAAAAATCCATGTGCAAGCGCTGTACATGGTACACAAAGAACCGCGAAGTTAGAATTCGGAGATGACGAGGCGCGCGAGTGAGCGAGGAAGGCGCATACATTGGTATGTAACTGAGGAGTGAGCGAGCAGCAACAAAGTCAGAACGGATTAAAACGAGCGAAAGGTCAAGTGAAGAAGAGCATAAGGCGGATGCCTTGGCACTGGGAGCCGACGAAGGACGTGACAAGCTGCGAAAAGCTGCGGGGAGGAGCAAATATCTGCTGATCCGCAGATATCCGAATGAGGGAACTCACCTGTGGTAATGCACAGGTATCCATAACTGAATCAATAGGTTATGAGAAGGAAACGCGGGGAACTGAAACATCTAAGTACCCGTAGGAAGAGAAAGAAACATCGATTTCCTAAGTAGCGGCGAGCGAAAGGGAAAGAGGCCAAACCGATAGCTTGCTATCGGGGTTGCGGACACTCAAGATGTATCCATTGTTGATAGTCGAATATGTTTGGAAAGGCAAACCGAAGAAGGTAAAAGTCCCGTAGACGAAATTGACAAGGAGCAGAGTGGATCCAGAGTAGGACCGGACACGTGAAACCCGGTCTGAAGCCGGGGGGCCCACCCCCCAAGCCTAAATACTACCCAGTGACCGATAGAGAATAGTACCGTGAGGGAAAGGTGAAAAGAACCCCGGGAGGGGAGTGAAAAAGAACCTGAAACCTTATGCTTACAAGCAGAGGGAGCGCAAGTGACCTCGTACTTTTTGTAGAACGGGCCAACGAGTTATGGTATGCAGCGAGGTTAAGGTGTAAAGCACTGGAGCCGAAGTGAAAGCGAGTCTTAATAGGGCGAGAAGTTGCATGCTGTAGACCCGAAACCGGGTGACCTATCCATGAGCAGGTTGAAGTAACTGTAAAAGGTTATGGAGGACCGAACCCATATCTGTTGAAAAAGGTTGGGATGACTTGTGGATAGCGGTGAAATTCCAATCGAACTCGGAGATAGCTGGTTCTCCTCGAAATAGCTTTAGGGCTAGCCTCACAGAAAGATACCCGGAGGTAGAGCACTGAATGTTCTAGGGGCCTTCACCGGTTACCGAAAACTATCAAACTCCGAATGCCGGAATATCATATGTGGGAGTCAGACTATGTGAGATAAGTTTCATAGTCGAAAGGGAAACAGCCCAGACCAACAGCTAAGGTCCCAAAATGTAAGTTAAGTGGAAAAGGATGTGGAGCTGCATAAACAGCTAGGATGTTGGCTTAGAAGCAGCCACTCATTTAAAGAGTGCGTAATAGCTCACTAGTCGAGTGGCTCTGCGCCGAAGATAAAC
>NZ_QWES01000060.1:0-1536 GCF_009936115.1 Anaerotruncus sp. 80
GTTTCACGGTCTGCGTGTAGTTCCTTGTAAACTGACCTAATGATAACTGCAAATATCAAAACTGTAATTCTGATGTCTTTTCTGTTTCTGTTCATGACAAATCTGCCTCCACTTTTTTATGCCATCTTGATTGATTCTCCACTAAGACCCACATATCTAACAGCTTTTGATTTCTTGAATATTTTTTTACCGCCTGTCTAACAGCATATGGATTTCAAAAATCCCAGTACAGTAATTACAAACAGAGGAATACCGATAAAAACGCCTAAATAATCCACATACTTTTGCAACGGTTCTTCCCAATATTTTCTTTTAAAACCACGCCAGGCACCCCGTACTAGCCAAAATTGTCCACCTAGGCAAAGCAGTAATGTAATACTGATATCCGACATTATCTCTCTCCTGATTATTTAATTAAAGTTAAAAGAAGTGAAGCATTTTTATATTGTCTTCCTTCTACCCATCTGCCACCTTGATGTTTGTAATATGCCCATAACTCATAATCCAAAATTACACTTGTATGAGAATAGCCTCTCAAACTATTCAGTGTCGCATATCCTTCAAGCGTCCAAGATGCTAAATTAAGGATCGGTACAAATTTACTTCCTAATTTTGCAGCTATCGCTTTTTTCACCTTTTCCTTTGCCGCATCAGTCAGACAGGAATACCCGGTTCCACTCACAAAGGATGCTGCTCCAATCACATTATGATCAATTGTACAGTACTCTCTGTAATCTCCAATTTTATGATTCTCAGGTCTTGACGATGTTGTCGTCACAGTTACAGGATACACTGTATTATCAGTTATATCAACAACCTGTACCAATGTGTTTGCTACCACCTCATAGTGCGTATTGATTTTCTTCTCATTCGCATCCTCAGCATATGCTGGCTCTATTATGGCAACAATTTCCCCATCTTCATTTAAAATATACACCCATCCTTTCTGAAACTGTTCTTCCTCTTTTAATCCAGCTTCAGCATTAATTATCTGATCGTAGTAAACCTCCGATTTTATCATCTTATAACCAGATGGCAGCTCATAATTAAATGAATACCTATCGGGAGCCATTTTATCTTTAAGCGTAACATCTGTTTGCATGCTTGTCAAAAGCACACCCTTTTCTTCACGCTGTAGTGTCTTGAGTTTCAATGTCGCATGTCGTTCTCCTCTATATGTCATCACCCCTCCCGCTTTTGCAACGCCTTGTTTCAAACCAAGTTCTTCCGGCAGGTGTACAGAAATGCTCTCACCTTCAAGTGAGGAGTCCATTACAACAGCGATTTTTGGATTTTCCGGCAAAGTGAAATCAGCCAACGTGTCTGGGTTTAAACTTGTTTTTGTCGATTGATTAACATCTGCTTCGCCTGCAAATGCTGGTAAAATTGTTGTTGCCATTAATGTAACACTTAACAAACAGCTTAAAAAAGTTCTTTTCCTCATTTTAAACCTCGTCTTTTGAAGGTTTGTCAAACATATGTTACACCGTCATGCAAAAAATTAAATAAAGTATCTTTAGGAGAAAGCCACTTTAA
>NZ_QWES01000061.1:0-1244 GCF_009936115.1 Anaerotruncus sp. 80
AACATTGCCATCACACCGGCAGAGCCGCAGTTAGTGCCTTCTCATATCAAAGAAATCATCGATATCGGCTATCGCCAGGTCAGCTTTGAAACCATGTTCAAGCTGATGAAGCTTTTGGATCTTGACATCAGCATCATCAACCGGAATCTGTTCCGCTACATGCAGTCTTTAGTAGAATCCAACAGTGCTTTCCACGACAACTACGTCTATGGTCATCTGAAGAGCGAAATGCTCAGCCACATTGTCAATTCCAGCAAAATTGCCATGCTGCTGATCGACAAATACAACCAGATTGTCTACGCCAACAGCAAGGCGCTGCAGATTTTTCAGGCAGATGACAAAAACGATATCCAGCTGGAGCGGTTTATCGAACCCGCCATACTAACCGCTGCTGACACTCCACAAGATCCCCTCATGATCGATGGAGGCAGCTATTATTACAGCAAATATCCCCTAACCCTGATGGATGAAGTTACGGGCTACTATATCACCCTGCAGGATGAAGCAGAAGTTTCTATCGCCAATAAACTCAATCGACAAAAAGGTCACATCGCTAAATATCATTTTAAGGATATTATCCACGAATCTCCCGGCATGAAACACGTCATAAAGACCGCCAAGCAGATTGCACTGACCGACCACACTGTACTGATTCGAGGGGAAAGCGGAACCGGAAAAGAACTGATTGCTCAGTCTCTCCACAACGCATCCTACCGCAACAAATTTCCTTTTGTTGCCATAAACTGTGCAGCACTTCCTGACAATCTGCTGGAAAGCGAACTGTTCGGCTACGAAGGAGGCGCTTTTACCGGCGCACAGGCTAAGGGGAAAATCGGTCTCTTTGAACAGGCAAACCACGGCACTATTTTTCTCGATGAGATAGGGGATATTTCCCCAAAGCTGCAGTCAAGACTACTCAGAACCATTCAGGAAAGACAGGTTATGCGAGTTGGCAGCGACAGACTCATTGATGTCGACATTCGCCTGATTACTGCAACCAATCGAGATTTGGAAGCAGCTGTCAGAGAGGGAAGTTTCCGAAGCGATTTATTTTACAGACTCAACGTGCTGCCCATCATCATACCGCCGCTGCGAAAGAGAAAAGAAGATATTCTGCCGTTGCTGCAGCATTTCCTTGGCACGACTTTTAAGAATATCCCTCCCGCACAGCTGCGTCAATTGACTGACTACAACTGGCCCGGTAATATCAGAGAACTTGAAAATATAGCGACCTATTATCAGAC
>NZ_QWES01000008.1:0-170843 GCF_009936115.1 Anaerotruncus sp. 80
TATCACCCTTTTCTTCTCCCGTCAAGTACCTTTTTCCCTTTTTTCTATTGTTCTTTTTTTCTGAATCCTTCAGCGCTCACTTCTTCCAATTCTCCGCACAGTTTCTCCACTGCGGCAAAGTCGTCACGCTTAAAGGCTGCAGCGATGGTTGCTTCCAGCTCCTGCTTCCGTTTATCTGTTTCCAGGTAATTTCGGTCAAAATACTTATCATACACCATTTTACGAAAATTCTTCGTTCGCATGCGTCTGACAGTATTATCTTCTACTAAAAGCACATAATCCGCACATCCTGCTGCTAAATAAAAGTCATGACTGACCATGAGCACCGCTCCTCTGTATTCGGAAATCGCTTTTTCCAAGGCCATCTGCGCGTAAATATCCAGATGACTGGTCGGTTCGTCGAGAATTAAAAGCTCTGCGTTTGAATTTGTGATGAGGGCAATCTGAAGCAAATTCTGTTCACCTCCAGAAAGCTGCCCTACTCTTTGATCCAGCAGCGCTTCTTCCAGGCAAAACTTTGCAAGGTATCCACGCGCCCTTTCCTTTGTCTCAAAGCCATAATTCTGCAGAACCTGATATACAGTCTTGTTTTCATCGTGTAATACTCCTTGTAGCTGTGACAGATACGCATACTTTGTGTTCTCGTCTATATAAATGGAAGGATTATCATTTTCCAAAATGTCACGGATTAAAGTAGTCTTACCTGTGCCGTTTGCGCCAACAATCGTCACCTTTTCCCCTGCAAACAGTTGAAAATTCACATTCTGCAGCAAGTCTTCATCAAACGCTGCCTCATAATCTGCAACGTGAAGTACAGTTTTCTTTGTTTCAGTTCCAGACTCAGCAGCCGAAACCTCCGGCAGCACGATTTCCGGCTCGCGAATTTCAATAAAGGGAGCCTTAATCTGCCTTGCGCGCAGACGATCAAGTTGTGACTGTTTTGCATTGACAGACCTTCCGATGACCGGATTCACCATATCCGTTGCTCTTTTGCGAAGGATTTGAACCATCTGTTCTGTACGTTCAATTTCCTCCTGCTCCGCTGCGTTTTGCATCCTCAGTTTCAACTTTTCTCTAAAAATAGAGCAGCGGTATTCCGTGTAATTGCCGTCAAATTCCTGCAAATCTGCATTCTCCAAATGCAGGATTTTGTTAAAACAGTGATTGAGCAGATATCTGCTGTGAGTCACCACCAGCAAAGTTCCTTTATACTCGTTGATTAACTGACAGAGACTGCTCAGATTGGCAAAATCCAAGAATGCATCGGGTTCATCCAAAATTAGCAGATCCGGTGCAAGAAGCATTTCTCTGATAATCTGCAGAACCTTGTATTCGCCTCCGCTAATCTTAGACAGCTTTGTTTCTGCGAGGCCACTCATATGTGCTATGTGTAGCTGTTTGCGGATATTGCTTTCATAATTGTCCCCGTCCATGGCTTCATTTATGTCAAGAAGCTGCTGATATTTTTCCAGTGCCGCCTCCATATCCTCCGCTGTCGCCATTTCTTCGCAAATCTGAGCGATGTCTTTCTGGATTTTTAAAAATCTTTCACTGAGATATTCAAAAACAGTACAATCCTGTAATTTATCTTTTGCATTGAACTGGCTAGCATATCCAATTCTGTAATCTTCTGATCTGTATATTTTTCCGTCGTAAAGATATTCGTCAGGTTGTATCAGCATATCGACTAACGTTGATTTGCCGCTTCCGTTGCTTCCGATTAAAGCGCAGTGTTGCCCTATTTCTAAAGAAAACGAAATATCGTGATATAAATCTTTTGCAGGAAAACCGTAAGATAGTTTTTCTACTCGAATCATTCTTTTATCCTCGTTTCTACTATTGCTAGATAATTTCTTTATTAAAGTGTCCCCTGGTATCTGTTTCCTGATTGAAAAGAGGTTTGTTAGCTGTAGCATTTGCGCTGTTCAGCTTTTGCTGCGCTGCTTTAACTACTTTGACTACCTCGTCTTCTGATTCAATGGTGAAGTTCAGTCTAAAAGCCTCAATACCTCTAATGGACGGTATTTCATCTAGAAGATTCAGTATCTTGCCGTTCAAAATCGTGGTTGTGCAGTCACCATGGGAAAGAATCGGAAAGGTACCGTATTCATCTTTCATCTCGTAGGTCTTTGCTCTGCAGTTACCACACTGATTCATTTTTTTCATAGGACAATACTTTGTGAACATCAACGGTGCACGTCCGTATACCACCATTTCCAAAGCTGGATAGCCATCATTTTTTGCATAGTATGCGTCAATTAGATCACCAATCTGCTTTTTGTTCAACTCATAGGACAAAGTTACTCGCTTTGCGCCCAGTCGAAAAAGCTCGTAGCAGCTATCTGCATTGACTACATTTAGAGAATAGTCGGTGACAAATGGATTGCGGTCTCTGTAATAATAGATTCCGCCGTATCCGCCGATCAAAAGTTCCCCTTCTTTTTCTTCATAAGTAATTTGATTTCTTCGAATAACATTGTCAAAATAGATTTCCTTTATGCCGCACTTTACGCAGGCGTCATACTGCGCTTTTGTCGTAACGGAAACAGTAAGATACGGATTCTTCTGTGCGAAAGAGATTTTCTTTTTCGCCTCGGGAATTTTCGTACGTCGTGCTTTGCCTGTAATCTTTGCGTCGTATAAGGCCTGGACGATTGTGCGTCTGGCGCTGTTGAGCATTTTCACCGGAATAAAAGCGTTGTACTCTTCAAATTCCACATCACCAAGGGAAAAGACTGTGTCTTTCAGTTTAGAAAGCTGTTTCACAACTTGCTCTCTAGTGGTCGGATTATTCATCGCCTCTTCCAAAATTTCTCCGCTTTCATACAAGTAGCTGCATCCCAGCCCTTCTGCGTCAATGACCAGATTTGCACCGGGATAAGCGTAAACTTTCATATGTAGCGGAAATCGTCTGAATTCGTCTTGTAAACCGTTTCCCAGCTCATTATAAAACAGGTAGTCTTTCGTCTTATAGATTACGTCTCCTATGGATAGCTTTTCTTTTATTTTGATATAGCAAACATCTTCAGCTTTGTTAATCAGCATTCCCTCTCTGTCGTACAGTTTTACAACGGACAGATTAACGTCTTCGCCTCCAGCATCGATTCTGATGATATCGTTCTGATTTAATACCTTATCCAGGGTGATTTCATACATGCCTTTGTAAAATCCTGTAATTCTGCCAATCTCGTAACCGAAGTTGTTCGGTCTTTGAATATTGGACAAGTCTTTCGGGTCCTCGTGAAACAGATACCCTTTTGTAAAGGTTCTATTGAAAGTTTTTTTCAAATCTTCCTTGTCACTTACTGTCACCTTGCCATCCAGTGCGGCTCTGTATTTTGAAACGACGTTTGCCACATAGGCAGGCTCTTTCATACGCCCCTCGATTTTCAGAGAGTCGATTTCCTTAAGTTCCTCTATATAGTCGATGGTATTTAAGTCCTTGGTCGATAACAGGTAGTTTTTTCCAAAAGACTCGCCTGTGGTCCTGTCAATTAGTTCATAAGGTTTGCGGCAGGATCCAACACATCTGCCCCGATTTCCACTCCGATATCCGATGAGACCGGACATAAGACAATTTCCTGAGTAAGATACACACAGAGCGCCGTGGACAAAGATTTCCAGAGGTATCTTCGCAGTCCGTTTGATTTCTTTCACCTTTTCAATTTCGACTTCTCGCGACAGAACAACTCTTTTAGCACCCAATTCTTTGAAAAGTAAAGTGCCTTCAAGGTCATCAATGCCCATCTGGGTCGAGCAGTGTACTTCCATATCCTCAAAATGGTTGACAGCATAGTCAAAAACCGCTAAATCCTGCACGATGACACCATCTACGCCAATCTCATTCAGCAGCTGAAGCTGCCTCTTCATGTCGTCAATCTCATCTTCAAATACAATCGTATTCATGGTTACATATATTTTTACATTTCTGAGATGCGCATAAGCAACCGCTTCTTTTAATAATTCCGTATCAAAGTTGGACGAATAAGCGCGGGCGCCGAATTTCCGCATCCCCAAATAGACTGCGTCGCAGCCGTTTGCAATCGCAGCCTTTAACGCTTCCATGTTTCCCGCCGGAGCTAATAGTTCAGTCATTGGTTCCTCCCGTCTGGTTTAGTAGTTATCGCCTCCGCCATGCATTATACGGCATCGCCTGCCAAAATGCAAGAAAAATAGCACTTTCAGCTGTCTTTTCAGCTTCAAATACTCTGTCGTTTTCTTTTAGATATCACACGGTTCAAAATGCAAATTTACAGCACTCAAATTCGTTGAACGAATAAAACCTGACCGCATCTCCATGTTTCACCAGTTCTGTTGCAACTGGCAGCATGGGATTGGGTTTACCATGTGCAGGGATACAAAAGGCTATTTTCTTCAATCACCGCCCTTTTCTCCATATGCTATACCGAACAATTCGGCAAATGCTCCTTTCGGAGGTATCGCAATCCCACACTCAATATCGCAAAGCAGGAGGAGCGTATCTCCCGGCTTAATCCCCAAAATATCACGAGCCTGTTTCGGTATTACAATCTGTTCCTTTTCACCGGCACTGGCTGTTCATACATATTTTCCTTCAGGTGCTTTCATTTTCTTCTATCTCATAAGTATAATTTATATAACTAGACATACTTCTTTTTTCCCAAAATGACAATAGAACCACGAAAACGTCTATTTTATATGGGGCTGTATTTTCTGTGCACTCACGGAAAAAAATTCGCAGGTTTATTAATATTTCACCTGTTATTTTGGGTCGCTCATTTTCTTAGTGTCAAAATAGAATTACAAAAGGCGGAAAATACAACCGCATTCCCCGCCTTTTTCCAAGACATTTATTAATAGAAAGCTTCTGATAAACCAGAAGTTATTGCTCATTGACAAGCAGCTTCAGTACATCCGGCCTTGCGTAGTGGCCCACCGCGTCATGCTCCATCTTGCACGCAGCAGGCAAATCCATATCAAGCTCCGCGTAGATAATCGTTTCCTCATTCCAAACAGGCTCTGTCACATAATGCCCATAGGGATCAATGATACAGCTGCCCCCACTGCAGACCATTTCCGGCAGCTGAAGAACCGCTTTGTTCTCATTGAGGTCAGAAGGATAGGAGGAACGTCTAACAATCATATCCGCATTGATAAAGTAGCATTTGCCCTCAATCGCGATATGTTGAATCGTAGCCTGCCACTCCGGATTGTCGTTCGTATTCGGCGAAATATAGATGGTGATTCCTTTTTGATAAAGTGCTACCCTGGCAAGAGGCATATAGCTCTCCCAGCAAATCAGGCTGCCAATCGGCCCCCACGACGTTTCTGTCACCGGAAAATAATCCTTGTTTGCGTCACCCCAGACAGTCCGTTCTGATCCGGTCGGTTTCAACTTGCGATGCACCTTATAGGTCCCATCCGGCTCGAAAATGACATTGCTGTTATAAAGCGTCCCGTTGACCGCATCCCGCTCAGAAAAGCCAAGACTAATATAGGCACCTGTCTTCTTCGCTCTGTCGGCAAGTTCTCTGAATTCCTCAGCCCCGGCAACAACAGAAGCATCATAATACCGTTTCCAATCCTTTCGGCCTTCCTCAGTTCGCTTGCCCATGCTAAAACCAAAGTTCATTCCAATCGGGTAGCCGGGAATGAAAAGCTCAGGAAAAACGATTAGGTCTGGATTTTGGGATGCCGCTTCGTCGATATATCGAAGTGTCTTTTCCAGAGATGCTTTTTTATCAAACAAAACAGGCTCTGCCTGTACCAATGCAATTTTGCAGATTTTTTTGATGTCTTTCACAGTGATTCTCTCCTTCAAATACCGATTTGTTTCTTTCATTATAACAGCAAACACTCCCGTCGACAAGCATAAATCAGGCCGGCGCTCCAAGGAGCACCAGCCTGTCGTTTCCTTTCATTTCAAGGAATGTAGGATTTTTTATGATTTATTCCCACTCAATGGTGCCGCATGGCTTCGGTGTCAAATCATAGCACACTCGGTTTACCCCTTCAACCTCAGCCAAAATTCTATCAGTAATCTTGTGAAGCACCGGCCAGTCGATGTCTTCAATCGTTGCAGTCATCGCGTCCACAGTGTTGACCGCACGAATAATGACTGGATATTCGTAGCTTCTTGCGCCATCCTTTACGCCTACAGATTTAAAATCAGGCACCGCGGTAAAATACTGCCATACCTTGCCCTCAAGCCCATTTTTCGCAAACTCTTCACGAACGATTGCGTCAGACTCGCGAACCGCTTCAAGACGATCTCTTGTAATCGCGCCAAGACAGCGAACGCCAAGTCCAGGACCAGGAAACGGCTGACGGAACACCATGTTGTCAGGCAGTCCCAGCGCTTTTCCTACCACTCTGACCTCGTCCTTAAAGAGAAGCTTCACCGGTTCAACCAGTTCAAACTGCAGGTCTTCCGGAAGACCGCCAACATTGTGGTGCGCCTTAACGCCATCACTTTCTAAAATATCCGGATAAATTGTACCCTGTGCCAGGAATTCAATGCCGGACTGCTTGCGAGCCTCCTCTTCGAATACTCTGATAAACTCCGCGCCGATAATCTTACGCTTTCTCTCAGGTTCATCCACACCGGCAAGCTTGTCCAGAAAACGATCCACAGCATCTACGTAAATCAAATTCGCGTTCATCTGGTTTCTGAACACCTCTACTACCTGCTCTGGCTCGCCTTTGCGCAGAAGACCGTGATTTACGTGCACGCAGACCAATTGGCTTCCGATTGCCTTAATCAAAAGCGCCGCTACGACAGAGGAGTCTACCCCGCCGGAAAGCGCCAGCAGTACCTTCTTATCCCCAACCTGTTTTCTCACTTCTTCCACCTGTTCGGAAATGAAAGCCTCTGCCAATGCGGCAGTTGTGATTCTTTCCATCGACTCAGGACGTACAATTTTTTCCATATTTTTTCCTCCATATATTGTTAAAGAAAATAGCGTACAATATTTTTCATACCAAATATTATAGCCTACCGTCTTCTCCCATGCAAGGAAATTTTAGAATAATAAGCAGCTTATCACACACATATTCGGCCTCTATAGTACAATCCATTTTTTCCGTTAAAAGCTTTGCAATAGAAAGTCCCAGACCGCTGCTGTTTCTGCCTGTCTCCACTGTATAGAACCGATCAAAAAGTCGCTCCACATCCAGTGATGTTAAATCCCTTGCTGTATTAGCAAAAATGATTACACCACCTGCACTCATGGTTACCTCAAAATCTCCATCACTATATTTCAGTGCATTGCTGATGACATTACCGAAAATTCGATTCACCGCCGCTTTATCCAGATATCGTTCAACCGGCTCTGTGCATATATTGATTTTCGGCATAATACCTCTTTGCTGCATAGCGCCGTAATAGGAAAGTAGGCTTTCCTCCAGCACCCTACGCAAGTCCAGCGTTTCCTCCGACAGTTCTTTCACCGAAGCAACTACCGAATAGCGAAAGAGTTCTTCCGTCAGTTGCTTCATCACTTCCACCCTGCTGGTAATCTGTGTCAGATAGCGTTCCGCCACCTCGTCTTTTTCTATATCCTCTAAAAGTTCCAGGTAACCGCAGATTGCCGTAAGCGGTGTTCTAAGATCATGAGAAATATTCGTGACTGCCTCCTTTAGCTCCGTATCCCCTTGCAAAAAATGCATACGTTGTTTGCGCAGCCTGCGCAGTTGGTCGTTGATTGCCGCCGCCAACTTTCGCATTGCGGGATCTTGATGTGACAGATGAATCAACGTGTTTGTATCCATTTCAAGACGCAGCGCGAATTCCCGCTGAATCTCCTCTGCCGCTCTTCTAACTCCATAAAGCTTATAGCCAAGCACTACCACAGTGCAGCCTAAAACACCGATTATTCCCCATAAGAAAAATACCATAAAACACGTCCTTTATCTTAGCCTCTATTTCAGTTCTTTTTTTCTGAACAGCGCAATACCCAAAGCCGTGACCGCAACCGATATAACCGACGAGTAGCCAGCCAGCAGCCATGGTTTATCATTTTCCATCGTGGATACCTGTATCTGCTGTCCGCCCGGCGTCGCATCCAATAAAAATGTATAGACATCCCGCGTAGTCCCGGAAATATATCTCGGGTTCGGTTCCGGCTCAGCATTTTGCAGCGTTCCCGTTTCATCCATGTAATAGCCTCCGTAAACCTCCGGTTCATCAAGCAACCCCTTTATATAAGAACCGGCAAAAAGCAGCAGCAGCGCCAAAAGAATGCAGGCTACCGCAGAGGCTGCTTTGTTGTGGCACAAAAGCACAACCAGCGTAAAAATTGCGGAAAAGCAGACGCTTAACATCAGAGCGCAGCCGGCAAAAATCACCATCGCCCAAACTGCCTCGCCAAAGCCGCCCAAAAGCACCGCGCCCAATCCAAGGTAGCAGACCATATGAATCAGGCAGAAAAACATCGAGGTAAGACTGCATACCACAAACGTCGACAGATAGATCTCCCACCGCTGGTGTCCTGCAATAATCTTATTTCGAAGCGTTCCGTCAGCGTATTCCGTTCCTGTAAAAATTGCACAAAATACGGCAATCACTATTCCAACAAGCGCCACGTACTGAAAAGCCCCGCTTTCCAGGGTAGCGTCCATTCCACTGTCCCGGACCTGTTTCTTCATAAAAGCGAAAAAAAATCCCAACATTGCCATAAAAGCCGCAATGCCCCAGAAGATTTTTGATTTTTTTAATCTCATCAAATTTGCCAAAATTAAATTATTCATGACTTGCACCTCCCACCAGACTGACAAAGTAGCTTTCCAGACTTTCGTCCCGTTCTTCCATTGAAATGATTTGACAATTTTCCTTTGCCAATTCCATCGCAAGTTCTGAAACGTTGACCTTCGCATAGATATCAGCCTGTTTTTCTGAGAAAATGTGATACTCGATTCCCATGCGGTCCAGGACTACCGCAAGACGTTTCGTATCTGAAACCTCCGTGCGCACACATTTGCGGCAAACCTCCTCAAGCTCCTTCGCACTGATTTCTTTCATCATTCTGCCGCCGTCAATGAACCCATAATGGGTCGCCAGCTTGGAAAGTTCATCTAAAATATGGCTGGAAATCAGTACCGTAATCTGATGCTCCCGATTCAGCTTCAAAATTAATTCCCGCATTTCAATAATCCCCTGCGGATCCAATCCGTTAATCGGCTCGTCTAGCAGCAGAAAATCAGGATTTCCTACAAGGGCAATGGCAATCCCCAGTCTCTGGCGCATACCAAGAGAAAAATGTTTCGCCTTCTTTCTTTCGGTATGCCCAAGTCCTACCAACGCCAAAATTTCCGCAATACCGTCAAAAGACGGCAGCCCCAGCACCCTGCACTGCATTTTTAGATTATCGACAGCCGTAAGCTCGCCATAAATAGATGGCGTTTCTACCACAGCACCCATTCTGCTGCGGCTTGCTGCAATTGATTTCTCGCAGTTTTTTCTCCCATAGAGGACAAAGCTTCCCGCAGATGGCTCCTGCAAACCACAAATTAACCGAATCAGTGTCGTTTTTCCCGCGCCGTTTCTTCCTACAAACCCATAAATAGAGCCCTTCGGCACATGCATAGAAAGTCCGTCCAGCGCCTTAAACTGCTTGTAGCTTTTGGACAGACCCTCCGTCGTTAAAACGTATTCCATATATGATATACCTCCTTCTCTTCACGCCTATCAGTTTACAAGCAGACGGTAAAGAAAGCGGTAAAGAAAAATGTAAAGATTTCGTAAAGCTTTTACAAGGTTTATTCTGTCAGCTTAAATCCAATTCCCCATACGGCTTCAATATAATCTCTGCCGGAAGTCTCACGCAGCTTCTTGCGAAGATTGCTGACATGGATTTTCAGCGAAGCCTCTGTGCAGTCCGGCGTATCGAAACTGATGCGCTCCAAAATGGCTGACTTTGAAATCGCGCCGCCTGCCTGCTGCATCAGCAGCTTCAAAATCGCAAACTCTGTCTTCGTAAGTTTTACCTCCTGATTGGCTACGGTCACCAGCCGGCGCTGTTCGTCCAGTCTTAAATCCCCAAAAGAAAGAAGCTCCGAAGGCGTTACCGCAGTCCTGAGGTGCACCGCGATGCGCGCCAAAAGCTCTTTCACTGCAAATGGCTTGCTCACATAATCTACAGCGCCGCTCATCAGCAGATTGACTTTATCCTCTACATCTACTTTCGCGCTGATTACGATGACCGGTATCCCGGAAGTATGTTTCAGGACTTCCTCGCCGCAAAGACCCGGTAACATTAAATCCAGCAGGATTAAATCCGGTCTTTTCTGCGCAAGCAAATAGAGAGCCTCTGTGCCCGAATAAGCTCTGCACACGCTGTAACCTTCCTTTTCGAGCACCTCACAGAGCATGTCTCCGATTGGTACATCATCATCTATGATTGCAATAGTCTTTGCGATATTTTTCATGAAATCCCCCTCTGTTTTCATAACTGCGTTCATTATACCATGACGATTCCTTGCAGCAACGCTGGTATAATCGTCTGCGTTCATTATACATCAAAATGGGTGGTTTGTGAAACCAATAAAAAACGGTCAGGCTGCAAATACACAAGCCCGACCGCTGCTGCTATCCTCTCAGATTGTTCAATTTATTCTGGTGAAATAGTCAAAAATATGATATCATCACCAAAGTAAAGTAATTCAAATGTGATACCATCAGAATTCTTCCACTGCACGCCCAACGTTGTAGTTTCTGGTTCACCTAGCTTCTTGGTCATACGTTCCTGCAAAGTGTCAAATAATTCTCCTTCAGGAATATCAGAATCATTCGTTCTCTGTATTACCTCAGTGATTGTCCGAAGAGAATTATCCGTTCCTAATGCATAAGACAAATTAATTTCCAGGTCATCTTTCTCCAGACCCAAAAATGTTCCGTCCAGCGATTCATGTGTACTGATGTCCTGCGTATCATTCCAGTTAGGTTTCCCTGCGTCAGCATCTTTTTCCAAAATCTGCTCATAGCTTTCTCCGAAGTTAATACCATATGGCATTTTGCCTAAATATCCTTGAGCAGAAGTCATTTTCAAAATTAAGAAAACAACTAGAATCACAACTACAACTCCTGCTGCAATCAGCCATTTAAATCTCTTCGCTTTGTTTGCAGCAACTGCATCCATGGGGATCTCTCCTTGAGCAAGTTCTGCCTCTTCCAGATTATTTGCTGTCTCCGCTCCTATCACTTTCTCTTCCTTAGCAGGCTCAATATGTACAAGTTTTGCTCCGCATGATGCACAAAACAAAGCATCATCATCTGCCTTAGTTCCACATTTACTGCAATACATCTTCTACCTCCTAATATAAATCTCGGTATTGGGTTTTTCTTGTATTATATCATAGAATATATTTATATGTCTATATTTTGAAGTTATTTAACTCATAACGACTGCACATATGGATCATTTTCTCTATAACCACCCACTACCCCGTAAACAGTGATATCTTCGCCACCGGTAAAACGTTCACGTCCCTGTGGATAACGATAGTCAATCCGCAGAAGTCTGTCATCAATGGAACCATTACTTATATCTTCAAAATACCTATATAGCTATTCTTATAAGAAAATTTACTAAATATATATATCAATCCTCTATAAATTTATTATATTTATACTGAGCAAATTCACCTTAGCAAAATGAACTGCCTATTATTCCTAATAAAAAAAATGCTCAAGTCGCTGGACTCAAGCATTTTCAATAAATTGGCTAGGGTAGCAGGATTCGAACCTGCGCATGATGGAATCAGAATCCATTGCCTTACCGCTTGGCGATACCCCAACATTTGGAGGCGACACCCAGATTTGAACTGGGGAATAAAGGTTTTGCAGACCTCTGCCTTACCACTTGGCTATGTCGCCATAATCATAAAAATGATATGGGGTGGATAGTGGGATTCGAACCCACGTATACAGGAGCCACAACCCTGTGTCTTAACCACTTGACGATACCCACCATATAGTATATACTACTCTGCTGAAATTATGCAATTCACCGTCAATTTATGCTCAGCTTTTGCATCATCCACAGCAAAATATACTTTAAAAAAATTGGCGACCTGGAACGGGCTCGAACCGTCGACCTCCAGCGTGACAGGCTGGCATTCTAACCAACTGAACTACCAGGCCGCATTACCGGTTCATTTACCGTACTGCCACTACAAATACAGTAAACGACCTCCGTAAGCCACTTGCTTGCTAGCTGAGGAACTATCACTTACACAGCTCGCATACAAGCGTCAGTGATTTGAAAAATGGTGGGCGTTATAGGGCTCGAACCTATGACCCTCTGCTTGTAAGGCAGATGCTCTCCCAGCTGAGCTAAACGCCCAAAGTGGTAGCGGCGAGTGGAGTCGAACCACCGACCTTCCGGGTATGAACCGGACGCTCTAGCCAACTAAGCTACACCGCCACATAGTTTCTTCAAATCACTGCAAGAAATATATTATCAAACCTAGCTGAGAATGTCAAGAACTTTTTTAGTATTTTATGCTTTTAATATGTCGCAACTTAACATTCTGCCGGCAGGTATCTTTCCTGCACTGCCTATCTTTCCATTCAATGAACAGCTTGAATAGATTACCATTTTCTTGGAGGTTTGTCAATAGGAATTTTAAAATTCCTCAGAAGTTTTTCTTAAACTTTCGCACACGATCTATTCCACCATAAGCTTTGCATATCCATGGTCAAAAACCGTTTTTCCAAACTCATAATCAAAAGTCTGTTTAAACAGTGGACCATCTGTAACCAGCGTATGATATTCTCCATTCTCTCCACAGACATCAACACCTTCTGCTGCAAGACGTGTAAGCAGTTCCAAAGATAATGCTTTCCCCAGATACTCTGCACCCATATATTTTGTATTTACTGTAGTGATTCTTGCAGTAAATCCCGCTTTCAAAAGTTCCTTCACCGCTTCTTTGCGATCCATCTGCCAGAGAGGAAAATATCCTGTAAGGCCTGCTGCCTCACATCGATCCTTGTCCCACTTAAGATGTGCTTCTAAATCGATATCGCCAAAGACACAGTACTCAGCGCCCCTGCCTTTCCACTCACGCAGTTTCTCCTCGAACCTTTCCTCGTAATCTGTTCCGTCCGTCAAAATTAAATCGATTGGAATTTCCAGCGCCGCAGAAAGTCTATCGAGCACATCCCGTCCCACTCCGTGAAACCAAGCTTTCTCTGCGTTTGTATTATAAGTAATTAAAAGTCCCAGCGGCTCCATATCGGCTTCTATCGCTTTATAAAGTGCTAAACTGCTATCTTTGCCTGTACTAAATGATGCTACAAATTTTTTCTTCTCTGTCATGCTTTCTCCTCTTACTATTCATATCACTCTACCGCAGACAAATTTTCCTTTACAACCCATTCACATGCGCTGCAGCTGCAAGTGCTGCTACGGCTCCATCGGCGGTAGCTGTAGCCAGCTGGCGAACAGACTTGGTTCTGCAGTCTCCGCAGGCAAAAACGCCGGGTGTCTTTGTAAGACAGTCTTCACCAGCGATGATATAGCCTTTCTCATCCAGGTCTACTACCTTTGAAAACGCCTGATTTGCAGGCATCTGTCCGATAGCGACGAATACGCCTGACACCTGCAGCGTTGTAACTTCCTCTGTTTTCACATTACGGATCTTAAGACCATTCACCAGCGCCTCTCCCATAATTGCTTCAGGAACGCTATCCAGATAAAACTCTACATTATCCTTAGTGAGCAGTCTTTTTACGACAGTCTGCTCTCCGCGAAAAGTGCCTCTTCTGTGAATCAGATAGACTTCTTCTGCCAGATCAGAAAGAACCTCCGCATCCTCCAGGGCTGTATTTCCGCCGCCGATGACCGCTACTTTTTTCCCTCTGAAGAAAGCGCCATCACAAGTTGCACAGTAGGAAACTCCGCTTCCCACAAATCTTTCTTCTTCTGGAAGACCCAGCGGACGATTTTTCGCCCCAGCAGCGAGGATAACTGTTTTCGCCTCGTAGCTGCCGTTCTTTGTCACAACGAGCTTTACATTCTCACAAGTTTCAACAGAAACCACTTCTTCATAGATAATCTCAGCGCCCTGCTCTGTCGCCTGTTCATAGAAACTTGTCGCCAGTTCAAACCCCGAAATTTTCTTGATCCCCGGGTAATTTTCTACCTCCGGCGTGTTTAATATCTGCCCTCCAAATCCTTTTGCATCAATCAGAAGAGTTTTCTTTCCGGCACGTTGTCCGTAAATAGCGGCAGTAAGCCCCGCAGGTCCCGCTCCAATAATTATAATGTCATACATCACTCTACTTTTCCTTCCTTGAAAATGCGCATCATTTCTCTCGTCAGACTGATGCCATCGTCCTTAACATCCATCTCATCCCGGCTGACCCATTCCGCAACAGAAAGTTCTTCAGAATCCATAGTAATCTCGTCGTTTCCATCCACATGGCAGAAAAAGCCCAAAAGCAAATTGCAATCCGTTCCCCATGGCTGACTCTTATAATAGGTAATATCTTTTACCTTAAGCCCAGCTTCTTCCATGACTTCACGACTCACCGTTTCTTCCGCTGTTTCGCCGATCTCTGTAAAGCCAGCAATCAATGCATATTTCTTGTACGCTCTGCCATTGTACTTTGTGAGGAGTATCTTATCGCCATTGATTACCCCTACGATAACTGCCGGCGCAATTCTCGGATACACTGTATTTCCACAGCAAGCACAGCGCATCATCCGCTCTTTATCATCGGGTTTCAGACGCTTTCCGCACCTCCCGCAAAATCTGCTGGTTCTGTACCATTGATATAAATGATGTGCAGTAGATGCCGCGAAGGCCAGTTCCTTATGTTCCAAATCCCGCAAATTCCTTGTGGATTCCCAAAAATATCCATCATTCAAAAGTTGTTGAATTACAGATTCCCCGTCGCTTTTCATTAAGAAGTAACCATCTTTTTCAATTCTGAAAAGGTACTGCAGATCAGCCCCTTCGAAAAAAGCAGCACTAGGCACTGTCAGCCTGCCGTTGCTACCTTTCCTTACTAAAATTCTATCCTCGTCAAAGACAAAGACCCAATCTTCCGCCTCTGCCTCTTTCTTTTCAAACTCGTTGTACAACTTCCGTTCTCCTAATTCCTGAATCATTTGTCACACCTCTGACTAAAATAGTATTTACTTTCAACTCTATTTTATCACGAAATTCAAGGAAAGAAAGGAAAAGTTTTATAACAGATCTCATAGCCATCGCCTCTATCTCCAATGAGAAAAAGCTGCTGCCGTACACCCTCTTTTATCTGCGGTCCTAAAGCCTTGAGCGATTCAGTATATTTAAATTCCGAAACAACTTCATATACTCGATAATCATACAAGGAGAGATATGTAATTTCTTTTTGAATCGCTTCCACCTCAGAATGAGAAAACAGTATATCATCAGAAAGATTTTCTATAGACAAAATTTTAATACTTTCCACATGCGCCGATTTATTACCTGCCTCATTCCCTTTGATCATATCACAAAATTCATCTATAATCAGTTCCTGTGGTTTTTCTACCACCTCTGTGTTCAGCGTAACAGATCTGTCCCCAAAATCAAACTCTTTCTTTCCTCTATAAATATAGTTTTCTTCTTCTGCATAATTCCTCACCAGATTTTCTAGATAAGTAAACCAAATCTGTTCATAGCTATAATAACACGCACTTTTTTCGTCATAATATCCGTTCTGATAAAAAATCCCAATCCCCTTTATTTCTATGTAATATTCCTGATAAAGCTGCCTCGCATCAAGCCGCTCTATGCCTTCAATATTCTGCAGCAACGTCTTAATTCTCTTCTGTGCTATTTCCTCAGTCCCGCTTTCCGTAGCAAGCGTATACACCGTGCCATCGGAAAGCACTCCCTGTATCTCACGAATTACAAAATCTCCTTCAGCAAAATTTACTGGCTGTTTACTCTGCCAGTAAAAAATTACTGAAAAAAGAATTATAATCATCAGAACACCTACAGTCATCCAAGCTGCGACTGTTCTCTTTCTCTGTTTTTTTAAATAACTTCTAATCCCTTTAAGCATCCTCTCTCCGACTTCTGGTTCGCAAAAACATCTTTGCGTGCTCAGTTCCCCTGCAAAGAGCTCATTTACCGAAATCGAAAGAGCATCACATAAAGAATGCAATATTGATACATCGGGAAAACTCTTTGCTCTCTCCCACTTAGAAACTGCCCGATCTGTTACCCCTAAAAGTTCTGCCAGCTGCAGCTGGGTCAAATGCTTTTCCTTCCTCCGCTGCGCAATAAATGCGCCGATTTTCTCATAATCTAAAGTCCTGGTGTCCATCCTCTTCCTCCTTTTTTATATTTTACCACAGACATATCTAAAGCCGCAACCAACTGATAGTTGAGTAACATGGCAAGGGCATGAAGAAAAAATTATCCACCTGAAAATTGTCTTACCCGTGCAATGATTTTAACTTAAAACAGGTATTTCTTGAAAAAGTGTATAAAGTGGATGTGCGATTCTTAACCGAAAATTATAAAATGCTGAAAAAATGTATAAAACCATCTGAAAAAACATACTTACCGGTTATTCTTACAGATATTATCCCTGCTGCCTTGTTGATACTTTGCATTTTGCGTAAGTTTATTTGAAGCTTTACTCAGTATCTTGCATAAAACGCAAAAGTAAAGATTTCTGCCAAAAATCTTTTATACATCATTTAATAAAAATCGCAATTTAGGTTAAAGTTTTCCTTTTTCCAGTTTTTCTTTGACGTTTTACACTGCTTCTATGGTGTACTTATTTAAAATTTGCCTTTTCCTCTTGACAACAGCCACGATATATGATTAAATAAACACATGAACATTCATTCATGTTAATTGAATGATAAAGAGGAGGTTTTATAATGAAAGCAATTCACAAAAGAAATTCTTTACAGCCATTACTTCACCATCACGATGAACACTGTGGCTGCGGTCATGCGCATCACGACCATCACGAAGCCGGTGTACACTGTGATGGCGGTCATAGCCATGAGCATCACCATGAACACCAAGAAGAAATCTGCGATTGCGGTTGCGGCCACGATCACCATGAGCATGAGCACTGCTGTGAGGAAGATGACAGCGGCGGTGATGGAGATGAGGAACACTCGCACCATCATCATGAACACTGCGACTGCCATTGCGAGCACGACCACCACGAACACGATGAGCACCACGAGCATGAGCATCACCACGTTGACGCTGCTGTTCTTGCTAAGGCAGACAAAAAAATCTATCTACTGGAAAATCTTGGCTGCGCCCACTGTGCTTCCAAGATGGAAGACAAAATCAATCAGCTGCCGACTGTAAAAGACGCAACCATTACCTACGCGACAAAACAGCTTCGCATTGCTGCTGATGACTGTGATGCACTGCTGCCAGAAATCCGCAGAATCTGCAGTTCTATTGAATCTCAGGTAAAAGTCGTAGATCCTGCTACAATGCAGGCAAAACAGCCATCCAGCGTTGCAGATACAAAAGAAGCCCGCAGCAATTCCAAAAAGAAAAAAATTTCAGAAGACAAACTGGAACTCGGCACGATTCTGGCAGGCGCCCTCCTCTTTGCAGGCGGTGTCATTACCCACCATATGGGGCTGGATCCCCGCATTATGATTGCACTGTCCGTCATATCCTACCTGATTCTGGGAGGAAAAATCATCTTAGAAGCCCTGAGAAACATTACAAAAGGACAGATCTTTGATGAAAACTTCCTGATGAGCATTGCTACCATCGGTGCCTTTATCATCGCTGAATACTTAGAAGCGGTAGGCGTTATGCTCTTTTACCGCATCGGCGAATACTTTGAACATAAAGCTGTCGAGAAAAGCCGCGTACAGATCATGGATGCTATCGATATGCGTCCCGAAGTGGTTAATTTAGTAAAAGGAACATCCGTAGCAATAATCCCCGCAGAACAAGCTGCAGTCGGAGACATCCTGCTTATCCGTCCTGGAGACAGAATCCCTCTGGACGGCATCATCATAGATGGAGAAAGCCGTATTGATACCTCTCCAATCACAGGAGAACCTGTTCCTGTTAGCGCAAAACCAGGCACCGCTGTAACCAGCGGCTGCCTCAATACTTCCGGTCAACTGCAAATCAGAGTAGAAAAACCCCTTTCCGAATCTATGGTTTCCAAAATTTTAGATTCTGTCGAAAACGCTGCTGCAAGTAAACCGAAATTAGACCGCTTTATTACCAGATTCTCCAGAGTCTATACGCCTTGCGTCGTTATCGCTGCACTTCTTCTTGCTGTGGTACCTTCTCTGGCAACAGGAAATTGGAACTACTGGGTTTATACTGCCCTTACCTTCCTTGTTATGAGCTGCCCTTGTGCGCTAGTACTCAGTGTACCCCTTGCCTTTTTCTCCGGCATCGGTGCAGGCTCAAAGAAAGGCATCCTGTTTAAAGGAGGACTTTCCATAGAAGCCCTGGGTAAGCTGAAGGCCGTTGTCATGGACAAAACTGGCACGATTACAGAAGGAAATTTCCTCCTGCAGAAAATCATCTCCGCCGGAACTTATGGCGAGGACGAACTGCTTGCAATCTGTGCAAGTTGTGAGCAGCACTCTACTCATCCGATCGCAACCAGCATCGTCAGCGCTGCCACTGGTAAAGGACTCACCCTTTCGGTTCCAGAAAAGCGGAATGAAATCGCAGGATACGGTATCGTCGCCCAAATGAAAGAAGGGCTTGTCCTCTGCGGCAATCAAAAACTAATGGAAAAATATCAAATTGCTATGCCGACACTTTCTGAGGCTGCAAGCGGCGCCGAAGTCTTTGTCGCCATCGACGGAAAATTTGCAGGGCGCCTCATCATCGCAGATACTATAAAAGCTGATGCAAAAGACGCCATCAGCCGTCTTAAGGCAATGGGACTTCACACTGTCATGCTGACGGGCGATGGAAAAAACAGCGCTGAAGCTGTTGCAGCTCAAGTAGGCATCGATCAGGTATATGCAAAACTGCTTCCGCAGGATAAATTGACCATGCTGACAAAAGTGAGAGAAGAAAAAGGCAGCGTTATGTTTGTCGGAGACGGCATCAACGATGCACCTGTTCTCGCCGGAGCTGATGTAGGTGCTGCTATGGGAAGCGGCGCCGATGCAGCAATTGAAGCTGCCGATGCAGTATTTATGCAAACAGAGGTAAACTCTATTCCAAGCGCTATTTCTATTGCACGAGCAACAAACGCAATCGCAAAGCAAAACATCATCTTTGCCCTTGTAATCAAAGCAGCCGTCATGGTTCTAGGTGTTATCGGCTTTGCCAACATGTGGCTTGCTGTATTTGCCGACACAGGCGTGGCTATGCTGTGCGTACTGAACTCAATCAGAGCACTATACAAAAAATAATGTTATCGGGAGGAAACGCTTCAGGCTGCTTTCCTCCCATCCATAAAAATACGGAGGAAGAAACATGGACTTTGAAAAAACAGATCACCCTATCGAGGAAGAAACCCTTTACAGCTTAGCAGAGCTATTTAAGGTCTTTGGCGATCCTACCAGAGTCCGGATTTTGTATATCTTATCCTCTCAGGAACTCTGCGTACAGGAAATTGCAGATACGTTGTCAATGACCCAGAGCGCAATTTCTCATCAGCTGCGCGTTCTCAAGCAGACTGCCCTGGTAAAATTCCGCCGAGAAGGAAAAACCATCTACTATTCACTGGCTGACGATCATGTCGCTACCATCATGGCACAGGGGCTTGAACATGTTTTGGAATAATTTATTGATTCTCAGTAAAGAGCTGCAAAACGGCCACTAGATTTTCATTTTTGACTTCTTTTCGAATCCCTCTTGACTTTTTTGCCAGAAGTGGTACATTATATTATATGAGTTTTAGCACTCATTATTATCGAGTGCTAACAACACAAAGTAGAAGACTATGGAGGAGAGACAATGGCTAAGAAACAATTCAAAGCAGAGTCCAAGAAACTCTTGGATTTAATGATTAACTCAATCTATACCCATAAAGAGATTTTTTTAAGAGAACTTATCAGCAATGCCAGTGACGCACTGGATAAGCTGTATTACCAAAGTCTGCAGTCCGGCGACACCGGCATCAAGCGTTCCGATTTTCACATTGACATCACAGCAGACAAGGAAAACCGCACCCTTTCCATCAGCGATAACGGCATCGGTATGAGCGCCGCTGAAATGGAAGCAAACCTTGGTACCATCGCAAAGAGCGGCAGCCTTGCCTTTAAGGAAGAACATGCTGAAGAAAAGAAATCTGAAGATACAAACCCGATTGACATCATCGGACAATTCGGCGTTGGCTTTTATTCCGCATTTATGGTGGCTGACGAAGTTACTGTCACATCTAAAGCCTACGGCAGCGAGGAAGCTAATGTCTGGAAATCCCAGGGTGCAGATGGTTACACCATCAAACCAGCGGAAAAAACAAGCCCAGGTACCGAAATCGTACTTCATATCAAAGAGGATACCGAAGGCGAAAACTATACCACATTCCTGGAAGAGTATACCATTCGCAATTTAATCAAAAAATACTCCGACTACATTCGCTACCCGATTCAGATGATGGTCGAAAAGCGCCGTCCAAAGGAAGATGCTGAAACCAAAGAAGGCGAAATGCCGGAAATGGAAAGCTACATGGAGCTGGATACGCTAAACACCATGGAACCAATCTGGAAGCGCGCCAAAAGCCAAGTTAAAGCCGAAGATTACAACGAATATTACAAGAGTAAATTCGGCGATTACCAGGATCCTTGTCGTGTCATCAGAACCAGTGTAGAAGGCGTTTCCAGCTACACTGCCCTTCTGTTTATTCCGGGACACACACCATACGACTACTATACTAAGGACTACGAAAAAGGTCTGCAGCTTTACTCCAGCAGCGTGATGATTATGGATAAATGCAAAGAACTGCTGCCAGATTATTTCAACTTTGTAAAGGGGCTCGTAGATTCTCAGGATTTAACACTGAATATTTCCCGGGAAACATTGCAGCACGACAGACAGCTTCGCAACATTGCAAAGAACCTGGAAAAGAAAATCAAAAAAGAACTGGCAGACTTTATGAAGAACGACCGCGAAGGCTACGAGCAGTTCTTCAATCACTTCGGCAGACAGTTAAAATACGGCATTTACGACGACTTTGGAATGCACAAAGATGTACTTTCCGACTTAGTCCTTTTCTACTCGTCCATGGAAAAGAAAATGATTTCCCTAGACGAATATCTTGCCAAAATGGGAGAAGCGCAGAACGCAATCTACTATGCATCAGGTGAATCTGTAGAAAAAATCGACATGCTGCCGCAGACTGAATTTATCAAGGATAAAGGCTATGAAATCCTTTACCTGACCGATGAAATCGATGAATTTGTTCTGCAGATGATGGGAACTTACAAGGAAAAACCGTTTAAGTCCGTTTCCGCAGAAGACCTTTCTTTTGAGGAATCAGAAGCCCAGCAGGAAGAAATGAAAAAAGCAGAAGAAGAAAGCAAAGACCTTCTCGCATTCCTGACAGAAACCCTGGCAGGCAAGGTCACCGAAGTAAAGCTGTCCCCTCGCCTGAAAAACTCCGCAGTATGCCTGACTACTAAAGGCGGACTTTCACTGGAAATGGAAAAGGTGCTCAACGCTATGCCGACAGACCAGAATGTAAAGGCAGAGCGCATTTTAGAAATCAATCCAAACCATCCGGTAATGGAAACGCTGAAAGAAACCTATGCAAAAGGAGACGACGGCAAAGATCTCGTCGCAACTTATGCAAACCTGCTCTACAGCCAGGCAGTCCTGATCTCCGGTCTCACTGTAGAAGACCCGATGAAACTAGGTGAAGACATCTGTAAACTAATAACAAAATAACCGATTTTCCTTTTAACTGCAAAAGAACCCGCATATGACCTACATATCCGGGTTCTTTATTACTTTTTAAATTTTATAGAACGAAGGTTTATGCTGGCGGAACACCGCATAGTAATCAATGCCGCAAGCCTTCACCATCTCTGCGACCTCACAAAAGCCCTCGCCTAAGCGGGAAGATACATGAGAGTCAGAACCAAAGGTGATAATTTCACCACCCAGTTCTGCATACCGCTTTATAATATCACGGTGTGGATTGGTCATGTTCTTTGCAACAAACTTAGAAGTGTTGCACTCAATGCCCCGCCCTGTTTCGATGAGTTCTTTCAAAATCGCATCTAGAATATCTGCATATTTAGCATAAGTGAACTGTTCCAGTGCACCGGGACCGTAGCGCAGTACAAAATCCATGTGGCCTGCTACATCAAATACCTGAAAACGTTTGATATTTTCCAGCTCCTCCTCAAAATATTGAGAGACTGCAAGCTGGATATCTACGCCTTCATAATGCCTCTTATCCTCAGCGTCCATCTTGTGAAACGTATGGGTTGAACCGATGATGAAATCAAACGGAAAGGAATTTGCAAGTTCTGTCAATCTTTCACAAAGATGAGGCTGCATGCCAAGCTCAATACCTGTAAGTACTTCAATTCTGTCCCCATAACGCTCCTTTACACTGGCTAAATCTGCAACATATGCAGAAATTGCCGCATCATCGCCTCTGTCGTCGATGAGAAACGTAAAATAGTCCGGGGGAAATCTCGGTGCATCAAAGTCCTGATGGTCAGTAATGCAGATAGACTCCATGCCCAGTTCAATGGCGCGCTCTACCTGCTCTGCCACCGGTGTTGTAGAATCACTGGACCATCTTGTATGTACATGCATATCCGCAATCATTATGCTTCAGCTCCTTCACTTTCTTTCAGTTCAGCATCTGCTTCCAGAGGTTTCATGCAAATACCGGTCATAGCGTATACCAGTGCGATTACCCATACTGCATAGCTCATGAAGCAATACGGAAGATATGCGCTGATTGGAACGCCCAGCACTGACGGATAGTAAACGCCGGAGCCAGACCACGGGATAAACCCTGCCATACCAGTACCGAAATCTTCCATAGTTCTGGAAAGGTTCAGTGTAGAAAGACCCATTTCCTTATACTTTTCGTTATACATCTCACCAGTCAGAATCAGTGCTAGCGAAGAGCTTCCGCCGATCGCAACCAAAATAATTACAGAAACCGCAGTTGCCAGAATTAGCGTGAATCTGGTCTTTACAGATTGCAACAGTTTACCAAGCAGTACTTCGATTGCGCCAATCTGTTCCATAATACCTGCAAAATAGAAGCAAATATAGATTAGAATGAAAGATTTCAGCATGGAGGAAAGTCCGCCTCGATTCAGAAGCGTCATAGCGTCTTCCCCTGCCTCTGCAGCTATAAATCCAGGTCTTGCGCCTTCCACCATTTCCAGATTAAATCCGCTGTAAAGGGCAGTTACACCGTCTGCCAGTTCAAATCCCTGATAGAACATACCGATGAGCAGCGCTACAACCGCAGAAATCATCATCACTACCGTAGACGGCTTTTTAGTAACCGCGCCGTATACTACGATTACCAGAGGCAGCAGCACCAGAATATTCCACTTAAATACGGAATCCAGCGTAGAAAGAAGCTGCAGCGTGTTTTCCGGAAGTCCTGTACCTGTGGTGGAAGCACTGATACCCATCACCAGATATACTGCCACACCGATGACCGCAGCCGGAATAACCGTTTTAGACATGTGCTTAATATGATCGAAAATATCGTTCTTCGTGGACAGCGCTGCTAAAATGGTAGTATCAGACAGCGGAGAAAGCTTGTCCCCGAAGATGGCGCCAGTGTAGCACGCACCTGCTACCGCTGCAATGTTTACGTTCGGCATTGCTGTTGCGATTCCCATCATAGTAATACCTGCTGTTGCAGCAGATCCCCATGAAGTACCTGTACAGGTGGAGAAGATCGCACACAATGCAAATGCGGAAACTAAAATCCACTTTTCACTGACAAGCTGTACGCCGTAATAAATAAACATTGGAATGGTTCCGGAGTACATCCAGGAGCCCAGCAGAAACCCTACTGCAATGAGAACCGACATTGCCGGTGCAGCAGATTTAATTTTCTCTGCGGTATATTTTTCCATCTCTTCCCAGCTATAGCCGCAGCGCCAGCCGATGAATACCACCCAGCACAGGGAAATGCCAATCAGCGCTGGCGCAGACAGGTCTGCAAGGGAACCGAAGAAAAAGATTACAAGCAGCACGATGACTGCTGAGAGCGCTTCCACAATGTTCGGTTTTCTCTTTACGCGAACCGGACGCTCTTTGGTCTTAGCCTTATCTTTCATAAATAAGTTCCTCCTTTAAAATTTATATAGTATTATTGCACTGTGTAAATTATAGCAATATTTCTACAAATATGGATTTGATAAAACACAAAGATTTCGGTACTTTTTTGTGGAATTTATAAATTGTAACTTTCTACAAAAAAACTTCCGAAAATTCTAGGATTCTCTAAACTTTTCTCTTCCTTCTTGCATATATAATGAAGTTGACAATACTGAAACGGAGCGTATTTTATGTTTTATTTTATGATTGCCATTGGACTTATTTTCGCCTATATCAACGGTATGCACGATGGCGGCACCATCGTTGCCACCACCATTTCCTCTCGGCTTATTCCGCCTGCGAAAGCCGTTTTTATCGCCGGGCTTGCAAACCTTTTAGGGGCTCTAGCACTGGGTACAGCAGTGGCCTACACCGTATCAGAAAACATCATTGATATCACGTCAGTTCTTGCCGGAAGTTCTGACCAGTGCTACACCTTTGTGGCTGCTTCCTTTGCAGGAAGCATGGTCTGGAATATCCTGACCTGGATCATCAAACTTCCCTCAAGCGCCTCTCACTCTATGATTGGCTCCATGATTGGCAGCGGTATTGCCGCTTATGGCGCAGGATACATACTTTGGAACTCTATCTTTGTAAAAGTCATTCTCGCTATGCTCATATCCCCTCTGCTGGGATTTATCTTCGGCTATTTGTTCCTGAAATTGCAGAACACCCTTTTAAAAAACGCTACCATCGTATGGCAGCCCAGGATTCGTATTCTGCATAAACTGAGCAGTTTTTTCCTAGCGTTCAGCTATGGCAGCAATGATGCCCAAAAGGTCATGGGACTTATCGCCATCGGCCTTGCCGGATATTTTTCCGCAGGAATTGAGATCCCATTCTGGCTCATCGTAAGCTGCAGCGCCGCTCTTGCCATCGGTACTATCACCGGCGGATATAATATGATTAAAACTGTGGGCATGGAAATTTGTAAAATCGATATTCACAATTCCTTTGCCTCCCAGATTGCTACCATCAGCGTAATGACCCTTGCTAACCTGACCGGACTTCCCATCAGCGCCACCCAGGTCATCACCTCCTCGGTCATGGGAGTCGGCAGCGGCAATACGCCTAAATCCGTCAACTGGACTGTTACAAAAAAAATTCTCCTCGCGTGGCTGATTACCATTCCCGCCTCGGCAGCAACCGGCGGCCTGGTCTTCCTGCTGCTTCACCTGATTTAACTGGTAGAAAGGAACTCGAATATCATGAAAAGAAAACCAAATTTTTTCAAGAAAAACGAAAGACCCGATTTTCACTCCATGTTGCTCAAACAGTGTGAATATACATCCAAAAGTATTTCCCTGCTCTTAAACTTTATGAATCAGCCAGACGACCAACTGGCAGATTCTATCGAGCAATGCGAAAAAAAAGCCGATAAGGTCAGAAGAAGCCTCATCGACTATGTAGAAAACTCTTTCATCACACCCCTTGATCGTCACGATCTATTTGCCGTGTCCCGCTCTATCGACGACATGACAGATAAAGTCAAGGATTTAAAGGATTTTCTGGTATTTTTCAGCTATACCCCCTTTGAAAAGCACGTAGAAATGGCACGCTGCATTGCAAGTTCCATTCTCGCCATCACATCAGCCATGGAAAGCTGGAACGATAACTGTGATGTTTTCTGGGAAAATCTAGTCAAGGCAAAGAAGAACGAAAACCAAGTTAAGAGACTTTACTGGGAAATCATCGCAGAACTTGACAAACAGACGCTTCCCTTAAAGGAAATCATTATTATGCGTGAATTTTCTAAAGACCTTAACTGCCTCGCCAACAAGATTGGTCGTGCCGCAGACAGTATCAGTGATTTGAAAATCAAGTCCATCAAATAACATACAAACTGCATTTACAGAACACCACTTTCATGGAGCAGATGAATCCGAAGCGCTGCGGACAATTCTCCATAAAATTCAGCTTCAGTCTTTTCCTCCGCAGCCAAAAGTTCTTTCACCTTAGAGAGTCTGTAGCGAATGGTGTTTTGATGACAGTTCATAGAAAGGGCGGTAGCGTTGATATCGCCCTTTTGAAATACCCATTCCTGACAGGTAGAAAGGTATTCCTCTCTGCCCAAAAGCGGTTTTAAGAAGCCTTCCGAAAAAGTTCGCATGGCTTGCGTATTTGCTAGAGGCACCAGATAGGAAAATGCGCCGATTTTCTCATAGTTTGCATATTCTCTACCTTCTGCCATGCTGGCGGCAAAGGTATGAAAACTCTCTCGAAGACACAAGTCCAACGCCTCGTGAGGCGGGTGAATGTCGCTTCTGCTAAAGTATACAGCCCCTTCAAAGGATAAATTGTCGCACACTTCCTTTAGAATCACTTCAAAACCTTCAAGGTTTTCAGAGGCGGCAGTCAGAATCACAAAAACACCGCCATCATAACGGCACAACAGACTTTTTTTCTTAAGGGCCTTGTTCATATAAAAGTTTCTGAAAATGCGCGTAGTCTTAAGCCTCTCTCCCTTTGCCCTAGGTCGCACGTAAACGGCCTGCGCATGCTCTTTAAAAAACAGTGAAAGGTTCTTGCAAATACGGCTTACCTCATCCCCTGGCATGTCGCCTTCTATCATTCGTTTAATCATCTGTTCGTCTAAAATCTGCGTGTCATCTCGCTGCACCGCTTCCATGATTTCGTAGACAATATTTTCAAAATACCGCTCCAGCCCAAAAACAAAGATCGGGTAGTTCTTTTCCCTGGAAAAATCCAGTACCTCCTGAGGCAATGTATCAAAGATGACACTCTTAAAGGCAAAAGCAGAAGTTCCCATTTCGTACAGCGCCTTAACCGCCTCCAGAATTCTGCTGCTGTCCGACTGTGCGAACAAAAGAGAGGAAATGACAAAGCTGTCCCTCTCAAAAGGCGCCTCATTCTGATAGTCCACACCCTCAGCAAACTCATAGTCCATAATGCCAACAGAGCAGACCACCCGGTCAAGCCCCCTCTCTCCGGAAAGAAGCCTAAGTCCCTGCAAACTTTGCAAATGCAGCAGATCTTTTACTTTTAATGCCATCTTTTCTCTCCTTTCTGCTAAAAACAAAACGATGGGCACAATGAATCACCCATCGTTTTACGAAGTTTTATGCTTACATGATTAAAGCAGCCCGCCCGCCATTTTACAGTTCTCTAAGAAACTCTGTGAATTTATCCAGTCCTTCACGCAGGGTTTTGGAATCGTATGCGTAGCCGATTCTGACTGCTCCTTCCATTTCAAAACACTCGCCCGGTGTAAAAAGCACACCCTTTTCAAAAAGGAGCTTTTTGCACAGTTCCTGTGATGGTATGTCCTTATTATAATACACTAAAGCTGTGGTTCCTGCAACAGGTCTGAGATATTTTACTTCTGGGGTTTCATTCACCCACTGGTCTAAAATCGCTCTATTTTTATTTAATATGCCTCTGTTTCTTGCAAAGATTGCCTCCTTATGAGCAAGGGCCAGTGAAGACAGCGCATCATCTACCACGCCGCAGCTGATGGTATCGTAGTCGCGTCTTTCGTGGCACAAATGCAGTGCAGCTTCGTCCTTAGTAACAATCCAGCCCATTCTAACGCCTGCCATGGAAAATACCTTGGACATGCTGCCTACAGAAATACCCTTGTCGTAAAGATCTACGATGGAGTGCATATATCTTTCATCCTCAGCAATACCTCTGTATACTTCATCGCAGAGAACATAAGCGTCCACGCTCTTTGCAATTTCAATGATTTCCTGCATAATATCTACCGGAATCCATGAACCGGTCGGGTTATTCGGATTATTGATGGTAATCATCTTGGTTTTTTCATCAACTAAGGACCGAAGCACATCAAGATTTGGAAGATAATCATCCTCTAGGGTCAGCTGCAAAATTCTTACATCTGCACCGATGGACTCCGGAATGGAGTAATGCTGCTGGTAAGTCGGCATAACGGAAACCATGTTGTCATCACGACCAATCAACGTAGTAATCACCTGATTATTTGCACCGATTGCACCGTGAGTTGGAATTACGTGCTGCGGCTTTACGTCTTTATAAAGGCTCGCAATGCCGGCAAGAAGCTGCGGAGATCCAAAGATATGACTGTAGGAAAGGCGCAGGTCTGCAAGGCTTCTCATATAGCTATCCACATCCTCCCCTGCCAGTTCTAACAGTTCTTTAATAGTAATAGAATCTACGCAGGTTTCTGCCAGGTTATATACCGCCTGCTCTTCATACTCATTCATCCAGCGTTCTACTTTAAAAGTTTTAATATCCATGTTTTTCCTCCAATTCTTTATTACAGATTTACGGTTTCACCAAGACCCTGCTCCAAAGCCTTTGAAAGCGCCAACTTTGCAGTAAGCAAATCTAACAGTGCCGTGCCAGTTGCATCAAATACGGTAATCTGCTCATCACTTTCTCTGCCGCAGGTCTTTCCTGTGAGAATTTCTCCGATTTCCCCTGCGATATCTTCTGCCTTTAGGATGCCCTTCTTGATTGGAATCTCGATTTCACCTACATTGATGCACTGCGGTGTATCATCGGTAAATACCCTTGCGCCGTCAAAGATTTCTGCGTCGATTTCCTCCTTTCCACTCATGTCAGCGCCAATACAGCTGAAATGAGTGCCCGGTTTTACCCACTCCTTGCGGATAATCGGCTCTTTGGACGGTGTCACCGTAATGATGATATCGCTGTCCCTTGTGGCAGCCGGTAAATCTGTCACCGCCTCAAAGACTGCCCTACAGTCCTTCATCTCAAAAGTTTCAGTTAGAACTTCCGGCATAGACGCTGCAAAACGCTCCGCATTTTCCTGGCTCAGAGCATCGTAAACATAGACCTTCTCGATATCAGGAAGCTGTGTCAAAGTCGCAGCCACCTGAAAAGTTGCCACATGACCCGCGCCTACTACCATCAAACTTTTAGAATCTTTTCTTGCAAGGAGCTTTGCACCGATTGCGCCTGCCGCGCCAGTTCTGATTCCTGTAATGTGACTGCCGTCTAAAATTCCCTGCGGAACGCCAGTCTTTGCATCCATAACCAGAACGGTTCCAATCAGCGCTGGAAGATCCTTCTTTGTGTTTTCGCCAAACCAGGATACCACTTTTAGACCGAAAATATCGCTGCCTTTCAGCCAGCCGGACTTGATATCCATGTCTGCTACGCCCGGTTCAAATTCATGAAACACCAGAGGAAATACCGCAGTCTCTCCCATAGCTTTTAGACGGTATACTTCCTCTACCGTGCTGATAACATCGGAAAGCTTCAGAACTTTTTCTGTGACTTCCCTGCTCAATACTCGTAATGTAAACATCTCTCATTTCCTTTCCAAAACTACGCTTCTTGTCTAAAATCTATTTAAAGTATATCAACTTTGAAAAAGCAAATGTTTTGTAAAATTCCAGAACTCCCGCCGCTTTTTTTGAAAATTATACAAGAGCCCCCTTTGAGAAGGCAGTTCACTGCTTTCTCAAAGGGGGGCTTTCTATTATCTATTGAATGTATTTAACAAGAAGTTTCATCACTTCATCGATGTCGATTGGCTTTGCTGTATGAGCATTCATACCGCAGTCCAAACTATGCTGGATATCTTCTGCAAATGCATCAGCTGACATAGCAATAATCGGAAGATTATTATCCTCACGTTCAAGCGCACGCACAGCAGTGGTCGCCTCATATCCATTCATTACCGGCATCCGAATATCCATCAGAATTGCATCATAGTAGTAAAGCGGTGACTGACTCATTTTATCAACACAGATCTGTCCATTTTCTGCCCACTCTACTTCAAATCCAACTTCCGTCAAAATATCATTGGCAATCTCATAGTTCAGTTCATTATCCTCTGTCAGCAAAATTCTTTTCCCTGAAAAGTCATAACTTGCTTCCTTTTCTTCGTCTGCCGCTTCTCCCTGAAGATAACGTTTCAGCCCATAATAAAGGGTAGATTTAAAGAGCGGTTTCGCAATAAAGCCGGTAATGCCTGCTTCCAGCGCCTGACGTTCTATATCACTCCAGTCATAGGCAGAAATTAAAAATACCGGAATTTTATGTTCTACTCTTCTGCTGATTTCGCGCATAGTATGCACACCATCCATACCTGGCATTTTCCAGTCAAGGAGAACCACCTGATAGTCCTTGCCTTCTTTATGTTTTGCCTCAATCATTTCCAGTGCTGCTTCACCGCTAAGGGCATATTCTGCTTTAACTCCCAGTTCTTCCAAGGCTGCGACCGCACTAAAACAAAGATTTTCGTTGTCGTCAACCACCAGCACTCTATCAACCGACAGTGTCATCTCCTCTTCTTCTATGGTCGCCTTCTTTAAATCAACAGTAATGCGGAATTCGCTTCCTTTTCCCAGTTCACTTTCTATTTCTATGGTGCCGCCCATGGCATCAAGGATATGTTTAGTAATTGCCATTCCCAGACCGCTGCCTACAGTCTTCTCTACCGCCATAGATTTTTCTCTGGTAAAGGAGTCAAATATCTTGTCCATAAATTCCGGACTCATGCCGATTCCGGTATCCTTAATACGGAACTGATTTCTGACATATTCTTCGCCTAAAGGAGAATTTTCCTGCACTAAATATACATTGATAGTACCGTCTTCCGGTGTGAACTTATGAGCATTTGAAAGCAAATTCAAAAGCACCTGATTCAGACGCACGCTATCACACATAACATTCTCAGAAACAATCTTCTGAATAAAAATATCAAAATGCTGATTCTTCGACTTAAACTGTGGCTGCATAATCTGTACGATATCTTTCATTGCTTCCCGCAGAGAAAGCTGGTCCATAGAAAGGTTCATCTTTCCACTTTCTATCTTAGACATGTCGAGAACATCGTTAATCAGTCCAAGCAGGTGTTTGCTGGACAATTTAATTTTCTGCAGGCAATCATCTACTCTGCTGCTGTCTCCCTCATTCTTAATTGCAATCTCCGTCATGCCGACAATGGCGTTCATCGGTGTTCTGATATCATGGCTCATGCTAGAAAGAAACTCGCTCTTAGCTGCATTAGCATGCACAGCTTCTCTCTTTGCCTCCTCCAGTTCCCGCATTTGTGTCTTCATCATTCTGTAATAAAGCAGGAAAATCAGAAGCAGCATAATCAGGATGGTGCCACCAGCTGTCAGCATAGCAACAGCACGCACTTCGTCCAACTCATAGACAATCTTGTCCAAATCCCCAAACGGCATAATACTGATTAAGTACCATTCCGAATCGGACAGCTCCGTCATATAGAGATGTCTTCTCTCTCCATTAATAGAAATGACAGTGGAGTATTTTATATTTTTCGCAATCGCTTCCTCTAATTCCGCTGCATAACTTTCCTTGGTTTTTCCATTATAGGTTTCTAAGGTTGCCATCATTCGGTCAAAAAAGTTGTCTCTAAAAGCATCGCCGCCACGAATAACAAAATCCCCATCGCTGTTAATGATATGGGAATATGCAGTCGTATCCTGCTCATTTAAAAACAGATTCTGGCTGATATACTCCATAGAAATGCCTGCAACGATGACATCACTTTTCTTTCCGCCACCCATATCATATTTGACAGGTACAGAAAGCATCAGCATGCTCTGTTCATCCGCCGTATATGCACGTGAAATCTGTTTACCATCCCCTCGCAAAAGCTGCAGAAATTCCGCCTCGTCGAAAGGCTGTATTTCCTCTCCGAAAATTCGATAGAAATCTCCTTCTTGGGTGTAAAGGGCTAAATATTGAAAATCCCGCACACGAACACCTGTCTGCAATTCTGCAATCAGTGCCTCACCGAAATCATATTTCTCCGGTGGTGTCCTTTGAATCAGTCCTTCTATCTGAGAAATTCGCAGCTCAACTACCGTATCAAATTTCTGCTGAATCTGACGGTTCATCTCTGCCATATAGATTTCACCGATTTTACTGATGGAGGATTCGCTCTTATCCTTCATAAACATAGTAACCCCGGCGAGAACAGCAGTACTCAAAACCGCTGCGACTATAATGCTGATTAATAAATATCTGCTAAAATTTTTCTTCACATTCTTTCTCCTTATTTCAGCAATCCTTGAATTGCCTGAATAGTAACGGCATAATCTTCTTTCAGGCAATCTATATATGCCTCCAGACCATCGGTGTCTTTCGCCCTCAACTTTTCTGTCAAAGCGTCTGCCGATACATGAAGTTTATCAAAACCTAAATTCTGACAAACACCTTTAATGGTGTGTGAAGCCCGGAAGGCTTCGTCATAATTGCCTGCTGCTAAAGAGTCGCACAGCAGCTGATAGCTGCCATCATCTAAAAATTTCAGCGCAAACTTTTCAATTCTCTCATCTTTGCGCAGGCGAGAAAGTACGCCTTCGTAGTCGCCGCCCATCATTTCATAACATTCTTTTACTGTCATTTTTACTCCCTCACTTTCTCTTCTTCCTCTTTGTTCTGCGAAGTCGCAAGCAACGTGTCCTTCATGGTTTCATCATAAAAATAGTAACGTCCTTTTCCACCTTTCTTTGCAGTATATAAAGCGCAGTCCGCACAGTGGTAAAGCTGCGTATAATCTGTTCCCACATCGTCGGATTTTGCAATGCCCATACTGATTGAAACAGAAAATTCATTAAACATGCTGTTGATTGCCGTAAAGATACGTTCAACAACCATCTCTAAACTGGTTCTGTATTCCAGGAACAACATAAATTCATCTCCGCCAATACGTGCTGCAATATCAGAACTTCTAATACTCTGCGTTAACTTATCTGCCACATACTTCAGCACCGAGTCACCAAAAATGTGCCCATACTGGTCGTTAGCTGACTTAAAATCATCTATATCAAACATAATGAAAGCAAAGGAATGATCCGGGTTTTTCTGCATGCGCTCCACCATCATTTCCGTGGCAGCAGCTCTGTTATAAAGACCAGTTAATCCATCTCTTGACGACATTTGCTTCAGAATGGATAGCTCGACATATTCTTCATGAATGTCAGTAATCTTTCCATAGAACTTTACAAAGGAACCTACACCTTCGCTGCCTTCACTGCTCCAAATGGTCTGTGCAACGACCCGTTTCCATCTTGCCTCGCCTGCCTGCGTCATTTCAAAATCCAACTGAACAATTGGATTCTCCGGTGACGTCTGCTCCAGACATTCAATAAGCTTCTGTATGTTTTCTTTCCCGAAACAATTACCTAAGCTCTCATCCTCCATAGGATTTAGGATATTTTCAGAAATTCCCAGCACTTTAGCACCCCACGCTGATACTGTAAGCAAAGGGGGCGCTGCTATATATTCAAACTGAATTTCCTTGGACATCTCCGCATAAAATTCATTCTTTTTCCGTTCATATTCCAAAAGACGCATAGCTTTGTCCACTGCAGAAAGTTCCTCACGGTCGGCAATGCTGTCGGAAATATGATAAAACTCCTTGTCTAAGCTGGAGCCCAGTGTCTCATTATCCATGACCTTGCGCACTTCCTCTTCGTTGTCTCTAAGGCACTCCATAATCAACGGATTAAATGCGCCGCACTCCCCATGCAAAATCATATCTATGGCTTTTTCGTGAGAAAAGGCTTTTTTGTAAACGCGCTCACTAGTCAGCGCATCGTAGACGTCCGCCAAAGCCACAACCTGCGCCGCAATAGGAATTTCCTCACCAACCAGACCGTTAGGATAGCCTCTTCCATCGTATCGCTCATGGTGTGACTGACAAATGTCAATCGCAACCTTAACCAGCTCCTCATCTTTGTAAAAAGGAATGGCCTCAAGCATAGATGCGCCCAGCTGAGAGTGAGTCTTCATAATGGCAAACTCTTCATCGGTTAGCTTGCCCGGTTTATTTAAAACTTGATCGGGAATGCCAATCTTTCCGATATCGTGCAGGGCCGAAGTGACGGAAATCAGCGAAATCTGCGCCGGGGTCAGGTTATACTTATCCGTCTTCCTCGCCAGACTTCTAAGCAGCAGTTCTGTCAACGCCTGTACATGAATGACGTGCATGCCGCTTTCGCCGTTTCTAAATTCAACAATATGGCTTAAGATGGAAACTAATAGTCCGCTTCGCTTCTCAGTCTCATAAATTTGGTCTGCAACCATAGTCGCCAGCTTCTTCTGCTTGGCATAAAGCATGATGGTGTTATTCACTCGCCGGTAAACCACAGAAGAGTCAAAGGGACGCGAAATAAAATCCGTTACCCCAAGTTCATAGGCCCTTGCGATATAATCGGTGGAATTCTCTGCGGAAATCATCACCACAGGAATATCTTTAATCCAGCGATTCTGATTCATCACCTCCAGCACACCGAACCCGTCCATGCCCGGCATAACGATATCTAAAAGTACCAAAGAAATTTCCATATTTCTTTTCTGGAGAATCATAATGCCTTCCTCACCATCTTCTGCCTCCAGAATTTCAAATTCTTCCTCTAAAATATCACTTAAAATCAGACGATTCATCTCTGAATCATCTACGATTAAAATCTTTTGTTTTTCTTTGCCTGCCATATCTAAATTTCCTCTATAATTCAAGCTTTAGTCTCACTTTAAGTATACTAAAAAAAGGACTTTTTTGAAAGTCCTTTTTTAGTATATGTGGATATTTTTATCTACTTAATCATTAATGTCTTCCACGCTGTAATTCAGACGATACTGGCGGGAAGAATAGGATTTATAAAAGAGCTGGGAAATACGCTGCACAATGATATAGGTATCATCCGGTTTAGCGCACTGCACCAAAAGCACGAACTGATCATCTGCCACTCTTGCACAAATATCAGACGAACGGATAGAATCTAAAATCATAGCCTTCAGTTTGTTTAAAATGGTGCTTTTCTTATCAATTTCTGCAGCACCCGTCACATTAAACAAAATGAGATAATAATTCTTGTTTTCACGCTTAGCAACCTTGGAAGTCAACTCATACACGTGCTTAAACATATCGTAGGTGCAGTAAAATCCACCTCTGTCTGCCTGCTTATCCCGATTGTCATTGAGTTCTTTTTTTACTTCTGATATCTTAAGAATTTTTGACTTGTTCTCTTCCTCAATCAGTTCATAAAGTTCTTTAAACTTTGGTGACAAGCCCGTTCCCAGTTCTTTGTAAAAGGCTTCATTAATCTCGTCGTAATATTGAATCGCCTTGTGATATTCCTGGGTCTTAATCAGTCCCTGTATGTAAAAGTAATGCAAACCCTCATAGAAAGGTTCTCGCAAAATTGCCTGATAATCAATCTTAATCATTCGCTCATATTCGCCCTGATTAATCAGATATTTGCAGATTCTTCCTACAATATTGGCAAAGCTTGCTCTGTACCATTCTGCAAGCTGCATAATCCAAAAATGCTGAGAAGACGTCATATAGAGGTGTCCGGTATAAAGATCCATAACTTTCATGGCTGACTTGTACTCTTTCTCTGTCAGTTCCACTTTTCCTTCCAGTTTTTGAGAAATCTCAGTGAGTAAATCCGTATCCAGAACAAATCTAATCTGATTTGTAATTCTGTATCCGCCTTTGCTGGAAACAATCCAGTCAGTATCATCTCCAAATAATTCCTTCAAGGATGCTCGCAGGCTGTGGATAGTGAACTTCAGCGCACTCTTTGGATTCTTACTCTCACTCCAAAGTGCGTCATAAAGGTCCTCATTAGAAACAATTTTTTCATGATTGAGCAGCAGATACTGCAAAAGATTCAGCGGCTGCTTGTTTAAATGCTGCGTCATATTATACTTCGTGCCTTGATAGCTAATGACGAATCCACCAAACATGCGAACACACACAAAGTCATTTTTGGACATACCTATACCTCCGATTTCCGCCACATAAATGTACCTCTATTATATAGGTAATTCCCAGTCTATGTCAATAAGATTTGCCGTCATTTTAGAAGGTCTGCCAAATATCCCTCGTCTTTTTTGTGCGTTCCTTTTATTCTCTTATACTCTTTTATGGAATCAACCAGTAATTCTGCACGATTTCCAAAATATTCCTGGTAAAATGCACTGCTGTTGTCATACTTTCTTCTGCCGCAGCGGATATATTTCTTTGCAATTCTTTGCCTTAACCGATGACTTCACCTTTTCAAATTCTGCAGTCATTTTTTCTGCAATGATAAGAAGCATTTCCAGCTCAGGTTTCGTGCAGTATTTCTCTACACTGATGATTTTATCTTTATAATCTTTGGGGATTCTCAGCTTGTCGCCAAATCCGTCACCGATACGAAAAACCTTCACCTCGCCTTGATAGAGATTTAATGCCGTTTTTACTGCACTGTTTTTCTCAATCTGTCTCGCATGATAAGGGGTTACATTCAAAAGGTCATCTTCGGAATACTTCAAACAGTTATTTTTCAAAAGAATCCTCATGATTTCCAGTTCGTTAGAGCCTTCGCACATCATAAGAATTTTCATGCCATCAGCTCCTTCTTCATCTTCATCAGTGTCTCGTAATCTACTGCTGTATTAAATGCATTACAATAAAACTGTTTACTCTTTAAAAGCTCGGATCTGACATTGTACTCGCTATACATGTTATACAATTCCACCTTATCTGACGCCTTGGAAATCCATATATTATCCTGCCTGTTAAATAAATCCAGCACTTCACAATAGTGGGTGGTAAAAATTAAAGAGGCATTTTTTCTGTTTACATTTTTATCTTTATATAAACTAATCATATTTTCGACCAGCGTCTTATGAAAGTGATTTTCTATTTCATCAATCAAAAGGTCAAATCCATTTTTGAGAGAAGCTACCATCAAAATGTATAAAAAAATTCCTTTGGTCGTTCCGCTGGAAAGAAAATGCAAAAGTTCGTTATCCGATACAACTTCTTCACTGCTGCCGTAAGCTAATCTGTAATTATGCGCATCTACACGTTCTATTTTTTTAATATTTTCGTCGAAAATCCTTATAATGGTAAGAAATACCGATTCTTCTATCTCGTAAGCTTTCATTGCCTTAAAAAGAAGCTGATATGTGTCTGTGCCGCTTCCGAAACTATCAAAATAAAAAGCCTGCGTTCTTTTCTTCTCCAAAGCAAAGAACAGAATAGAGGTATCCTCCGGCAATGCACCCAAATCCTTTAACTCTGTGAAATCTTCCAAATCAAAAATACCGTTTACCTTGGATTTATAATACGGTTTCTGATACAAATGCTGACTTACAAAGTTCGCTTTGTTTCCAAGAGAGCTGTCGCCTTTCAATTCCGTTGTATAGCGATAGATAGAATTCTCATGAAAAAAAATGATTTCAAGCTGAATTCCGTCGTAATGATAGTATTTTTCCTCAAGTCTAAAATTGCCGAGTATAGAATAGCAGCAATCCAAAAGCTCTATTGCACTCGTTTTTCCAGAGGCATTTTTTCCTACAAATGCCATCGTATTGAACACATACAAATCTTCCGCTATCTTTTGAAGCTCGTACTCTTTGTCTTCAGCAGTCTTCTTAGATTTTGCCGTAAAGTCTATCGTAAAATCATCTTTACAATTCTTGAATCCATTCGCTTTTACTCTCAATAATTTCATGTATATCACCTCTGTTTATAGTATACACCAAAAAATGATTTTAAACAACATTTTTGTTTAAAATCATTTTTTGATTTTGTATGAAAGCCTACCCTGTATCATTTCCTACTCTGCGATATAATCGCTCCTTTTTATCTCTATACTTTTAATACCGTTGACAAATTTCATCTGTATCATCAGTTCAAGCAGTTTGATTCCTGTTTTCAAAGGTTCAATGACCTGCACACAACTTCCGACCTCTTTTTAAGCAAGCTGCACAGCATCTGCCGCCCGGTTCATACCGGTGCAGCCTAAAATAACGGTGGTAATCCTGTCTTTTTCAAACTCTTTGCAGCAGCTGACAAGCCGCTGGATTAAATCATTTTCCCGAAGCTCCAGCACCGTCAAATCTACCGGTTTTACTAAAGCGATATGCGCAGCGCCGTGGCTCTTTGCTCTTCACTAAATCATGGTAGCAGGCCTTCCTCACTTTATCTTTATTCGCCCTGACAAATAAATCCGCTGTTTTTTTGTAACCGTTACAATCAAAACCACTAAAAAACCCTTGAAAGCGCTCAGCCGGTGAGTCTTTCAAGGGTTTTCATTCTTACTTATTTGCCAGTTGCTGTTTTGATTAGTTCTTAGCAGCTGCTGCAGCCTGCTGCTATGCTACTTTCTAGCAAAATCGGCTTGCTATTGTGAGAGTTCTTAATTCTGCACATCAGTCATCTGATATGTAGATTCTCACTTCAATCTCTCTATTTCTTCTTGAACTTTTTCCCTATCCCTGATTCCTCTTTTTTGGGATTTGAGAACTCTATATCTACACACATATTGGATAGTTATATGAAATATGGGATAAATTTTTTCAATTTTGGGGTTTTAATAGTAAGCATGAGCGCTAAAGCTTGGCGTTTCTATAGGGGTAATCACTATTGGTTCTTTATTGGCAAGTCCAAACTTACTCACTTCCTCATGTAGTTTGCTTTTCATTACGTGTGTGTAAATGTTCAATGTGACAGTAATGCTCGAATGCCCCATTAGCATCTGTACCACTTTGGGCTCCATACCAGCTTCAAAACATCGTGTTGCGAAAGTATGCCTTAAGGAATGTGGGTGAAAATCTCTAAACTCTCTAGGTTCCCTATTTTCTTCCATTGCACTTTGTGCTTCCTTTGTTCTCATTCGATTTAACGCTTTTTTTATTTCTTTATCTACAATATATCTGCTGCAAGGACTTCCCATTCCGGTTGTGAAAACTAAGTCTTCAAATTCACCTTTCCCTCTCCAGCGTTTACCCAATTCCTTTTTTAAAACTGATTGCTTCTGCTTCTGTGAAAGAAGAATTTCTTCCATTTCACCAATAAAAGGAATTGTCCTAATTGAGTTCACAGTCTTTGGTGTCGTAAGAGCCTGCCGCTTAACACCATCAACATAATTGCAGCTAAGTGCTCTTTCAATTCGGATTGTCTTATTCTTAACGTCTATATCTTTCCACTTTACTCCGCCTAGTTCTCCAACTCGCACTCCTGTCAAACACATAAAATATGCAAGTTCTCGATACCAATTGTCCTCCATTGCGCTCAAAAATTCATTTTGTTCTTCCTGTGATAATGCAACTTCCTCTTTAGGGCGTCTAAAAGACCACGGCACCTCTATTTGAATACAAGGATTTGCTGGAATAAATTGATTTGCAACAGCAAATTCCAAACATTCACGAATGCGTCCCAAGTTGTCACGCATGGCACTGTGCGATGCACCTGCCTTTTCCATCGCGTTAATCGTATTCTGAATATCTATTGGTCGGATGTCTGTAATCTTCATTCGTCCCATATAGAATCCAAATGTCCTTTTGTAGCCGTTTCTCATAGTGGGTCTGCTGGTTTCTTTAACCTTATGGCACTTTACATTTTCAAACCACTCATGAAACCAGTTATCCAAAGTAAGATTTCGTTTCAGATACTCCACCTCATTGGCAGCTTCTTCTTTTGCCTTTTCAAAATCTACAACTAATGAATCCAAGTCTCTGCTATATATATAAATACGCTTTCCTTTAACCATTGCTCTGGCTTCATATCCACCAGATTTACTTTTTCTAATTCCCTTCGGTAATTTCTTTGCCACGATGTGTTCCTCCTAAATTCAATTTATTTGGTATACCGCTATCAAAGTACCATATTCCCCTAAAATGAAACAACTCTGCGAATTATTCTATCGCAGAGCTGCATCACTAATTATTTTCTTCTTTATAACATTTATTAGTGTTGCTTTATCTGTGCCAGCAGCCATTTATCAAGTAGCAGTTTATGTGCATATCGCCGGTTTCCAAATCGTATAACAAAAATAGCCTCATTTGCTTTCATAAGTTCTCTCGTTTTTGTTAAGCCTAAATTCAGATATGCTGCTGTTTCTTTAACATTGAATAACACTTTTTCATTTCCTTCCACAACAAATCCCCTCTTCCGTTTACATCTAACCCTGCCTTAGTCTAATATATAGTAGTCGTACCCTCTCTTGATTCCGCAGTAAGTACAGGCTTCCCTTTCTGTCTAATCTGAATTTACTCTCCATATCTTCCCTGATTTAACATGGTTAAACTGCGTCAGGCACTTTGAACAAAGTGTAATCTCTAAAGGATATGCTTTGGTCAATCCTAAGCTGTACTGCAGGCGTGCATCTATCTCCTTCATGGTGCTGTTCTTTAGATATCCGACCTTTTTCATTAAGCGTCGCTTGTCAATGGTACGAAGTTGTTCCAATAAAACAATCGAATGGTTCGCAACACCTTTTTCATCAAACAATTCTACGTGTGTTGGCAATTTAGGTTTTCTCTTTCCTGTGATTGCTGCAACAATGACTACCGGACTATACTTGTTTCCAATATTATTCTGCACAACCAGCACCGGTCGTCTTCCCCTTTGCTCACAACCCTGTGCTTCTCCTAGCTGCGCTATGTAAATGTCTCCTCTTTTCATGTTTTCCCCTTCTAAACAAAGCAACGCAAAGCAATGATTCTTGTCCAAAAAATAGACCGGTTTCATTGCTTTGCGTATATATTAATGCCTTTATTTGTTCTCAACTCCCTGAGGCGCAGGATCTCAGCAGACGGTCAGCTGCTAACTGACTCCACGGGAATTCCACCCCTCCGACTCCGTCCGAGCTGCCCCCATTGCGATGTCTGTGGCTAGGCAGGCGTATCATTGTCCCTGCAGCTGGTTATGGCATAGCTGATTGCAATTCAGCTTTTTCAGTCGGATGGTTGTCCGCTCGCACTTTTATGTGGTCATGGCGCATCCTCTGATGTGCTGGCAGCTGCAGGAATGTATTTGCTGAGATGACTATTTAATTGTTTCTACTATATATATTGTGAAAAAAAGTCGAATTTGTTCACCAGAAATTTTTCATTTTTTTCAAGATTTTTTCCTTCCGTTTATGTATAGCAGAAACACTAACCCCAAAATGTTCCGCAGCTTGTCGCATTGTAGCAGGCTTTTCTGACAAGTAAAGCATTCCTATCAGTTTTCGTTCATCAGTTTCTAAAGAAAGCAAGGCTCGTTTTAGATTCCAATAATTCTCCTTTTTCAAAAGGGATTCCTCTGGAATGATCTCTGGATTAAGTTCAATCTTTGCATTAAGATTATCCCAGGATATCTCTGATATTTCTTCAGACAGTTTTGCCTGGTAATACAGCCTGTCGTATTCTTTCTTCCAGCTGTAATAATCAGAAGCAGAAACTTCAACAATAATTTCGGCAGCCTCAAAAAACAAATTGTCCGTAATATGTACAAAATATTTCTTTTCGCTTCCCGCAGCATTTATGTAATGATAGAACTCGTTTCCTGTTACCTCTACAAGCCGTTCCGCATGACTATTGGTGTTGAATTCTGTATTTTTAAGTAAATAGATTTTCTGTTTCATAGTTCCGTTTCCTTTCGTTTTGATTTCGTTAAAATTTCAAAACGAGGTCACGGATACTTTGCAAGGTATTCAACCCATTTTTGCTGTCTTAAGTATATTAAATCTATATTTATTTATCAATTTTCATCTTTATCGCTTCATTTCAATTAATGTCAGCTGCCTATTCAGAATATCTAAAATCATTATGTTTCCTCTTAATTTCAGATTGATACTCCCTCTTAAAAGAAAACCAGCCCTCTTCTTAGGCTGGTTTTCTACCATTTCAAGAATCACTTTAATTTCAAAGTATTACTCAAAAAATGCTTATATGCTTTTGTGAATTTTTCTTTACTGTATTTATACAAATATGCAGCTGATTTTGTATAAATACATATAATTTGCATCGTTGCTGACCTCACAATCTTCAATCTCAATACGGTAAGTATGATCTTTTTTCCCATGGAAAGTCAAAGTAAGCGGCTTGCCCGTATTTTTCTTTGCGGTTTTCCGCTGAAGCAAAACGCCGTCATCATCATAAATCTTCATTGTCCCCTGGCTGTAAATATTAATCGTTATCTTAACCTCGCCATTTTTTTCACTCTTGAATGTAAATGTATTTTTCTGCCCCTCTTCTACAACATAAAATTTTTTCGTCTCATTCTCTCTCAATTCACCTTGCTGATTGAGAGGACAGATATAGCTAAGATAACTGGCTTCAAAATCTTCGAAAAAGCTTGGCGTATAAACGGCGGCATAATAGGTACCCGGCTCCAGAATTACAATGCCGTCTTTTTTTTCGTCGTATGGTACAGTATCGGTTTTTCCTTCCTCAAAAGCTCCATCGCGATACAGCCAGTTAAAATCCACTTCCTCAACAGGTTCCCTCAACTGTTCATCCCTGTAAATGCCATAGTATGCACTTGAATCCGGTGCCCCTCCAACATCCTGAGTTACAATGCTGACTTCCTCAATGACCAGTTTTTTTCTAAATCCAAACTTGTTAGACGTTAATCTGGTTTTATTCGAAAAGTCAAGAGTTCGAAAATGTGCAAAAGTATCTACTGACAGTGGCTCCATCGCCTTGCAGTCTGGACTGTCGTCACTGATATGCTGACCCGTTCCAAAATAGAAAAAGGCTATTATAGCAGTCAGTACAATCGCACCTTTTATTATTTTTTTCATCATGTCTTACCCCTATTGTGCATATTTGCATTGCAACATTTTTATCTTGCGCCCGTTTGTACTAACTTAAAATCTGAAATAATCGTAGCCTTAGTTACATCAGCTGCCTGGGCAAAAGTCATCAGCTTATTTTGGCGGAAACCAATTGCCAGTTTATAACATGCTCCTGTATCATCATGAAAATCATTTCCAATCTTTTCACCACTACGGTTTCCCTTAAATCTTGCTATTACATTTTTTTCGACCGCATATGCCATTTCTGCGCGCCTAGGAACAACACTTGTTTTATCTGCTGCATCATTAGTGTGTGTAATTCTACGCCAAGAATATGACCCTGCTTGCATTTGTTGAAAAGCTGAATGGGCGAATGCATCAGTAGCCGTATGCATAGCTACTCCCATTAGAAATGCTTTTTTATCTGCTGCAGTTTTGTTGTTGGTATAGGCGGTTGTACCTATAATACTTTTTACACCGCTTTTTAACTTTCCATAGCAAGTAGCACTTAATCCTATTACATTAGAATTCGTTACAGAAGTATAGCTATCACCGTTGCCCACTTTGTTTGCTACTAGCACCAAGTACTTGTAATTTGCGATATAATTGCAAGTCCCTGTATTTAATCCATCATCTGTAGTGCCATGCCAGCTAAATCCATGAAACTCTGAATGTGAAGTCATTCCTTTAACCCCAGATATCTCTTTGTCAGAAAAGACAGCCCCCGCTTTCATTGCCGCATTAGCAGAATAGGCTTCATGTACACCACTTCCCCAACTGCCATCGACATAAGGGTCTTTTAAGACTTCTACCGACTTACTATTTGGTGCAATATTTGCGTAATCGACCGCCTCCATCAGTTTTTCCTCAAATTCATAAGAAGCAGTTAATTTTTTGTGTTCTGCATTATCACGTTCTACTTTCTTTTGAGGTTGTTCAAGTTTTGCAGAATTTTCTTTAAGCATTTCACCATCTTCATTTTCTTCTACAACAGATTCCAACTCTGCTGCTACGTCATCATAAATTTCAAGTGCATATGCATAATCAACAAGTCCGTATCCACCACCGGAATCTGACAAGCTCTTTGCGCTTGATTTAATGAGAGTTTTTATAAACGCAGCAGGTTTCGTCAAATCTTTGCTCCATAATGCTGCCGCAATACCGGATACTTGAGGAGCTGCAAGACTTGTCCCGGATAAGATTAAATCATCGCCAAAATTGCACTGTGCTAATACTGCTTCACCAGGAGCAACAACATCAACTTCCGTACCTTTTCCACTAAAATCACTTACTTCTCCAGCTGCATTAACTGAACCAACTGCTAATACATTTTCAAAAGCTGCCGGATATTCCACCCCTTCCGTTCCTCTATTTCCTACAGCTGCAACAATTAGAATTCCCTGTTCTTCTGCTGCATCAATTGCCTTCTTTAATGCTTCAGAATATACTGGTGTTCCAAAGCTGATATTAATGATGTTCACATCATTCTCCATAGCCCAGAAAATAGCTTCAACTACGCTGCTAATTGTTCCCTGGTTATTTTCATCCAACACTCTTGCAGAGTACAATTGAATATTGTCATTAGTACCTTGCACATTACTGTCATCTTGCTTCCCTGCTAACAAACTAGCAACACTTGTTCCATGTCCGGTTAAATCTTCATAAAATTCAGTCGTCACTGGTTTATCAGCAATGAAGTTCTTTCTTTTGTAAACTTCAACATTATTTGAATAGTCAACTCCAGAATCAATAATGGCAACTTTAACTTTAGCAGGCACATTTACATTTTGAGCATTGATAGCCTGCAGGTTCCACTTTTCAGCAGCTGGTTTTACCATATCCCATCCAACCTCAACTGGACTCACAATGAGAGAATCTTTTTCAACACATATAATGTCTTTTTCCTTCTCAAGTTGCTCTGCCTCCACTGCAGAAAGTTCAGCTGTTAATGCCTCTCCATTTTCTGTAATGACGGCGTGATCATTCTTTACTTTTTGCGCAGCAGTTGAGTTTTCTGTAATGATAATGTACTCATCTTTTGCAGTAGCTGCTAAAGCGATTCCATCATTTGTAATCCAGCCACATTGAAATACCAATAGAAAGGCAAGTGTAATTACTATTGCCCTGGTCCATTTACAGCCTTGAATTTGTTTTCTCATTTTACTCTGCCCCTTTCTTAAATCTTAAAGTAATGTAATATGAAAGTTGAATTTCCTCAATATTAAGTCTCAAAATTAAATTTCTCATTCAGGAAAAGGGGCACAAAGTATGTTAGTTCGCCGACGGATATCCTCGACTCGTTTCGTCACCTCTTCCTTTGTCAGTTCTACATTCTTTTCAGGATTTTTGAGGAAGTATGCGTTCATGAGATCGCTATTTAATTTCGAAATATCCTCAGCTATTATTATCATTCTATCACAATCTTCTCCATTCTCAAATGGACGTTCCCCATTTAAGTTATTATCGCGGTAACTCCATGCTTGCCATCTCCAAATACGTATTTGAGTAGCAGTATAACTGTCATTTAACTCAGAAAAGGTTGTGGGTTCCTCATCATAAATTCCCAGCACATTATCACAAAAGGAATAAACAGTTGCAGCTGATTTGTCTGCGTTAAGATTATATTCTTCTATATCCTTTTGTCGTCCCTCTCCTGCGTACCATACAACGGCTACTGCCACGCATAACACAATGCAGATAATCTTTTTTAGTTTACCTTTATCCATTTTAGCACCTTAATTCAAATTCACTGTATGAGAAATTGTTGCGGCTCCCGTTTTGAGTGACACAGTTCTATTAGTATTCAAAAATAATTGATAAGTTAAAACAGCTGAAACTGATATATTTGCAGTTTTATCTTCTACATCTTGCGTATAACACACTTTAAAAGGTATCCCATGCTTTGTATCATCCTTTGCATTAGAAGAAGTCGTTGCTCTTGGCAAATCAATACTACTTGCATTTAAATTAGATATTCCAATATCAAAAGTTGCATTTGTTCCGCTTTTGCTAATAGTGTCACCTACGCTGATAGACAGATGGTCAATAATCGCAGATATCGCAGCAATCAAACCACTTCCCTGGCTGCCTACAACAGAGTTGAACACTTTAAAAACTGATGTTAATGCCCCATTGCCACTTGTAGGTTTTGTACTATTAACCGACATCAAATTATCTGGATCTCCCTTAAAAGTCACTTTTACACGAGACGGCTTTGCTAAAAGAATTGGAGATTCATATTTCATTTCTGTCGCATTATGCGATCTTGAAAAAACGCGAATCATCTCAAATCCAGTTGTCCCAGAACCAAAATTTTTTGGATCGCACTTGCTTACACTTATTACCACCATTTGCTTGTCCCTCGCAACTCCCCCAAGCGAGGAATTGGACTTATTGGCTACATGCTGATAAGCCGATGTAGATGCTGCCATTGCAAATTTTTTTGATTCTACTTCAGGCTCTTGCACAGCTTCCTTCTCTGCAGCTTCCAATTCCTGATTAAAAAGTTCAACCTGTTCCTTGAATGTGTTGCCATAAAGCATAACAGACTGATTATCTTCATCTTCTAGGTCAAGTAAGGTAAAACTGATAATCGTCTTGCTGAAAGTTGCCATTGCAGTAATATCGATAATTCCATTGTATTTATCGTCAATTACAACCTCAAAAGCACCTGTATAGAACTTTTTATTCTTCACATATTTGATGTCTAGTTCCTTTTCTTTAAAAGAAAAGTTATAGGACTCTCCAAACATTTTGGCGACAGCATCACCCGAAACCAAAACCTTGTCCTCGGATTCTTGAATATCCGTCACATTCATAATAATATTATTATTCTCTTTCGAATAAGTATCATCACCTATTTTCTTATACTGTTTGATAATTTCTTTATCTTCTTTGGATGTAGAAATATCCAGTTTAATTGTAGCTTTTTTAGCTACCGATGAATTTGCAAATGCCGTTAAACTCGAAGTTAATATAAGCAAAACAGACATAACAATAACAAAAAATTTTTTTCATTTTTCTTCCTTTCTTCTTTTCCTATATTGCTATTCGTAATGAAAATATATAGAAAACATTGTAAATTACGGCTTCAATTTTACTCTGATTACCATTTTGATAAAGTTTGTATTTATGCAAAATGTTCTATTTAGCTATTCCATTTGTTTGCTAGAATAGCTAAATATATATCGCCTGTTTTGTACCTCATCGGATTCATCTTTCTCATCTTTCCTATTCCCTTCTTCAATCAGCTAATTCATCGTCCATAACGGTTTCTTTTATACCTCAGTAAGTTAGAATCATCATTGCGCTGTATAAGACTGTTATAACATAGTCCATATATAAAGTCTTAAGTTTAATATGCTTTTTCATAACTCGTTTTTGTTATTGTCTCAACTAACTTTCCATTTTTATAAAATTTAACTGTTGCCTGCAAATGATATGTTCCCTTACTTGTTAATTTGTAACTATCTGACCATATCCATTGATTTAATTGTGGATATACTTTCTTGCTAAAAGTTTTCACTATTTTACCTGACGAATTTTTTATATAGGCTGTTATTTGTCCATAATCAATCTCTTTCCCCGGAAACAGTCGAGTACTCATCACGCAGTTTGCGGTTCCATTAGTTATAGAAAATGTAACATTCGCTGTTGCAAAATTCTCATACTGTAGTTCAATGTCAGGGGTTACTGCTGTTGATAAATCAGTTTCCGCACTTACAGAAACTGTTGATATTACTAATGATAGTAATACACACATTACTAAAATTGTTTTTCTCATAATAGAAATCTCCTTTATTCTTTTATATATAAAACAAATAAGACTGTTCTTATGGGGACAATTTTTCTGAAAAATTTTTATTTTTTTTAACTACGTAAACACTTACATTTATAGTAACAAAAAAGCACAAGAGCCTTGATAGTTCAATTCTCTCATGCTGTATTTTTAATACGACTGTAACAAACTTATTTTATAAAGGTATTTTGAGCAATTTTTAAAGTTTCTTCCTTACCTAGACTACTGCTGATATTTAAAAGATAGTCTCCTACTTGCCAAACGACCATATCAAAGTCATCATTGTAAAAATGCCATCCTTCAAATTCATTTACACGAATCTGCTCCCTTTGTAAATTCTCATTATCAATCGAAGCTGTTGTATCATTACTGGTATATGCCTCAAAATTAATATATTGATCATTATCATCCTTGTATATAATGGTCGTCATCCCCTGTTCTACATTTTTAAGGGAAAGCGCATATCCTTCTGGCACATAACTCAAATAAAATTCAGGCATTTCATTTTCTATTACGTTTCCATCTGATGGCTGCAAATCCGTATACCCATCTTTATCCACCATAAAAAATTCAAACAATTTCAATCTCACAGCATCTACCGAAACAACCAGCATCCCCAGTGTCAAGGTTAAAACTGCAACCAGTATCAAAGCCCTCTTTAACATTTTTTTCGAACTTTTACTTTTTGCTTTCTCGTGCATAACAAAAGGTGGATCCGGCATACTTTCGTCCAAAAGGGCTTCAGCATAGACTTTGCGGCTTTTGCTTAGCTCTTTTCCCAAAGCCATCAATATCTCATCGGTTTTCTTTTCAATATCATGCTCGTTCATCCTTAATCCTCCTTTCTGTCAACCAAAATGCTTTTAATTTTAATTCTTGCTCTGTACACTCTTTTCTTTACAAACTCTTCGCTGACACCAAGAATTTCTGCAATCTCTTTCCGTTGATATCCTTCACCATATTGTAAACAAATAATATCCCTATCAATATTGTCAAGCGTCCTCAATATATCCTGCATCTCTATCCCAAAGCCGTATTCATCATAGAGCACGGCTATATCTACCGCTTCCATTGTTAATGGTGCATTTGTAAAATATAATTCTTCTGCTTCTTGGATAGCTCCATTTTTTCGCCCAATATTAATTGCAGTATTTTTTGCAGCTGTACAAAGATAGCTTTTCAATTCATCTTGGGGTAACAATAACTTATCTTCATATCTTTCTATCAATTTAAAAAGAATTTCTTGCTCTACATCTTCTACAAGATGCCAATCTTTCAATATCTCGTAAGCAATTTTATGTATAACCGTACTATATTTTTCTATCAAAAGCTCTATAACTTTATCTCTTGCTAAATCACTCATAAAATTTCTCCTAAATAATTCCTGTTTTTATTATACTCTGTTTAGGAGAGTATTCATAGTGTGATTTTGCAAGTATAAATTCTTTATTTATACAATATCAAAGAAGTATGAAAAGTGTGTTTAGATTATTTTATTAGTAAAATTATATTCTATATTTGTCAAATTAAATCCCACTTAGTGATTGAAGTCACCTTGACAATTGCCCATATAGGAACCATATAGTGGCAGTGACAAAGTCACTAAATAGGTATGCTAACATTAAATCAAAAGGAAGCCTTGCGACGGTGTTCTTTCATCTTTCCTTCGCAAGTTGCTTCCCTTAAAAGACTTCGTTCAAAATGGTACAAACAAAAGCTTCATGCCAATACTATGCAACTATGGTAGCTTAATAGCATCGCCATAACTGGCAGTCAGAATGCCCACTGCATCCTCATAGGTATCTGCACCGGTAACAATTACCTTGCATTTTCCATTGGATAGATCTCCATAATTCCAGCTCATTCCCCCACCATCATAGCTTTCTACAGAAGGCACTACAATACAGACTTTGCGAAGGAATCGTTTAGAAAGAACTCTGCCGCCAATATACCTTTTAAGCTCATCATCCATAATCCGCTCTAATTCCGCTTTTGAAAGATTTTCGCCTTTCAGATTATATTCCAAATCCGATTCAGCCTCATCAAATCCTACTCCCACTGCAACGGGGAAGAGCAGTTCTTTTTTCAAAGTCAGGACATCATTGGAGATACGAAAATATCCCTTGTATTCGTCATGAGTCAGACAGTTCAAATGATAACTGCCATCAAGTTTCACCGTCACTTTCTCGCAAAAATCCAGATTTTTCGTCTGTATCAGAATGCCGGAAAACTCCCTATGCACCGGAAAAGGCACATTAAAAATCAAAAGCAGGATTACAAGTGCAATATATGGAAGTGCTTTTCTACATCTGTTTTTCATGGCAGACTTTTCCCAACTCTATATTTCAATGGCTCTTTTTACTATTTGCATTCAACTTCATTCTCTTGCTTCCACATTAGTCTATACCTTCTTTTTACTACTTGATTTGTTAGCAAAACTTTATTACCTTTACAATTAAGTCTTCTACCTGAATTTCATTGGTATTTTTATCTTTGTTTATATATAAAACAAATCGAGTCATACATTTGGGGACAGGATTTTCAAAATAATTAAAATCTCTTATTAAAAAATTTATTAGCTATGATATAGTTCAAAATAAGCGATATTTATCGCACATCCATTTTATAACAATAATAAATATACCTGTTTTAGAATATTATAAACTTCTTACATCCGAGATACAATAAAAGCAATCTTATTGTAAAAAGGAGAGATTTATTATTGAATAAGAAAGATATCGGAAAAAGAATACAACTGGCAAGAAATCAATCACACTATACCCAAGAAGCTCTAGCCGAGAAATTAGAAATCTCTTTAACACATATGTGTGCACTAGAAAATGGATATAGTGGACCTTCATTATCAATGCTCATGAAACTAGCAACTACCTTACAAGTATCTCTCGATTGGATTGTTTTTGGTATTGCAGAAAATCCTAATACAGAAATCTATAGGGTGCTCGCTGATTGTTCAGAAGAAGAATTACGTATTTTTACACTTGTAATTAAATCTTTAAAAAGTGGACTAAGAAGTGACCAACTTTAAATTCATCTATAGTTTGCTAATTCGTCCATACCCCATAATCCATCCATTCCCCACCGCATATTGTCTTTCTTTACACTGGTCTCCGCTATTGCCCTCTATGGTAGTTACAATATCGTTCTTGCAGCCCTTTACAATGCCGACATGGTCGGCTACTCCGTTGCCGTTCCAGTCAAAAAATATAATCATACCAGCTTTGGGTTCTATCTTCCCGCTGTACCATTGCTTTTTCGATATAAACCAGTTTACACCGTCCTGGCAATAAGAGAACTTCGGTGCATCACCCTTCTCTATATATCCCGCCTTATCTGCGCACCAGCTGACAAAGCAGGCGCACCAGTCAACATGAGTTTCAAAACCATACCAGCTCCAGTATTTCATTCCCCCGACATTTCCAAGCTGTGATTCTGCAATCTCTACAATCGTCCCATTTTCAGGAATATCGTCACTCTCGTCATCTCCATAAAGCGCCATCGACGCAGCAAAGAGTATAACTACTACAAGAATTATAGCGACAAACATACTGCTGGAAAGCATCGGTATCTTTACTCGCCTATAGAACTTCCCTCTCCTCATAGTTCTCTGTAAAGAAGTTGCCACATTCATGTTCTGGAAAACTGGCAGTTCCTGAAAGAAAGACAGAACTGCCTTGTTTCCGCCACTACCCCGGTATGAAGAATATACCTTAGTACTACTGGAAGAACGCCGTTTCCGAATCATAATCTGTATCATTCTTCTACGCTCAAACTGTTTTCTCGCTCTCTTTCTGGAAGCTATAAAACGCCTTGACGGCTGGCTTAGAGCCGAAGTAAACCCGCCTGCTCTTTCTTCCATTTCTGTGTTTTCTGCACCTTGCAGCCCTGCCCTCTGGCGATGTTCTTCTGATCTGCCATGCAAAACCTGCGTATTCTGCCCCATATATTTCATTTTGATTTTCTGTTTTCTCCTTTGCTCCACGAAAAGAGAACGCCCCTGGCGAACAATTCGTCCAGAGGCATCTGCAATATGTTCCTGTGCATAAGCGGCAGGGTTATCCTGCCGCTGCGATGAGGCTTCCCGGCTTTGCAGCTTTCCATACTCCTTCGCTGCTCTGCCACCTTTGATCCAGGCGTACCGAACAAGCTGCCGTCTCATCTTGATTTGGAATCTGTCTTTTCTCATCTCAGAAGTTTTCAGCTCTACTTCCTTTATCTTTACATTCATTTATCGTTCCTCTCCGGGTTTTGTAGTCATCAGCTGATAAAGCTGTGTATTTCTAGGAAAACTGTTTTCAAAAGGAACCAGGGTGTTCCCGACCTTAACCAGACCGCTTCCTGCTTCCACATTGGTGATATAGGACAGCTGATTGTCTGAAATGTTCAGCAGCTTGGCAAGCTCTGCCCGGTTAATTGCCGCCTGATTCAGCATGATTACAAATTCCGAGTTGGAAATCATGGTTCTTGCCGTATGGGACTGGAGCAGATCTTCCACGTCCTGTGTAATACCGGTGCAGTAAGCGCCGTACTTTCTCACTCGTTTCCAAAGTTTAAAGAGGAACTGCGCCGTATATTCGTGCATAAAGAGCAGGTAAATTTCATCAATATAGATAAAGGTCTGCTTTCCTGTCATTCGGTTCTTTGTAATCCTATTCAAAATGTTGTCCAGTATGACAAGCATTCCAACGGCTTTCAGCTGGTCGCCAAGCTCTAAAATATCGTAGCATAAAAGTCTGCTGTGGGTATCTGCATTGGTCTGTTTGGCAAAGGTGTTGAGACTGCCTGTAGTAAACAGTTCCAGCTCCAGCGCTAAAGACTTTGCTGCAGGCTCCGGCTGCCTTAAAAGCTCATCTCTGAAATCCTGCAAAGTCGGCGGCACCCCCTGGTAGTTCCCCTGCATATAGTAGCGGTAGACATTTTCGGTGCAGCGGTCTATGATGGACTGCTGCCCTTTGGCAAACTTGTTTCCCGCTATGATCTGTTCGCAGAGGGACTGCAGAAACTGGGACTTTTCAATGATAGGATTGACTTCTCCGTAATCCTTGTGCATATCCATGGCGTTGATGTGGGCGCCGCTGCTTGCAGAAATCTCAATGACTTCACCGCCAAGAGCATTGACAAGAGGCGCATACTCCCGCTCTGGATCTACAATGATGATGTCCGCGTCCGTGGAAAGCATTAAATTTGTGATTTCACTTTTAGCAGCAAAGGATTTGCCGGAACCAGAGACACCGAGTATAAAGGAATTGCCGTTGAGAAGCCGTCTGCGGTCTGCAATAATCATATTGCGGCTCTTTACATTCTGACCGTAATAAATGCCATGTTCGTGGCGAACTTCCTGCACACGAAATGGAATAAAGGCAGTAAGTGCTTCTGTGGTTAAAGTTCTGCTTAAGTTAAGTCTTTTCGGACCTGCAGGAAGCACCGTGTTCAGTCCGTCAAGCTGCTGAAATTTCAGCACGCCGATTTGGCACAGACTTTCCTGCCCGGCAGCCTGAATCGTTTTTGTGTCCCGATTCAGCTCTTCCAGGGTATCTGCCGTATGCACAATGGTAATAGCTGCAAGCATCATACGCTGGTCCCTGGTCTGCAGGTCGTCTAAAAACTCTCTCAGCTGTTTCCTTTGTAGCTCCATGTCATAAGGCACTTCTGCCGTAAAGTTGTTGTTCGCATTCTGCCTCCGCTGCCACTGGGTAATGTTTGTATCCACGCCAAGCAGTCTGTTCTCCACATCTCGAATGGCTGCGCCGGTCGAAACCGGCGTCACATCTACCGACAGCATCATGTTCTTCTTCCGGTCTGTCAGCTGGGTCACAATGTCGTCCGGAATATATGACGCATACTCTTTTAAGAAGAGCACTCTCGCATACCGCTCTCCGATGCGAATATGGTCCGGCTTTACCTCCATGTGGTCCGGGCAGATATAGTCCTTGAAGCTGTGTCCTCTGCTTCGCAGCATATCGAGATCCAGCTGATACAGAATCTCCTCTCCGTAGCGATAAAAGTCATGGAAGATCTGCAGCCGTTCTACTGCATTCAGCTGCTGGCAGGAAGCTCCCATTCTCGATAAATGCGCTGTCAGTCCTGTTCCTATGCGTTCAAAGGACATCTGTGCTTCCTCTATGCTCTGCGCCTCTACTGTCACCGTAAAATATTTTTCCTGCACGATAGTATTTCCGGTCGCTTTAGACAGCAGCATCTGATTGTATTCTTTCCGGTAAACATTTACGCCGTCCTCCCGCTCCGGCAGAAGAATATCCCGCTCAAAGTCCTTGCGGTTCAGTCTCCGGTTGTTTACGGTAATCTTGGTCGATGCGCTTGCGTCAAAGGAGTTAATCAATGCCATATACCCTTTCAGCATATCCATCTTGTCATCGTAAGAAGCCACCGCATAATTAATATCTGTAAACCGGTAAGTCTGACTGTAGGTGTTTTTATCGGTGACAAAAAGCCCGTCATCATAGATAGTGCTAATCGGCACTGCCTCCTGCACGCTTCTTGGAATTCGCATTTTTTTAGTTTTCTGCTTTTTCTTTACCATTTCTTCTCCTTTCCGTATTCTTGTGTAGTCTTCGTCTTTTTACGCTTTTCTGCAAAGTATGCTCCAGCACATTGACAGGCTTAAAAACTGAGCCCTTTGGCATCAGCAGTTCGGAACGAATCACTGCAGCAAGCAGCTGCTCTGCCGTCATCCCGTTATATGTCACAAACCCTAAAAGTCCGCAGGGCAGCATACCAAGAATACACGCCCATGACACTGCCTCCATTCCAATCGCATCCTTTAATAAAAAGAAAATGCCCACCGATACCAGACAGCCTAGACCACTAAAAAGGAACTGACGCAAGGTCAGTCCCCAGAATACTGATTCCGAATAGTTGCGAATTTCAGGATTCACACTGATCGAAATACTGTTATTTGCTCTTCCCGTTTCCAAGTTTTTCTCCTTTCGATTCAATCATTACAGTCCCATCATCTCTCTGACCAAATGGTCTGCCATTTTAACAGCGCCGACAAGAATCAGCATATTAAAAATCAGCTCTCCGATATATGCCCATGCCATCGCTACTGCGGATTCTCCCGCTGCAAGTTCCGGCGGCGCAGCTGCAAAGGCGGAAAAGATGACGCAGGCAAGCAGGATAACCACACCCTCCATGCAGACTGCAGCATAGGATTTTAGAAAGCTTTTCCCGATATGTTCTGTCGGCTCTCCTGCAAAGGTGGACAGCGGAACTGCAGCGATTGCCGTATACATATACAGCTTAAAAAATCTTCCGTATACGCTCATGATGATGATAAAGGACAGCACCGTGATTACAAGACTTCCGATGATGGTTACCGCCCACAATGGAATACTTTCGAAGAAACCGCAGTCCTCAATGGCAGTAATCAGCTCTGCCGGAAGCTGCACTACTGAGGCGCTGCCAAGACCTGCTGTCTGCATAACGGTCGAAATGGTTCCCTGCATGATTTCAAAGATTGCCATCATCAGCTCAAGACCATAGGTTACAACCCCTTTTGCCAGCGCAAACCGGATAAACAGCAGAATCGCCTTTTCCGGTTTACGCATTTCAGTGATGCTTCCGCAGGTCTTTACAACGCCTACAAGGAAAAACAGTACCAAAAGGGCAAGCCCAATCGCCTGCAGCGCCCCATGTATATCTAGTATCACCTGCCAGATGCCGCCGCCTCTGAATTCCTCCGGTGACTCGGTTAATAAGGTCCAGATTTCAGACAGCTTCCCGTTCCAGGTCGATAATGCGTTCTGCAGGTTTTGTACAACCCAGTTATCTGACATAAGTCACCTGCCTTTCTCTTTCTTCACCCATACATTCAGCCTGCCGTTAACCTGTAATCAGGTCCAGGATTTCTTTGGTAAAAGTGATTACGATGCCGCCAACAACTGTCAAAATCCCGTTTGCCCGCTGTGACGGGTCATGGGATTTTAATGAAAGTCCCACCTGCATAATGCCGTATCCGAGCATAATCAAGCCAAATGCCCGAATCAATGCAAAAATGAACTTAGACAGGTTGTTTACAACACCTAATGGGTCTGTTGCTGCTGCAAATACGCTTTGGGGAAACAGCAGCGCGCTTCCGAAACAGACTGCCAGCAGTCTTCTCTTTACAGAGTTCTCTCTTTTTAATGCCTTTTTCTCTTTCAATTCAATTCTCCTTCTTCCTGATACTGTTCTAATAGTTCTTCTTCACTTAAAAGCTCAAACTGATCTTGCGTTTCATGCTCCTGCAGCTGGCTGCTGCGATCCTTTTCATCGCCGGGATAAAATCCAATCGTGCTGATGGTCCCCGCAGCCTCTGTAACCGCTCCATGCAGATACGGCATCATGCCGCCATCTTTGGTCAGCTTGATGTGCTTGTGTTTTATGAGGTCCAGTTTGTAGTCCATGACAGGACGTTCGCCCCGGATAAAGAGGAGTGCGTATCTGTTGTCCAGCATACGCACTTCGTCCGGCGTCATCAGCTCTCTGCCGCTGTTTTGATAATTGGTAGAGTAACTGCCGCTCTTTCCTGTAGATTTTCCGTAGGTGTTGGTATCAATCGTCTCCTTTCCCAAAAGCTCGCTGACATATTTATGGGTAGCCTGCTCGTTGCCGCCAAGATACAAAAAGGTGTCGCAGTTTCCCACAATGCTTTCCCACTGCTTTTCAAAGAGGGCTTTCAGCTGCGCCAGATTTTGCAGGATAATGCTCACCGAAACGCCGCGGGAGCGCATCACGGAAAGGATTTTGTCAAAATCGTCAGGCAGCGAAACATTGGCAAACTCGTCCATCACAAAGTGACAGTGGACAGGCAGGCTTCCGCCGTATTTATGGTCTGCTGCATAAAAAAGCTGCTGAAACAGCTGGGTATATAAAATAGACACCAGGAAATTAAAGCTGGTGTCGTTGTCCGGTATAACAGCAAAGAGCGCCGTTTTTTTCTCTCCCATAGTATCAAGGTCAAGCTCGTCCGTCCGGGTGAGCGCTGCCAGACTGCTCAGGTTGAATTTTTCAAGCCTTGCAGCTAATGTAATCTGTATGGACTTTAAGGTCTTTGCAGAGCCGCTGCGATAGTCCCGGTAATATTTCACTGCGATATGTTCAGGGTGCTCCATTTCAAGGTCGTAAAACAGGTTGTCAAGAGGACTTGGAAAATCCTCCTCATCTTCTTTGATTTCGCCAGCTCTAAGCATTTCCATCACCATGGAAAAGTTCTGTTCCTCTTCTGGCGCTTCATATTTGAGATAGAAAATGAGGGCTAAAAGCAGCATGGAGGCTGCCGTGTCCCAGAACGGATCGCTGCTCTGGCTGCCTTTCGGTGTAGTTGACTTAAATAAATTGGTAGCCAGCTTCTGCACATCGTTATCCGACCTGAGATAGACAAACGGGTTATAGCAGTGGCTCTTTTCCATATTGATTAAGTCAATCACCTTGACCTCATACCCTTGCGATTTTAATAAATGTCCAACAGAGCTTACGATTTCGCCTTTCGGGTCCAGCGCCACAAAAGAGGTATTCGCCTGCATAATGTTAGGCTTGCAGTAGAATCTGGTTTTCCCCGCGCCGCTTCCTCCGATGACAAGCACATTCAAATTTCTTCGGTGTTTTCTGCCGTCTAGTCCAATGCTGACGGACTGGGTCAAAAGCTTGTTCTCTGATGCCGGCTGCTGCCTGTACTTTTTGTTAATATCGGATGGATTCCCCCATCTTGCAGAACCATGTTCCACGCCTCTCCTGTAATTGCGCCTTGACGAAACATAGATGCAGATTCCGCCGGCGTAAAGCAGCAGCCCGATGGCGACTGCCCTTAAACTGTCCTTGCACCATGTCACATGAAAAGGCTCTGACAAAGACAAATTCAGCCCCTGTATCAGCCCTGCAAGCCCCTCTGATAAATACGGTGCAGTCAATAATGATAGCCAGATTACGAACGGCACGCCTGCGGCAGTCAATGCCAGCATTGTCATGGATTCACTATATTTAGCGTTCACTGTCCCCTCTTGCTTTCTGATTTTTTTCCTTTTCCGTAAACAGATACACCTCGTTCTTCATCTGTGAATACACCTGCTTTGCCCGGTGAAAAGCATCACGAAGTGCTTCTTGCTCCATATCCTTTGGAAGCGCAGGACATTCTGCCTGAAATCCAAACTCCCTGTCCAGCATATATCTGATGCAGGCTAAAGAAACCATATCACTTTCTGATGTTCTATCTGTAAATCCTAGTTTCAGCTTTGCCACCTCCTGAGTCAGTCCCTTAAAGAAAGACTCTGCAGCAAGACCTCGTTTCAGATAAATCACCTGCTGTGCTTCATCAAATCTCGCAGGCTGTTCGCTGTATGTCTGCTCATTATCTGCTCTGACTTCTACCGGCGCTTTGGCAATCACCGCTCTTAAAATCTGCTTTTCCGTTAATACCGGTTTTCTCTTGGTATCTATGCTGGTAGTCTGACTGATGTCAAAGACCTTTTTCAAGTTATATCCGATACCTTCACTTCCATCTTCCTTCTGATAAGTATAAGGTTCTAAAATGGAAATTCCTTTCGCACCTTTCTGAATGTACGCACCGTTTTCTGCCCATCCTGCATATTCTTTCAGTTTAGTCGCATTCGGTCTTTGGGCTAAAATCAGCATCACATTAGAAACAGAGTACCGGTCAAATGTAGACTGCAAATTGAGATACTGCTCCAGTTTCTTTGGACTTTCAATCACTGCATCAAATTGTGCCTGAACTAAGTGATATGCGTCCTCCCGTTCTTTTCTTTTATGCTCCTTATATTCCTCCTGCGAATACTGCTTCTGTGCTCCGGTTTCTTTCTCTGATAATAAGTCGTATAAATTGTCCATATGTTACCTTTCTTCCTTTTCTTTCTTGAAAACTCGTTTGAGGATATTTTCTCTTTCCTCATCGTCCATCTCTTTATACCGATTCAGCTTCTCTCGAACTGACGGTTTGGCAGTCAGTTTTGGGTTAGAAAAAGTTTCTCTCTCTGCTTCCGTTTTCCTTAAGTCTTGCCCGAACAGAGACTTTTCCTCTGTCCCGGCATCCCGGGGGTTTACATCCAGCAGCACCTCATCCAGCAGTTTCTCTGCGTTTGAGGAAGCGGACTGTTCACGCACTTGCTCGCCTGCCTCCTGTGTGCTGACTGTTGCCATCTTAAATCTCTCCACAATGCGGTTGATTTTGGGCGCATCCTCAGACCTTGTTATGATGTCAACAGCTCCGTCTACCCGTTGTCCGGCTTTGCTCTTTACAACGCAGTACAAAATCCCGTACTGTTTTGCTTCCTTCGCAAAATTTTTCAGGTCTTCCCCTGGAATGGAAAACACCGTAAGTTCTTTTCCGGATTTAATCAGTTTTGTAAGCCTGGTTCTTCCTCTGCTAGTTTTATCCTCTTTGGACAGGGCTGCAAGAATTGCAACTAGATTTTTTGCTGCACTGCCGCTTACCCGCAGCGCTACATCCATACCCTCAAGTGACATACGTACCACCTGTTCTGCTGCATCTCCTCCGTAATTCAAAGTTCCATCTCCCTTTCTGCTTTCTTTTTTTCTCTAGGTTTTCTTGTTTCTCTGGCACCGGCTTCTCTTATCTTCCCTTTCATCTCATCACTTCGGTTTATGATAGCTTTACAAAGTGATATTTGTTTTCGCAAAGTTCTCATCTGCCCTGTTAAATCTGCAATCTGTTCCCTTTCCGCAGACTTTGCTTTTTCAGAGCCTCCTTTCTGATATGCAGTCCCCCGGCAGAGTTCCCTTTCTGCCGCCAGCTCTTTCATCTGCATTTCCAGCAGTTCTTTTTTCGCCTGCAGCTGTTCCTTTGTTTCAATTCGGTTTCTGCAAAGAAATCTCGCTTCTTCTGTGATAGAATTCAGTTTTAACAAATCGTCACGATAAAAAGGCTTGACCCTTTTCTTTTGCGCTTTCTGCCTTTGCGGAAATACACCAAGCAGATAGCAGTAGTGAAAATATAGACCAAGCAGACCGCCGGCTTTTTTCTTCGGACGGTTTGCTTTCACTTTGTACTTCTTAGCCTGATAGGAAAGCTCTCGCTTTTGATATGCACTGTACGCTGCATACTTGACAGGGCTTTTCAGCCTATCCATAATTTTTTCATTGGTATACGCTGCCCCCATGCGAGCAAGTCTGATCGGTCGCTGCCAGTCCCTTTGACTGATGGTCCAGTATTTCCGGTTTGCACCAAAGCGGCAGATATATCCCTCCTTTCTTAAATGCAGAGAAAGTTCCTGCAGATTATGACTGACTAAAATCGCCTCATCAACCGCTGCTTTCGCTAGATTTAATCGTGTAGGCTTTCCTTTCTGTTCTTCCTTGTAAATCGGCAGCGGCACTCTGCGGTTTTCCGGTATTTCTATGGTCTTTAGATTATGGTTTCTGCATACCTGATCTGATATTTGAGACAGCTCTCTCCACTGTTTGGCTCTGCATCTTTTGCCATCCACAAAGGATACGGAGTTCACTACAAAGTGGTTGTGCAGGCAGTTTGAATTCAGATGCGTGGCTACCACAACCTGAAACCTTTTTCCCCAGACCTCTTTGGCAAATTCCATTCCGATTTCATGTGCCTGCTCTGCGCTCAGTTCACCTTGCTCAAAACTTTGATAGGCGTGATAGGCAATGATGCCGCCCGTTTTACCAAACTGTTTCTTAACAAGCGGAAACTGCATTGCCGCAGTTTCCGCATCGCAGTTAAGTCCGCTGACAAAAAGTCCCTGTTCTGTTTTACTTTCATTTGCCGCATAATCTAAAACGTTCTGTAAAGCCATGTCCGTCTTTTGAGGATTCTTGACATAGGAGAGCACATCGCCAATCCATCCTCTTACCTGCCAGATTTTAGTTACTGCCATACTTCTGAAACTTCCGGTTCTAAAAACTTCTTCTCAAGTGCCAGCCTGAAATTCCTTAAATTCTCAATTTCAAATTCCAGCGCTTTCACATCTGCAAAGCCAAAAGTATTTGCTCTGGCTGCAATTTGATTTAAGTTATTTCCAATGGCAGTGATCTGATTCATAGCCTTGTAGAAATCTGCCTGCGGCTTTTCTTTAGGAAGAAAGCCTTGAATCAGCATCCGAATCAGCGCTGCTTCTGTCAGACAGGTTGCTTCTGCTTTTTCTTTCAGCTGGCGGTCTTCTTCCTCGCTTAGCCATATTTGTTTTTTAATTGTTCGATTCATAAGTTCTTCATCTCCTTTTCTGTGTTGAGGGTTTCAGGGATCTCCCTGACAAGCTCTTTTTCTCCGGCAGGAGTAAAAAGGGTCTGCTTGCTAAAGTTTCATCCGCCGGTCATCTTTGATGACGATCAGATACTTTTCTCTTTAATTCTCTCAGCTCATCGTTCATGTCTTTGCCGTATTTAGGATAATCCAGGACTACATCATAGTCGGATTTTAACAGTTCCCACATCTGGGCTGCCGCCTTTTTCCCGGCGTCATCGTTGTCTAAATGCAGCGTAACGGTCCTGGTCTGTCCATGCGTATCAAGATAATATTTTAATGCAGGCAGCAGTTTCTGCTCTTTTGTAACGGCAACTCCACCCAGGGACAGACAGGTATCTTCCCGCCAGCTTCTATGTTTCAGCTTCCGAATAGAAAGAAAAGACAGCGCATCAATGGCACTTTCAAATACGTGCAGGTTCGATAAATCCGCCTGCTCATTTACAATCCGAAAAGAAAATTCTTTGCTGCTTCCCGGTATTTCACCAAGAATTCTCTTGTCATTTGTGCTTCGATATGCCCCATACGCAGCTTTGCCCTCGTCATTTTTTCCAATAAAAATTGCATTGTGATAAGGCTTTGCTTCATAAAGCAGTCCTTTCGCAATGCAATCGTATAGGATTTCCATATCAATTCCTCTATGATACAGGTATGCTATTACCCTGTCGTTGTTTTCACATGGCGGCGGCAGCGTGAACTCTTTTTTATCATTTACTACAGGTTTCATATCCTGCACCGGCACTCGCTCCAGTCCCAGCAGGTATTTTACCGCTTCTACAAACGGCACACCCTCTACCTTAGACAGATAATCCAGTGCGCTGATACCACCGATATTCTGCGCCCACCACATCCATTTTCCGTTGGAAATTTTCAGGCTGCCGTGGCTCTTAGTGGAATAAACATTGGGGCTGATGCGCACAAGTTCGCCCGGATTGTAGCAACGCAAATATGTTAAAAGATCCATTTCTCTTGCCCTCGCAATGAGTTCCTTTGAATAATATGACATCTGTTACCTCCCTTTTTCCTTAAATTTTCTTTCCTGTGAGCCAGGCGCAATGGCAAGCGTATCCTTTTTTCTGCTGTACTCATATACACAGTTGCTTAAAATATGTCCCTCTGCGACAGCGTCTGCATTAGCTTCCCGCACAATTTTTCCAAGGTGCTTTGGAGATAACTCCCTAAACTTTGGCATGATAATCACCTCATCTATACTGCTAGGAAGCACATAAAAATCAGCACACAGTTTTCTGCCAATCTGCGCAAGCACACCCGGATAACAAATAACTGATGCTCCCCCTGTTTTTTCCCGATTGGTAAGTACATACATATCTGGCAGCAAAGGATCGTCATTTTCTAACAGGTTCCTTTCTTTTGAAAGAAATATTCCATTCATACGGGTTAATTCCGCCGGTTTCTGCGCCATCGAATTCTGCTGTGCGAGTCTGTCAAGTTCCTGCAAATCTATATCCATATCCTTTAGATGATCATAGGTAATCTTTATCGTCCACCCTGGTGCAGGTTCCAAAAAATATATTTTTACCAGATTCTCAATTCGCTTGTGTGGATAATTTTTTAAGCCGGCACCATTATCTTCACCACTAACCAGTTTGAAAAAAATATACTGCCTTATATCAGTTCCTTTTAAGGAAATCAGCTCTGCCAAGAGATCCGTTTTTTCAAATAATGCAATGAAGCTCTCTGCAGTATCTCGAATCACATCGTTTACAGCTGTTCCTGATATCACACGGTCATACATATCCTCTATATATAGTATCGGGGATGCATCTTTGCCCGGTAAGTGAAGATTGACTCCGTGATAAGTCTTTCCATTGTCTTTCAGCACCTCATGCAGTTCTACTTCTGCATTCTGAAATGGCGGCGGCATATAGTCCGTTAAACGTTCCACTACATAATTGGTAAACTCATTCATGTTCATCATATTTTTTCTCCTTTCCCAGTACCTTTTGCAGTTTTTCTTTGTACCATAGCATTCGCCTCTGCATTTCTTGATTTTTCGGCCGCTTCTTCTGGTCTGCTTCCATAGTTTTCACCTCCTTTTCTTTACTCATATTACCTTTCATAATCCTGTCCTTTGCACGCCGGCTGCCGGCTTGCACCTCTCTGCTGCATTCTCTCCTCTCTCATGTAAAGCAGCAGATTGTTCATTTCCGCTTTCGACAAAGTGATACCTCTGCTCATGCGTTCATGCTTCGGGTCCCAGCTTCTGATGTCATACTTAGGTTCATCTCCATTCCAGGATATGAGGTTGAGTTCTCTTTTCCACCCTTGCGAGTTTTCCGACAGCACCCCTAACTGACTGATGATTTCAAAGGTGATTGTCTTGTCCTTTTGTTCCATATGATTCTCCTTTCGTTTTTTGCAATAAAAAACCGAGGGGTTTGGTTAGTAACCACTCGGCGGTATATATTAGAATATCAAAATTATCAAATTCCTAAGGCAAACTATTGACTTTATAATTTGCAATAAAGAATAGTCCTTATTTAGTTCATATGCTTCATCGAATTCATCTCAAATGTATTTTTTCTTTCAACACATATAACCAATCACAAATTCTAAACTGATTTTTTTCAAGATTTATCTGCAAAACCACCTCATTATTATGTTCATATAAAGTAAATTCTTGCTCATTATCTATCCAAAGTAACTGTATTCTAAAGCAATTAGTCACATTTTCTGCTTCCTTTTTTATAAGATCAATCAACAACTCCATATTAGCTATAATTGTTTTCTCAACTATTTTCATTAAGCGTTTCCATTTGTTTTCCTCCCACATAGCCTCTGTTGACGAGCCATCTGACATATATCCTCCTCCGATTGAGCCAAAACAATCATCTTCATTTAAAGTGACAAAAGTCGAAATATTGGCTTTCCGTAATAAGTTATATCCTTTCTCATCAATATCTACACATGGTTTACCCTTAAAATGATTCTTTTCGATAAACTCTGGCCAATTTTTATGTATAATTTCAACCAGTTCTTGTTTAGCGAATACATGGTTGTCTTTATGCTTATACACTTGTAACATATACAAATCCGTATCTGTTACATATGCAAAAATTAAATATTTGCTACGCTTAGCCCATCCATCATCCCTGAATTGCCTGGTTAAGTGAAAATGATAAATATTCCAATCATTTAATAATCCATCATTGTAGTTTGCTTCTTTCAACTTTTCACTCATAAATACATTTAGGTCATCCCCGTTTTTTGCTCTCATTTCAAATTCATTAAAAGCTTCTTTATAATCCTTAGGACAAATAAATTCCTTAGATTTATGTATATTCCTCGGTTTCCTTGCAATTTTTCTTTTTTGCACATTAAAGAATTGATATAACGCCCGGTTTTGATCCACATCAGTATATCCAAGCTCTGTTAAATAATTATAAGCCATTCTATTTAAGTCGGATATTAAATCTATTTCTAACTCCCGATATGCATTCTTTACTATTTCACTATTATATTTCATTTTTTGTTCCCTACTTTTTTCTCAAAACATTAGAAACGGTAGCTTGAGAAATATCTAACATTGCAGCAATTTGTTCTTGGGTAATTTTATTCTTTGCTAAATCGCGAATCACATCATTTCTCTGCTCAATAGATGTAATCGCCGGTAATTTAGTAACCTGCTCTATTACGGTTCCTGATGCCGTTACAGTTTTTATTAATGTAGTTCCATTGTCTAATACTGCTCTTGCAATTCGTGCTCCGTTCTTTTTATTCACTTTATAAGCAAGAGAAACAACATTAGCTGCAGTCTGACCAAACTTTTGTAAATCAGAATTTTTAAATACTGTCATCAAATTGAAAGACATATTATACCTCCAAATTATTATTTTTATATTATTATAATATTATTTTAATAATTCGTCAAGCGATTTCTAATTGTATTTTTCAATATGACTCTTGCCATATATTATGCACCCTCCATTTCTTTTAAACTGATCTATAGCTCTTATAAGCGGCTTCAATATCACGCAAGCACACATATCTTATATACCTTATTTTTTATTTCTCCTCTAAATAATTACCTACTAACTCCCTATAAGGACTTTTCATAGACTTTCTGCATCCCATAAAATTCTATTTTAAATAAAATATTTCTCTACTGATAGGTTCATATCTTCGCTTTCATTTTCTGATATTATACTCCATTCCTATTCCAAGATATGAGAGTAAATTTCTTTCTCCACTCTATCAAATTTGCCAATACCACCACTGACCGATGATTTCAAGGGTGATTGTTTTACTCTTTTGTTCCATATGATTCTCCTTTCATTCTTTTTGGGTAACAAAAAACCGAGAGATTCGGTGTTGAAGCACTCGGCTGTATATATTTAGACGCCATGTTTATAAACTAAAGAGTTTCACATAATATTTTCAATCTCTCTCAAATAATGCATTCAGTATAAATCTAACACTCTTTCAATTTTTTTCTTTTTATCAACAATCATTCTAGCTATAAACTGTTCATAACTCTCGTCAGGATAAAGAGGATTGGGGGTTTCCACTTTTTCTCCCACCATGATCTTTTCTGAAACAGATTCAAAAAAAGAAGTCATCTCCTGAAAATTACTATTTTTATAATATATATGTTTTTTATCAATATTTTCATAGAGAATCTTTAATTGTTTTAAATGTTCTCCCAACTGGAGTGGCTCTCCAGTTAATGGATGCAGGTAATTCATTCGCCTATTAATCATTACTTCTATTTCTTCCTTATTTGCAATTTCACAAGAAGTTCCCCGGCGAATATAAATCATATTTTGTTTAAGTGAGCCACTGTCTTTTTTAGATAAAAAGGGGATATATTCTGGTGTATCTTCTACAACCAGCATTTGAAATTTTTTACCCCTTAATGCTTCGTATTCTGCTGTAGTGTATGAAAAATCATAGATATCATATTTCAAATTCGATGAAATAAAATTCTTTATGCCATTAGAAACATCAGCCTTATCTTTAATCTCCGGCAAACCATCAGTATGTACACTCTTATCTTCGTTTTCTGCTACTCCAAATACAATGAACCCGCCCTGTGAATTAGCTAGGGCTAACATTTCTTTTGCTAAAGCAGCACGTTCAATCCATTGGCTTTTGAAATCAATAGCATTATGTTCACCTGTCTGTGCGCGTAAAAATTCTCTAAATTTATCAAGCGTAGGTTCTTGTAATAATTCATATACTAGATCCTTTATCTGTTTTGGAAATTTCATAGACATTCTCCTAGCTCCTTATTTTTCACTACTTCCCAAATCTCTTTTAGCCTGTTCAAAACTATATTTTAGTTTTTCAATACTCCATTCATATGAAAAAAAGGAATCATACTGCTCTTTTAATGAAATCCACCATGATTCATCGCCTTGCCACTTTGTATTTGCAATCACTATCTTAAGTTCGTTGGTTACATCCCGTAAAAAACCTTGAACAAATTCTTTGCCTGTACTATGATAAAAGGCTCCCCAATTTACTAAATGCGATTCATACCAGTATTCTGAATTATTCTCCGGAAGTTCGTATTTATTAATATATTTGCGAAGCTCCTCTTCCTGGGCACATCTTTTCAATAATACAGGTAGCACATAATGTGCTGACTTATTTCGTATAACTCTAGATACAGCATCCCACCATGCTTTATTACAGCCATCCATTAAAGATGTATTGCTTGCTTCTTGAATAGCTGCAGATAATGAACCATACTTGTTTAGCATTGTCGTAGAATCAGCTCTTTGCATTCCCGAATCTGTATCATTTAAAAGAGCCGCTCTTAACACGTGCTCCATTAGTAAACATAAATCTGTTAATGCACTATCATAATTACCTACCATAAATGATAAAACAGCTTCTTTGTATAAACAATTAATTGATGGCTCAATCCAAGGAAGAGGCTCTGGTATTTTTCCTGCATTGTTCGTTAGATTATAAAGTAAATTTCCTCCATAACCAATATCTTTCGTAATATGCCATACTTTCATTAAATTTACTCCTTTATTCCTATTAATAAATCTATTTTTTTAATGGATTCTCAATTTTCTGCGCTGCTTTCGTAAAAATTTTCTATACTCATGGGTTTTGCCATTGTTCTTAACCTTTCCTTATCTACGCCTGAACAAATTTTATCTACAAGTGTTCACTTCATCGGACTAGAATTCGCCTATTTTTAATAATTCAAAATCCTTACTTTTGAAGGAAACGCACCAAAGCCTGTTCCAATGCCAGAGTTATCTTCTAATATTTCTAAGATTCCAAGTTCTTCAAGTTTCTTTAATGTTCTAATACTACAGTTACCGCCCTGTGTATATACTATCCCATTTTGAGCATCAATTATTTTCATCGCTTGACATAGCTCACTTTTCTTAATCTTTTTCAAATCAATAACCTGTTTTCTTGCTTCATCAATTTGCGCCTTGCAAAAATCAATTGTTTCTTGTTGAACCTTTGATAATCTCATTTCTATTAATACTCCTATTTTTATATAATCTATCATTGAAACAGTACCTAAAAGTCCGATTTGTGGATCTGTTAGGCAAAGTCTATGAGCTACCTTTTACCAAATTTAGTATTAGTTTTCCTTGTATAATTCTCTATCAAAAACAAACCAAAAACCGTTATTTCCATATGGTGATTCTTTTCTAAAGCCATTTATTTCTAATATATGCTGAGACTCAGGATTTTTACAAATTAGAGCATAAACATCATCTTTAATATTTTCAGTTATGAATCGCTTAAGCAAAAAGTTTAATGCCTCTTTCATATATCCATTTCCACGGTACTCGGCTTGAGTGCCATATGAAACTTCTAAAGTTTTTCTTTTTGTTTCAATACCTATGTGACAAATTTGTTCGTCATTTTCATTATAAAATATAAAACCGCCATCTTCCGGCACATTAGACTTATTCTTAAGTATATCCACTCCTTTTTCGATTTCTGGGAATATTAAATGTCCATCGCAAATTTCGATATGACTTCTCATTATTAATCTCTCACTCTTAGCTTCCATTCTCACCATCTCCATAAATTCAAATCAATAGATACCATATCTTTGTACTATATAAAGATTATACCACAAAACCTCTCTTTGTCACCGCTCTTTTTCCACTGCTTTCCGCTTCTTCTCTACGGGTACATCTTCTTTTTCTTCCAGGATTTCATTCTCCTTCTTATCCATATTCAGCAGGATATTCAGCTCATCCAGACGTTTCGTCTTTTCGTTCAGCTCATCTTCATTCGGAAATTCTTTGGTTACTTCTATCTTCGCAGTCTCATATTGAGCAATCAGGTTCTCATATTCTTCCTTTGTCACATTTAACTTCTTCTCAATATTTTCAAGGGCATTATCAAGCCTTGTGATATTGCCATGCACATCACTGCCAAGTGAGGTTCTATGCCTTGCTTTATGTTTCAGCTCAACCTCATATTCTCGATTCAAAGTATCAAAGGAAAGTGTCATATCAAAGCCTCTGTAAGTGCCAAGAGGTGTCGGCTCTGGATTCTTCATGTTCTTGCAAGCATTTATGATAGCTTCTCCTGCCTCCGCCTTTTCTGTGTAATACACGCCGACAACCGTCATGCCTGCAAAGTGTTCGTTATCATTTTTCGGTTGACTTTGCAGGAGTGCAAAATCTTCTTCCAGTCCCGCTATCTTTTCCTCCTGCTTTCGCATTTCTGCCGGATAATACTTCATAATTCTATCTTCAAGCATATATTTTTCAGAAAGAAAATTCTGCTTTAGCAGTTTTAGTTTTGATACCTGAATATCAAGGTCCATCTTTTCTTTAATATGTGGATTTCCTGTAGCAAGCATTTTGATTTCTGCATAGGAAAGCGCCGCCTCATCGATATCTTCTGCACATCTGACCGGACTTTTAGAAGTCATAATCTGTGAAATAAACTTCTGCTTGTTTTCTACCAGCTGGTAAAGATAGGCGTCAAAGGTTTCCTCTGTAACATAGCGGTAAATTTCAACCTCCGGATTTTCGTTTCCCTGCCGGATAATTCTACCGCTTCTCTGCTCCAGATCAGTCGGTCATTTTTTGCGGACAGTTCATACATGCTATCCTTTTCTGTTCTCTGCTCCTGCGTTTGCTCTCGTTTGATTTCTCCCTCCGTATCTTCTTGGCACAAGCAGGACAATACCTTGATGCACCAGAGCCCGGGACATATTCAACGCCGCACACCGTACAATTTTTAGCGGGCATTGCTGCCCACCGTTTTGTAGGTATGATATGTAATTCATCGACAAAGCCGATGAATTTATAGTAAATCTTGATTTCCTGCTTCACTGTTCCGTCTGCCATCTTCTCACGCTCCGAAACAAGTATCTTGTCTATGAGTGCGTTTATAACTGTTGCATCCAGTTCTTTTAAGCCTTGATAATTTCGGATAAGGGCGAGGAAGTCACGGATTCCCCGTGATTTCTCGTAGCTTTCATTAAGAGTTTCCGTCACCTCTTTCAGCCTTGCTTCAATTTCAAGCTGCTCTTTCTGGTATTTCCCCGACATCATCTCAAAATTCCGCTCGGTAATACGCTCCATGACCTTATCCTCGTAGAGAGAGGAAAACAGCCTGTCCAGTTCCGCAAGGCGTTTGTTCAGCTTCTTACGTTCTTTCTCTAATGCTTTCGCCCTGCTCTGGTCTGTTTCCGTGAGCCGCTTTTCTATGGCCCTGACCGCCTTTTCATCATTCACTGCCATATCCGCAAAACAGTTGATGTCGGCAAGAACGGCATTGAATAAATCCCTTGCTTCTATATTGTGGGCACTACACTCGCTTCTTCCGTTTCTTGCATAATTATTACATGAATACTGTACACAGTCGATAATCTCTGGGCGTTTCCTCCTGTGTACGTTCATTGCCCGCAGAGCACATCCGCAGTCCACACACTTGATAACGCCTGCAAAAATATTTACAAATCCTCCCTTGTTCTGTGGAAGCCTACGACTTGTAATAAGCTGTTGGACAATATCAAATTCCTCCTGCGTGACTATTCCCTCATGGGTATTGGGTATCACTTCCCATTCTTCGGGCAGCTTAGAGGGGCGTTTCTTGCTTTTCATATTGGCGGCAATCCGTTTGTAGCCTACAAGATTTCCCGCATATATCGGGCTTCTTAAAATGCTCCTCACGCTGTTCCCACTCCAAATATAGCGTTTGTCCTCGTTCCCCTCAAAATGACGTTCAAAGCCTGTTTCGCCACGCTCCGCCGCATAAGCGGCAGGGCGTAGGATATGCTGTTTATTAAGATGTCTGCAAATTTTGGCAACTCCATTCCCTTTTAATGCAAGGTCGAATATCTCTTTTACAACATGTGCCACTTTATCATCTATCAGCAGATGGTTGTGGTCGGCAGGGTCTTTGATATAGCCATAAGGGGCGGTAGTTCCCATGAATTTCCCCTGTTGAAACCTCGCCCGATATGCCGATTTTATCTTAACAGATATGTCAGCGGCATACATTTCGTTTAAAATGTTGCGGAAAGGCGTGATGTCCATAGCAGATTTATTCAAGGTATCTACGCCGTCATTGACCGCTATATACCTCACGTTATGCTCTGGGAAGAAAACTTCCAGATATAACCCACAATCAAGATAGTTTCTCCCCAGACGGGATAAATCTTTCGTAATCACGCAGTTTATCAGACCGCTTTCAATGTCTTTTATCATATTCTGGAAACTTGGTCTTTGGAAATTTGTACCAGAATAACCATCGTCCACATACGTTTTTGCTATGTGCCATCCCTGCTTTTTCACATAATCCGTGAGGATGGATTTCTGTGTCGCAATGCTCGCACTCTCGTTATCCGTACCATCGTCTTTAGATAAGCGGCAATAAATGCCGACTAAATAGATTTTCTTTTCTTCTTTGATTCCTGCCATACTGTAAAACCTCCGTATCTGTCCTATCTGTTTTCATGTCCCATTGCGTACATTCTAAGCGGACAGCCCCTCATTGTCGAAGGTGTCGCCCTCGGCAATCTTCTTCCGAATATCCTCGGAGATAATCGGGACAAACGCTTCTGTAACGGTCTGTGTGCCGACATATTCACGGCTGATTATCATCTGCACTGGTGCTTTTGGCACGATACGCTTTCTCTTTTTATCTGCTTTCTTATCCTCGCCCATACTTAAATCTTCCTTTCCAGACAGGGCAGGGAAGAGTTTGGAAATGTCCCCGCCCTGCCAATCAGATACCATTAATCCTCGCTGTTTAATTCTTTCTGTAATGCTTTAAGGAGTGCCGCCGCTTCATCAGCGTTCAGCGTGATTCCCTTGCCGCACTTTTCACGGTTCGGGGAAAAGCTGCGGATGTCATACTTCGGCTCTTTCCCATTCCATGAAATGAGATTGATTTCCTTTGTGTAGCCACTGTCGCCCGTAGACAATACTGCGATTTCCTTTACGATTTCATACTGGATTTCTCTCATTCTCCATACCTCAACTCTCTGTATTTACTTCCCGAAAAAAGAAGATTAGCGGCTGTCACGGTTGCGTTTCCTCTGCAACTCACGCTCCAAAAGTTTGATGATGGTTTCCTCCATCTGCTTCGGCGTTGTGTTCTTCGGAAAGTATTTTTTCAGCTTGCTTGTGTTGATTTTCAAGGTTTCTTTCTGGTTGCCCTTTTCCTCCGTCATAATCGCAAATATCGTATCCATGTCAAGCCGCCCGCTCTGGCTTAACTGTTTCATCCGCTGTGCCTGTGAGAGTGAGGGCGTTGCTTCTTCGCTCTCCATCGTGGCAAAGAGGTTTTCCTGCTCGTCTTTCTTCAAGAAGGACAGTTCCACCGCAGGCGTGAGGGCGATTTTCCCCTCGTCCACCATCTGCAAAATCGGCGGTATCAGTTCCGTCAGGCGGATAAAACGCTGCACGGTCATCCTGCCCACGCCGAAGCCCTGTGCCACCTTGTCGTCCGTCCGCAACTTCGTCACAACTTGTGACGAGGTTAAGTCTGTGCGGAAACCCTGCCGCTTCATGGCTTCGGATTTCATCTTGTAAGCAAACGCCCGCTCCGATGGCAGGATATTCTCACGCTGCAAATTGCTGTCTACAAGGGTGATGATGGCTCGGTCACGGTCTAAGGGCAGGACAAACGCAGGCACGGTATTTATCCCTGCAAGTTCAGAAGCACGGACACGCCGCTGTCCTGCAATCACTTCATAACCGTCCCCGTCCTCTTTCGGGCGTGTGATTATCGGCGTGACAATGCCAAATTCCTTGATGCTTTCCGCTAACTCTGACAGTGTTTCATCTTCTGCCACATGAAACGGATTGTCGGGGAACGGGTACAAGTCTTTGGTCTTTAACACCTTAAAATCCTGTTTCTTCATTCACATATCTACCTTTCTTTCGCTCTGCTTCTATGATTTTTCTGCAATTCTTCCAACACTTCGGGCGGTATTTTTGACAGCAGCCGCCCCATCTGCTCGTTGGTTCTCTGCAATTCAAATATCTTCTGATTCGCTTTCTGCACCTTTAGTTCCTGCTCGTACTTTTCATCACGCATACGCCCCGCATAGTCTGATTCCTGCCCAATTCTCTCTTTCAAACTGTCGATATACGCCTGCTGTTTCCCGATTTCCTTAGAGAATTTCTCCACGTCTGGCAGCCATGCAGAGAGTAAATCTAACGCTTTATCCCTTTTCTTCCCTGCGTTAAAGGCGTTGATGTCGGATAGGGCAGACACGATTTCTTCATACTGTTTATCAAGCCTGCCGCCTAATTTATAGAGCCATGTGGGGACGTGTTTCCGCTTGGTTTCCATTGAGGACTGCCCCCGTTCAAGCTGATTCCACCGTGAGGACATCCGCTCATGGTAGGCGGTCTGCCACTCGGATAATGATTTCTGGTTGCCTAAGATAGCTTTCGCTGACAGCTTATTGTCTGGCGTAATCGGCACAAAGCAGAGGTGCATATGGGGCGTTCTCTCGTCCATATGGACGACAGCGGAGAGGATATTCTGCTTTCCAACACGCTCCGAAATGAAGTCAAGAGCCGTCTGGAAATACGCTTTTTGTTCTTCGGGCGGTAACTGGTTCATAAATTCTGGTGAAGCTGTGATGAGCGTTTCCACCATCATCACGCTGTCTTTCCTTGTCCTGCACCCCGCTTCGGCTACCATGCGGTTAATCTCTTTCTTGTAGGTGTACTTTGGTGGTGCTATGAGATGGTAATTGTTTTTAGAGCGTTCCATATCTATATCTGGGTTGCTTTTGTAGGCTTCTTTCTTCCGCTCGTTGTGGCGTTCACAAGCCGCAACGCCGCCCGCTTTTCGTTTCTGGAAACGCAGGATTGCATAAGGCATAGGCGGATTCCTCCTTTCTTTCGGCGGGTGACCGTCCTTTGGGGTGACAGCGGTGACGGTGGTGACAGCAGTTTTGGGATACCCCCTGCCGACTGCCGCAACTGTCACCCTCACCCCCTGCATGACGGTCATGTCGATGATGACGGTGTTTTTGGGATACCCCCCTCGCAAGAGCCGTCACCGTCATGCCGCCATTCTTTTATCCGAAGCCGTAAGGCGTAGGATAGCAGGGCACAGCCCTGCCTTAAGGGAGTCCAGAGGGAACGTCTGGCACACGACTTTGCAGGGCAAAGTGTAGTGTGTTACACCCTGTAAACGCAGTCGGAAAAATCGGAATGATTTTTCTGACCGCAGGGGTGGTTTTACACGACCGAAAAGGGCGAGTAAATCTCACGCCTGCATTTTGCGTTTACGGGGTGTTCTCCCGTAGGGATGACAGCGGCAGGGTATCCTAAAATCACTGTCACCACCGTCACTGCTGTCACCCGCAGGGCAGAGCCGCCAGCTTTACATGGCTTTAAGCGTCAATGACAGTAACAGGGGGGTATCCTAATATCGCTGTCACCACCATCACCGCTGTCACCCGCCCTCCTTGCAAGGGCAATCCGCCTGCCGTCTTTCCTGCGGCTGTACTGGTAGCAGATACGGTTCTCGCTTAAAAATGTGGTGCGGTATTCATTCAGCCATTTCGTAATCACCGTGGGTATGGTTTCCGTTTCCCCCATAGCGGCTAACAGTTCCGTTGCCGTGCCTATCCATTCTTCCTTATCCCTCATAAAATCCACCAACCGAAAAAGGACATCTGGTATCGTTTCTTTCGCAAGCTGCTCCTGCGTTTTCCGCTCCACAAGCTCCCAACGGCAATCACGGAAACGCAGCGTGTATTCCTGATAAGGCGTGTCCCTGCCCGTCACATACAGCTTGGCGGTGTCAGACGCACGTTTCTCCTTTTCCAGAACAAAGGTAGCGTCCGCACTCCCCGTTAATCCTGTCGTCCCAGACACCTTGTTGAACACGTCGCTGTCATTCTGCTTTCGGATGTGGTGTACGACAATGACCGCCAGAGAGTGCCTGTCGGCAAAGTCTTTGATGAGGGAGATGTCCCCATAGTCGCTTGCATAGGCATTGTCTTTTGAAGCTGTACGGACTTTCTGCAAGGTATCAATGACAATGAGCCTGCTGTCTGGGTAATCTTTCAGATAATCTTCAAGCTGCACGATAAGACCGTCTGACAGCTTGCAGCTTGCCACGGCAAAGTGGAGCCGCCCGCTTGCTTCGTCCGTCAAACGAAATAACCTGTCCTGTATGCGGCAGAACGTGTCCTCAAGGCAGAGGTAAAGCACATCGCCCTCCATTGTCGGCATATCCCATAAAGGGATTCCCTGCGACACGCATAAGCATAGCTTCAGCATGAGCCAGCTTTTGCCTATCTTCTGTGAGCCGCAGAACAGCGATAAGCCTGTCGGGATAAGGCTGTCCACCACAAAGGATGGTTTCTCAAGCGGTTCATAAAGGAGCGTTTCGGCGTTGACTGTCTGTAACTTCTGCATGGCTTTCCTCCTTTCGGGCGGTGTCTTTGTTTTCGTTGCACATAGGCGTTGACCTCCTTAAAAATAGATTTACTCCCACGGAAAAAAGTGAGAGTATGTAATGCCGCCAATCCCACACAAATAAAAAACAGATTTCTTTTTCGGGCGGTGTCGGTCACGGTTGGAGATATTTCTTCAATTTCCGCCTTTACTTTCTCCTTTGCAATCGCAACAGATTTCTGTATTGCCGAAGCGGTGCAATGCTCCATAGCGGCGATTTGGTAAAAATTGAACTCATACTCGTAGTAGAGCAGGAAACGCCGCCTTTGTATCTCTGGAAGGCTCCCAACCGCCTTATAGAGCGTTTCATTCCGTTCTTCCTCAACCATGCGTTCATCAAGGCTCTTAGGCACACGCAACGCCCGTCTGTAAAGGGTTTCGTCCCATACCTCGTTAAACTCCCTGTGCCGCTCGTCCCATTAGAAAAGATTCCTGTTCCTGCGCTCCATCTGCCGAAACTCCATAAAGAACTGTTCCGACACTTCCAACTCGTGGGATTTGCCCTGCCCGTCCTTAAAGCTGATAAAATACCTTGTGCCGCTTTCCGTGGATTCCTCCCGAAGCGTGTATGCCTTAACCCTGTATGCCATCCTGTTGTCCTCCTGCAAAAAATGAGTGAGGGGATTTCCATCCCTCACCCAGTAGCCCGCAGGATGGCAGGCTGTTTTAGAAGCTATAAAATTTTCCGCAGCTTCTTCCGCAGATGGTCTAACCTCGCATAGATGGCACCAGTCGTCAAATGCACAAGCGGGGCAATCTCCTTTGTGGAATACCCCTGCATTTTCAGCAGGACGATTTTCAAGGTACGCCCGTCCACCGTGACTAATACTTGATAGAGATTTTCGCTCTCAATCTCTTCCAGTAACTCCGCAACCGTACCCACTTCCGCCTGCCGCTCCCTGCCTGCCATGTCCTCAAGATATTCCGCAACGTCATTCGTCCATCGGTAAAACCGCCTGTTGGAATTGAAGTCTGCCCTGTCCGCCATGCGTATCTGCTCAATGGTCGCTTCATCAACGCCGCACTCACGCAGCAGCTTTTCCTCCGCTTCTTTCCAGATACGCCATTTCCTGTCCTCCCGTCCGTGGTTGTATGCCATTCTTACTTCCTCCAATCAGAATTGATTGAGAGGGCAGAGAAAAGCCCCCTCATCTTCCCAAAGGAAAAAACAAGGGGGCTGAACGCCTTAAATTTTAATTTTCTATTATCTTTCTTAGTTTTATTAGGATTCTGGCTTTGCGTTTGTTTACAACGCTCTGGGTTATGCCCAACCTCGCCCCGACTTCACGCTCGGAAAGTCCGTCAAAAAAGATTGCCTGTATCAGCTCCTGTTCACTATCCGACAGCAAAGGCAGGGCGGCTTTCAGCCTGTCCACCATGACCGCATTGACAACGGTTTCTGCAATGTCCACCGCTTCATCAGTGATAAAGTCCAGAGGATTCCCCTCGCTGTCCGTAAATCCGTCGAGAGATAGCAGTCTATTCTTTGTATCTAATTTTTGCAGATAACGCCACCGTTCCTTGTCACGGTAGAAGTCTGTGTATTGCTCCCTCACGACTTCAAGCAGACAGCCTTGAATGGGGATAAACAGCTTGTCCATATAGGTCTGGTCGGATTCCCTGCAACGGCAGAACTCCGTGTAGGATAATTCCACATAGCCGCCACTTTCTCTGATATATACCTTTCTTGGTGCATATTTCACCATAAATACCTCCCATCTGAATTTTTGAAATGTAAAAAATCCAGATGGAGAGGCGGAGAACGACACCGCATATCAGAAACAGCCCTACGGCACTTTCCAACAAAAATCGACAAAAGAAAAACCGCAAAGGCTCTGTGACCTTTACGGTTATAGGAAATAGTAATTCTATTGTATGGAGATTGTACTTCTACTTTCAAGGTGAGAAGTACCGTTGCACTGGCAGAAATTTTTTTAACTGGTTTCCTGCCGTTCTCTGATATACTATGTATTGATAAATTTTGCTTCGTATGAGCAGATAGATAACTGCCCGAAAAAAGGACATAAAAAAATCCCTCCAAATTTAAAAACAAATTCAGAGGGTAATTTAGGGTATAACAAAATAACCCACCCGAATATCGTTTTTTTTATTTGGTGAGTTTGTTCTTTCAAATACGAAACAAAAAGAGCCGATGATTCGTGAATTGTTCCACAATTTCATCGGCTCTGCGTCTTAAGCGTCTGGCTCTTTGATGACAGTTATCTTCAAGTTGTCAACTTTAATCAATCTTTCTTGTCTGCATTTTGGACAATAAAGGGGATAATTCTCCAAAACAGTGTCCTTCCTAATTTTATTACGGGTTTTGCTCCCACAAACAGGACACAATATCCATTCGCATTTCATCATAATTAGTCTCTAATCCTTTCAAATCTCATTTTATATGACTTTTGCAAGCTGTTAAGCTAACTTGTGGAACATATGCCGAACCTTATCTATACGGCTATTCGGGCGGCGGGGTTGGCAAATAAATTTACCAATAGCTGGCTGGTATCCTTTTAACTCTGTCAAGCAGACTCCCTGCCCATTTGTGAAATAAGTTAAATCGTTCCTGTATTCTTGAATACATCTAGCAGGGATTTCTCCTTTCAGAATGACCTCGTCATTCTTTATCTGAGTACTTACAATATCTGCACAATACCTTGGAGCATCATGATACGCCCGTGAGAGATATTCCTGCGGTGCATAAATTTCAAAGTGGAGATATGGCTCTAATAGTTCTGTCCCTGCTTTTTTTAAAGCCTGCTCCAATACGATAGGGGAAAGCAGCCGAAAGTCTGCGGGGGTACTTACAGGACTATAATACAATCCATATTCAAAACAGATTTTACAGTCTGTCACTTTCCATCCATACAGCCCCTGCTCGCAGCCATAAAGAACCCCCTCCATAACCGCATTTTGGAACGATTGATTTAAATATCCAAGTGAAACTCTGCTTTCATACTGCACTCCGCTTCCAATAGGGAGCGGCTCTATGGACAACCCGACAGAAGCCCAGAAAGGATTTGGCGGGACTTCTATGTGGATGGTATATTCTGCTTTTCTAAGCGGTCTTTCCATATATATAACAGTAGGCTCTTTTATTTCTGCCTCCACATGATATTTTTCCTCAAGGATGGCACAAATGACTTCCATCTGCACATTCCCCAAAAAAGAAAGTATAATCTCATGCGTTGTAGTATCCACATAATATTTTAAAAGAGGGTCGCCATCTGAAATTTCTGTAAGTGCCCCAAGCAATATTTCCCGCTGTTCAGATTTCTTTACTGCAATCGTTGTTTGGAGCATAGGGAGAGGATTTTCAATAAATTTTCTCTGCGGCAACAGTATTTCGTTCCCCAAAATACTGTTTAGCTGCAAAACATCATTTGGTAAAATTACAATATCACCAGAGCAGGCTGTATCGGATGAATATAATTCACCGTTTGTCGGAACACACATCTCTGTGATTTTTATTTTCTCTTTTTCAGATATTCTAATAACATCCCTCAAATGCAATGTTCCGCTATATATACGCACATAAACAAAACGCCGCCTTTTCTCTGAATATTCAATCTTAAAAACCTGCCCGCATAGTTCAGATTGACCTTCAGGCGTTGATGAATAAAATTTACTGGCAATTACTTCTATAAGCTGCCGAATCCCCAGATTGTTTTTAGCGCTTCCGTGATAAACGGGAAATAACGTTCCGTTTTGGAATCTCCTGTTTTCTTCCTGTTCCAGTTCTGACATTTTAAACGGTTTCCCTGACATATATTTCTCTAATAGTTCATCGTTTCCCATAATTACCGCATCCCACTGTTCCATATCGTCATTGTCCGTTACATTTATATGGGGATGCTGCCCAACCTTTTGCTTCACTATAATTTCCGAAGAAAGCTTTGCTTTCATTTCCCGATATACCATTGGCAAATCAATCCCCTCTTGGTCAATTTTATTGATGAAAAAAATTGTCGGAATCTTCATTATCTGTAGTGCATGAAACAGTATACGGGTCTGTGCCTGTATGCCATCCTTTGCAGAAACTAATAATACTGCTCCGTCTAATACGGATAAAGAACGGTATACTTCCGCCAAAAAATCCATATGGCCTGGCGTATCTATAATGTTGACTTTTACATCCTCCCACTGAAAAGATGTCACTGCTGTCTGGATAGTGATTCCCCTTTGACGCTCCAAATTCATTGTATCTGTCCTTGTTGTGCCTTCATCTACGCTCCCTAGTTCTGCAATTGCACCACTGGTATACAATAAACTTTCCGTTAATGTTGTCTTTCCTGCGTCAACGTGAGCCAGAATGCCTAAGTTAATTATTTTCATGTGATTTTCCTCCTATCAACACCCAAAAAAGGGCATAAAAATACCCAGTGATAAATACTCCTATCACTGGGTAAATAACTCCAATAGCCCCAAAACACTTATATGTTTTCGGGCATATAAAATTACATGATAAAAGTATTCTTAAACTGGGTACAAAAAACTAAGCCCCATATTAAAAGTGAAACGGGACTGCTACTTTTTGTTCCCACTATCAAATTGACAGTTTATTTAAGAATACCTTGCCGCATATTTATTAACTCCTTGTATAATACTGAATCTAATTATATTCCTTAACCCTTTATTTGTCAAGCTGACAAACTAAAGCAGAAAAAGCGGCAGGATTTCCCCCTGCCACTAATCATCTGTTTATGCAAAAATAATTTCCTTTTCCACAATCTCCCTCGCACAAGCCCTTATGTTATTGAGGCATCCTGTCCATTCTAAGGCGTTTTCTGCCTTTAGCTGTTCCGTTATGCCCTGTGCCTGTTTCATACCCTCTATGAGCCTTTCAAAGCGTTCCTGTGCCTGTCTGTCGATGTCGGCAAGATAAGCGTTGAGCCTGCCGCTTGTGAGAAGATTGGTGTATGTAACCTTACGGTACTGCTTCAGATAATTCAGATGTCGTTGCCCCCATGTGCCTATCGGCTGTTCTTCTTCGGCGGGTACAGTTAAGCACGGTATTAAATAATCTCCTTGCCGCTCATATTTGCCGCCCAGTTCCTCAAAAATCGTCTTTGCCATTGTCTGTTACCTCCACATTCTTTTTTATTTTGAATGTCCGCAAAATCCGTCCTACATCCGACGGTCTCCATGGACAATCGACATCATGGAGTGCAACAAGTTTTGTCTGTACATTCGTCCCCGCTCCCATCTTCTGAGTAGAGCCGAAAAGTGCTCTCACTTTCCCCTGCCGTACTTTTGAAAATAAAGTTTTTTTCTTCGTTTCAGAATTCGCTTCATGGATGAATCTAACCTCATCCTCAGGAATTCCCTTCTGTACAAGTTTCTTTTTCATATCATCATATACATTAAAAGCGCCGTCTCCTTTCGGTGTGGAGAGATCACAAAATACAAGCTGCGTCAGGCTTTTTTCCTTATGCTTTTCCCATGTGTGAAAAATATTTTCAACGCAGGCATTGAGTTTACTCCCCTCAAAATCCGGTATCAGCTCTCCCATCATGCGCTGGTCAAGCGCCAGCTTTCTGCCATCGTTCGTTATTTTCAGCATATTGTCTGTTCTCGCATCAACCATTCTGTTTCTAACTCTGTCTGCTCGTTCGGAAAGTTTTGCTACCATCTCTTTTTGAAAGGCAGAGGGCTTTACCGAGATATTGTGATAGTTTGCTTTTGGCACTGGCAAATTCAAAGTATCAGCAGTCTGAATATCGGCAACCTCACGAAACATACTCATCAGTTCCGGCAGGTTATAGAATTTGGCAAATCGTGTTTTCGCTCTATAGCTGGTTCCTTCCGGTGCAAGCTCAATTGCCGTAACTGTTTCTCCAAAAGTGGAAGCCCATGCGTCAAAATGCTGCAAACCGCTTCTTTGAAGTGTTTCATACTGCAAATACCGCTGTATAGTATACAGTTCCACCATGGAATTGCTGATAGGCGTTCCAGTAGCAAATACAATACCTTTGCCGCCTGTCATCTCATCAAGATATCTGCATTTCATAAATAAGTCACTTGATTTTTGTGCTTCCGTCTGGGCGATTCCCCCTACATTTCGCATTTTGGTATAGAGGAACAGATTCTTGTAGTAATGACTTTCATCGACAAAGAGCCTATCTACACCAAGCTCCTCAAAGGTCACTACATCGTCTTTTCTGCTCTGGTCATTGAGTTTTTCAAGCTTCAATTTCAGCTGCTTTTTACTTTTCTCAAGTGCCTTTATGGAAAACCGCTCCCCGTTATTTCCCTTTAATTCACTGATTCCCATCACAATTTCGTCAAGCTGCTTTTCCAGCATAGCTTTTTGCCGCTCTACACTCATAGGGATTTTTTCAAATTGTGTATGTCCAATAATGACAGCGTCATATTCTCCTGTCGCAATTTTGCCGCAGAATCGCTTTCTGTTTTTCCGTAGAAAGTCTTTCTTCGTTGCAACAAGGATATTGGCAGATGGATAAAGCTGCAGAAACTCTGCCGCCCACTGCTCCGTAAGATGATTAGGAACGACAAACATGGACTTGCTGCAAAGTCCCAGCCGCTTGGATTCCATTGCCGCTGCCACCATTTCAAAGGTCTTTCCTGCCCCTACCGCATGAGCAAGCAGGGTATTTCCACCATATAAAATGTGGGCAATGGCGTTGACCTGATGTTTTCTAAGGGTAATTTCAGGATTCATGCCGCTGAAGATGATATGGCTTCCGTCATATTCTCTTGTTCTTACGGAATTAAATTTCTCGTTATACAGTTTTATCAGACGCTCTCGTCTCTCAGGCTCCTTCCATATCCAGTCAGTAAATGCCTTTTTTATCTGCTCCTGCTTGCTCTGCGCAATTGCCGTTTCTTTTGTATTTAATACTGCTGTCCTTTTGCCATCTGCATCCACCTCATAGTCATAAATCCTGACATCTTTCAGGTTTAATGTTTCTTCAATAATTTTGTAAGCATTGATACGATTTGTCCCATAGGTCTTATGAACCTTTACATTTGACTTATCGGTATTTTTACCCTCGATTCTCCACTCGCCTGTGTACTCTGAGTAATGCACTTTCATCTTCCACTGGATATATCTCGGCGTAGAGAGAAGTTCAAACATAAAGTCTGACACCACATCAACCGGCAGCCAGGTGGCACCTAGACGGACACTGATTTCACCTGCAGTCAAATCTTTGGGCTGCACCTTTTCAAGAGCTTCCACATTCACGGCGTACTCCTGCAAAGACGCTGCCGCAGCTTTTCTCGCTATAACAAGTTTTTCTCGAACATTGCCAGACAGGTATTCGTCTGCCATCAGATACTTGGCTTCACTGCTTCCAGATTCATACAGAGGATTCAAAAAGATAACGCCTTTCAGTGCTTCACAAAGCTCACTTTCCTCTTTTCCGGTAAGTTCCTCCATATACGCCATATCCACGCAGGCTTTTTCGCCGATGGAAAGTGCAAGAGCATCACTGGCTGTGTCAACTACAGTTACCGGTGTATGCGGCTTGATGGTTCGTTTGGAAAACATATCTGCTTTGCGAATCAGATTTCCATCAGAGTCGAGGATTTCAAGGGCGGAAAGAAGATAGTAAGAGCTGTCCTCAGAAAAAGCGGTGCTATTACCTCTGCTGTTTATCATGCCGTACTTCTTAGTAAAGGCATCGTACAGTCTGTTCAGGTTCTCCTGTTCTCTTCTGATTTCACTGTCCGGATAACCTTCCGTCTGCAAGTCTATCAGCCGTCTGACGCTTTCACGAAGGGAAATCAATCCCTTGATTCTGTTCTTTGCAGTTTCTGATACTTCCGTCCGGTACATACGAGAATTTTCTCTGAAATAGATTTCTCCATCTACTACCGTAAAGGAAAAATTTCTGACATCGGGATCTGCTGGAATACTGTAAACTTCCGCTTCAACTTCCTCTATCTCCTGTTCTTCAAATGTTCCATGAATATTGGTAACTGCAGTTTCTAAAAGCTCCTTTAGGTCTGCTTTTTCAAAAGGAACGCAGGCGCTTTCTTCCCCGAATCTGCCGCTTACCACCTTCATTTCGCCCAGAATCATTTCCGGATGCGCAACAAAGTAACTGTTCATTTCGATGCCATTTTCATCTTTATCAAGGTAAACCCACTCCGGTTCAATGTCTATGAGCCTGTCTCTTTTCTGCAAAAAAAGAATGTCGGATGTCACTTCTGTTCCGGCATTTTTCGTAAAAGTATTATTGGGCAGTCTGACTGCTCCAAGAAGCTCTGCCCTCTGCGCGATATATTTTCTTACCTTTGGATTTGCCTTGTCTAAAGTACCCTTTGAGGTGATGAAAGCAATGACACCGCCCGGTCTAACCTTGTCGAGTGTCTTTGCAAAGAAATAGTCGTGAATGAGAAAATTATGCTTGTCATATTTCTTATCAAACACCTTAAAATCTCCGAAAGGTACATTTCCCACAGCAGCATCAAAGAAGCTGTCCGGAAGACTCACCTCCTCAAAGCCCTGTGCGGCGATTGACGCCTTTTGGTAAAGCTGCTGAGAAATCTCAGCTGAAATGCTGTCTATCTCAATGCCATATACCTTGCTTCCCTGCATAGATGGCGGCAAAAGACCGATAAAGTTTCCTGTTCCGCAGGACGGCTCTAAAATATTTCCCGTCTGAAAACCCATATTTTCCAAGACCTTGTAGACTGCCTGTATGACTTCCGGCGGCGTATAAAAAGCGGTCAGGGTGCTTTCCCGGGCTTCTGCGTATTCCTCCGGAGAAAGGGTTTCATAAAGCTCTGCAAATTCACTTGCCCATGCGCTGTTATGTCCTTCAAATGCTTCCGGAATTCCGCCCCAGCCAACATACTTTGACAAAACTTCCTGTTCCTGCGGCGCAGCAAACCGGTTCTCCGATTCACACGATTTCAGCACCCTGATGGCGTCCATGTTTCTGCGAAAGCGCTCTTTCTTCCCTGCTGCCTGCACCTCATGAGAAGTAAGGTCAAAGTTTATACGCTCTGCCAGAGGAATCTCTGGATGCAGGTCAAAAGTCCCTGCTTTCTCCTGCCGTTTCTTTTCAGGCGGCGCTGGAAGAACTTCTTCATGATCTTCTGATAGACTTTCATTTATTTCTGTAAGTTCTTCCGGAGCGTTTGATTCTGTCTGCTTCTCTGCCTCCTTTTTTTCCGGTTTCTCCCGTTCATTTGGTTCGACCTGGCTTTCTGCTTCTTCTTTTTCCTGCTCTAAAAGCTCAGCTTTCGAGGCTTCGTCCTTTTGTATCAGATGATTGTTTGCCGGGTTTTCTCTTACCCTTCTTTCAAAGATTTCCCTTGAAAGTTCCTGATTAATCAGTGGACAGTCTTTGTCGTAAAGTCTAACCGTTTCATCATCGACAGCCAGGATTTCATATTCACTGGCTCCCAGATACACCGTATCACCAAGATGGTAGTCATACCTAATTTCAACAGCCTGACTTTTTTCTCTTTCGGCTCGTCGCAGCTGTCTTCGTTCTTCTTCACGCTCAAGCCATTTAGGATATTCCTCTAGTTCCCTGCGATTAAGGTATCTTTCAGTTTTTACTAGCAGTTCAATTCTCTTTGCTGCATCCGCCCACTTCAAAAATATCCTTGGAGCCTCCGGCATATATCCACGATGCAGCTCAATCCCCTTGCTGTTATGATCCTCTCCAATGCCGGTCCCTGCTTTTATGCTGGAAGTTCCACCCCAGCCATACTCTTTCTTCAAAAAGTCTGCATTCTCCTTTTGTGACAGACTCTTTTGAAACTGCTCGTAGATTCGGAACTTGCTGTGTTCAATGTTACTTCCTCTTGTCAGCGCAAAATCTATGAGTTCCTGCGAAAAAGTAAAATCTGTATGAGAAATTTCATGATAAAGCTCTCCAACAGTAATCATCCCCTCAATATGACTTTCAATCACGCTCCAGTCGTAATAGGCACCGCTGACTGGAGATTCTAAAGAGCCTTCATAAAGGAAAAGTACATTTTCGTAAAGTTTCCACCCATAGGGTGATTCTTCCTGCACCTTGTTTGAAAAAAACAGCTTTAGCTTGCCGATTCTTTCATTCGGATTATCCAGCTCCTGATACAGCGTTTCAAGTTCAAAAAGTTCCTCCATGGAAAACTGGTGAATCGCTTTCGTCACCTTATCAGTATTAAAAAACGGAAGACTTTTGTCCTCCGTTCTTCGGTCAAAGTATTCTAACTGTAAATCAAATCGTTCAGTACTGCTTCCCTGGCTGCCTGTCTGATATTGTTCATCAGTGCGGTCCACTTCATCGGTTCTGTCTCTTTCAGGTTCTCGGTCAGTCCCTCGCGTTCCATCATCTGTTCTATCATCGCTTCCATCATCTGCTGCGCTGATTCCTCGATTTCCGCTAGATGGCTGTTCAGCTCGCAGGAAGTCAGCAGATTGTAGTACATCACTTTCTTGTACTGCATCAGATAGTTCTTTCTCCTTGCTGCCCAGATGCCCAGGTGTACTTTCTGTTCTTTCGGCATTTCGATGTCCGGATACAGGTATCCGTTTTTCTCTGTGTAGGTCAGTTTCATCTTTTTTCCTCCTCGCCTTACTTTCTTTTTCCTGATTATATCCTTGGGATTCTGTTTTTGCAAATGTGCGATTTTCTCTTTCTATGCTTCTGATAGTCTTTGCTATTTCCGAAAGTCCCATCTCGGCAATGTCGCTGACCGCGTATCCCAGGGCATTCAAGGTATCCTTCGTATTAAACTGGCTGAGCCATCTGAAAGAATCTTCATCAAAATGCACGTCTTCTACGCGAAGCCGCTTTCCAATCATATATGCGACACTTTCCGCAATAATTTCCCGAAAAGCAGCAGCCAGATTATCCTCATCTAGCTCCTCTAAAAAGCTGTTTATTTTTACTTCTGACAAGACCTCAAAGTATGCATCAAAATGATCCTCTGCTCCGTTTTCTGCGGCACATAAAATCGCCTGCAGCAGACTGTCTTTTTCCACCAGTTCACCATATACGGCTTCCAGAGCTTCGATGACTTCTTCTTCATATTTAACATCCATATTCCAAAGAGGAACTTCTGCGCCGCCCCACCTCTTATGTGTATCGGAAATGTCAAAGTAATGTTTTAGTCTCTGCTGTCCGCTTACATAATCATCAAAGACAGCAATCCCCTTTGCCCCTTTATTCACCCACCTGTGAAACCTGTAATTCCATTTTTCAATTTCAAGTACAGCTGTAGCGTCCGGCTTTTGGGCGTAGAGGAGAAGCTGTTCGTCAAACCGCAGCTTGAAATTGAAACCCGCAGTTTCTAAGAACCCTTTCCATTCATCTTTACTGGAAGATACCCGTCTGCTGGTTTCATCATACAGCTCGTGAATCAGATTAACTTTACTTCCCATATACTTATTCCTCTTGTTCCATACCTGCAAGGAAAAGAATCAGCCGTTTTTCCTTTACCGCAGCTTGCAGCTTTGTAATCAATATCATATCGCCCTTTGTAATTCCGGGAATCCGCAGCACCTCTGCCATCGTTAAGTTCTCAATATCCTTTTCTGTTTTGCAGCCTGCATCAATTACCCGATTCAATATTCTCTGATTCAGTTTTCGATCCATACTTTTCCTCTTTCTTCTAAAATAAAGTCACTTGTAATCTCATTTCCCCATGCATCCCAGCCTTTCGGCCTCTGCCGGGCAAACAATTCCACTCTAGGCACTTCTCCTAGCAGTTCAATAATCTTTTCCCTGGCCAGTTCCGGCTTTTTGCTGTGCGCCTCTACCGGGCTGTCTATAATCTGGTGTACGCTGGCAGATATCCGCTTTGGCTTTCCCTTTGTTGCTAACAGACAAATTTCCGCATTACTGCGTGTCCAGCCGCCTAAGCCCCAGAACCAGCCTTCGCTTTTGCGATTCCGTTTTACCCAGACAAAAGCAACGGTTTTATACAGAAAGCCCCAGGCGTTAACCAGCTCGAGTGCATCCGGTATCATGGGAAAGGTTGTCCACATGAACAGGGTGCAGTTCTTATCGGCTAATTCGTTAACAGGAAGCCTGCACAAATCACAGGTTTTCATCGTTGGATAATGCTTTTCTGCTGCGCCGGATGCAGTATTTCTCTGATACTGCCATGGCGGATCCGCATAAATAACTTGATACTTTTTTATATGCGCCTTCTTTCTGAAATCTTCCTCTATCGTTCATATACCGCTCCGCTTCGCCTTCTTCCATGGGATTCCTCAAACTCATCATGTTCACAAAAGCTGTAGTATTTCTGACTTCGCGCTCCTACAATAATATGATCGACCAGCTCGATGCCCAGAAGTTCTCCACACTCTACAAGTCTTCTGGTTGTTTCACGGTCTTCCCTTGAAGGTGTTGGATTTCCACTGGGATGATTATGGAACGCTATAATTGCAGCGGCATTCGATAAAATACTGGCTTTGAATACTTCTCGTGGGTGTATAAGGGTGCTGGATAGCGCCCCCATGCTTATAACATTCATATTTAGAACACTGCCATCAGTGTTTAGGTTCAAAACACAAAACACCTCTCTATCATATTTCGCCAGCTCCTCTTTCATCACTTCAACTGCAGCTTCTGGACTGCTAATCTCTTTAGCTGAAAAGATACTTGTATCTTCCACTAACCTGACTTTCACTGTCTTTAATTCACCGTTGTATTCCATTTCCATTATCTTTCTCTGCCTGAAATTCAATAATTATAACCGTAGGCTCTGACAAACTTTCAATGAATGCTCTCAGTTCCTCAAAATTCATATCCATATTCCTGCTCCTTTCTATTACAAAAGAGAAAGTCCCTGCAATGAAAGACTTTCTCTCCCTGAAACTGCTTATTGCTTCTTACAATGTTCTTTCCTTTCTCCTCTTTTCCTGTATGCTAACACTACAGATACTGTTGCAATCTCAAACAGCAAGAGCAGGATGTATGGCAAAATCCGTGTTGTATCACCTGTCCTTGGCACATCCGGTTTTTCCGGAGTATCCTTCGGTTCTTTTGGCTTTTCGATTTCAACCGTCTGATTTTTATCGTTGATATCCTCATGGCTTCCGACAAGTTTTCCGTTAAGTTTCACCTTTTCAAAGACTACAATAGTCTTTCCATAAAGGTCAGCTTCTCTAAATCCGAACTCAAGCTCTATAGTGCCGTTTGCCTTTTCCGGTGTGAACTTTTTCTCAGCTGTAATCTGTTTGCCATCGCAAAGTACAGGATTTCCGGTTTCTTTATCCATCAAGATACCGGTTACTGTGTATTCTTTTCCAGGAATCAGGTTTTTGTAGGTTACTACATCAGTAATCAATCCTGTTGCCGTATGCGATGCGGTAGTCTTAATTTCTGGAATGTACACAGTCTGCCCTTCATCCGTAGGGTCTTCATGTTTTGCAACTGGTTTATCAGATGGTGTATCCGGCTTTCCGTCACCGTTTGTGTCTGTCATAACAAAGAGTTTCTCATAGACAACTGTCGTTACACCTGCAAGTTCTTTGCCGTCAAAGGTAAACTTCATGTCTATGCTGCCGTTTGCCTTTTCTGCGGTAAATCTTGTTTCTGCAGTCACTTCTTTGCCCCCTACTAAGATTGGTTTCTTGGTTTCGGCATTCATCAGCGTGCCTTTCATCACATATTCTTTGCCTACAGTCAAATCTTTGTATTCTACAGTGTCAATGATGGTGATTTTATTATCTGCATTTGCGATATGATCTTTGGTATCGCTGTCTTTTGCTGTGGTCTTGATAGACGGTACGCCCGGACCAGGTCCAGGTTCCGCTGGTGTGGTCGGCTCTTCCGGTAGTCTGTCATTCTTTACTGCTTTGACAATAATATTGAGTACACCTGCATAAGTATTATTTCTTGCATAAGTTTTAGCTGTAGTGTTCTTCAGGTTAATGCCCTTTGGCTGCTTGTCGCTTCCGTCTACAGTCAGAACAGACTCTGTTTCCAGATTGTTATCAACACTGCCGGAGGCATCCATATAGAAGTTGCCAGCTTCATCAAACTGCACGGTATAGGATACGCCGTCATCAAAATTGATAACCGCACTGGTTTCCTTAACCTTAGTATCAAAGACAGGATTTCCGTCCTTGTCAGTCTTTTGGATTTCTTCCCCCGGATTGTCAGGGTTTTCAATCATCACTGGAGTGCGAACGATTCTCTTTAGCGTTACGTTTTCAAGGGTATCTACAGACTCACCGTCTACTGTAATGCTGTTTACAACTCCGTCATAGAAGTGCAGATCTGCACTGCCATATTCGTAATCGACAAAAGCAGTTATAGAAGAACTTCCTTCTGGCGATGTCAAAGTCAGCACCCTATTGGCAGGCTGCACATTTGTCCATCCGCCTTCGCCGATTTCAGTATTCTTTGGAGCAACATATTTGTAAACGACTTCGCTGATCCAGTTGGTCTTCGTAACTTTCGGGCTGTACTTCACAATGGTTTTTCCGCCGTCTGTTTCCTTGGTGAGATTTGTATCACTGCCAAGCTCCAGTTTTGATGGTTCTTGTCCATCAAAGGCTGCTGTATATGCGGTTTTATCTGCGATAATCTGTAAAGCAGCTCCATTTGCAAATTTAACAGTGCTGCTCTTCCCCGCTGTTACCACAATCTTCGTTCTGGTTCTGCCGTCCAGCTTTTCTACGTTCACATTCCCGTTTACAGCAGACTGCAGTAAATCATACGCTTTACCGTCTATGCTAAGATTATTCATCGGTTTGCTATACTTGCTCTCGATATTCACAACAGTATTGCCAATACCGTCCTGAGTAACATAACCGGTCACGCCAATATCCTTATATGCAAAGTCAATCTGGTCTGCAGATAAGATATCTACTGCATCAAAATAGTATTTCGTACCGTTTAATTTATACCCTGCAGGCGCAGAGATTTCTTTCACATAGTATTTACCCTGCGGTAATTTGACTGTGGTAGTGCCGTTTCCATTCGGCATAATCATAATTGTGCCTACTAAAGAATCTGCATCAATACGCTTAGTTGTAATTTCTTTGTCAGTTTTCGTTACCGCTTCAATCATGTCAGCTGTAAATACACCGAATACTGCGCCGCCGCCTGGCTGATACTTGCCGGATTCATAGCCTGTTTCAAGTAATTTCTGCAGGTCGATTTTCACCGATACAGCCTCATTATCCAGAGTTGCTTCATCCCAGATAATCGGTGTGTACTGGTCTTTATATGTCAGGTTAAATTCTCTCCACTCGCCATTATTTATATGACCGTTTCCGGATTTTACTTCTTGGATATAGTATTTGCCAAGAGGCAGGTTCGGTGTTGTTGCGATGCCGTTTTCATCGGTGGTAATTGTCGCAACAGGACTGCCAATCGGATGCACCATAGTTCCTTCAATAGAAGTAAAAAGCAACTTGCCTACATCCTTGCCCTCATCAGTGCCATTCACCGGCTGTAAAACTGTAGAATCCGGGTAAGTTACCTTAAATCCCTTCTCTTCATCCTCGTTATTGCTTACAATGGTAATTTCATAGGCAACTTCATCCTTGTTATCCGGACTTACTTCCAGTCTTTCTACTTTCACAAAATTGCTGTCGTCAAATACTCTCTCAAACTTACTGTTATCCGGTGTCAAGTCTTTACACCATTCAATCAGCTCTGTTTCCTCGTCATTAGAATACTCAATTAACGGGAAGATTTTTTCGGTTGAAGTCGTATCTTCCGGCTTGCTGTCTTCCCCGAAAAGATAAAGCTGGCTCTGGTTTACCAATATTGTCGTAACAGTCTGACCGCCCTGATAAATCATAGAAGTCTTGATACCGTTGTTGGTTTTGAAATATACCGGTGCAAGGTCCGCAGGTTGTGCCTTAAATGTAGTGATATTATCCTTTGTTTCATGCTCATAGGCGGAAGACGTGGTAATCTGCGGTTTTGTCCCCCACGGATTTGTTACGACTGCCTGCGCTGTCTGCGCTTTGTTATCTGCAAGAGAATCTACAATCAGACCATCCCAGCTGAATACAAAGCCGTCTGCACAATCAAAGTGCTGTGCGATGGTAAAGTCATATTCCTGATGATAAGACTTATGGAAATTGCCGTCTGCATCGCAGCTGATCCAGCGTCCTTTTCCATCTTCCACAGCCCATACCATGTAGAGCGTTCCTTTTTCACCAGCTTTGCTTACCTGGAACATTCCCTCTTTATCGGTCTTGTCAAAGCCATCGGGCACTTTCTTCGGTGTGTTCACATCTTCAAACTTGCCGTTTTCATCGGATTCTACCCATTTCTTTGTGCCGTTGTCATTGACATAAATCTGATAAAGCGTATTTGTAACTGGATTTCCGGTATCCTCATCGTTTGCCGTCTCTTCCTTTGTTGCCAGATACTTGTCTGCTTTTTTCACAAGTGTCCAGCCGTCCGGTACCTGCGGTTTAGCATCCTCATCCAGTGGTAAAACAACTGTCATAGGCTCTAAAATCTTAGCCTTAATATCGTCTGTACCGTATTCATCGACAGTATCCTGATTCAGCTTTATCATATTCTTGTTCGGCAGAATCAGGTCCATGATGTCAACTTCTTCTCCGCCTGTTTCCAGCTTCGGCGTGGTATAGTCGATTTTGGCTGCATAATCATCGGCGGTCATATCTTTCTTTATATGGATATTCGTGTAATTCATACCGCCTTTGGTATAGCTCATAGAATAATCCACTTTGTAGGTGGTTGTAATGCCTGTTTCCTTATCCTTTATCGTATATTCCGTAGAATATCCGGCACCCTTTTCTGACTTAGCGATATATTCTGTCTTGCATTCGTTATCATCACCGATATCCAGTCCGATCCAGCGCAGAATTTTTTCTCCGGTATCTAAGAGTTTCTGCCAGAAGCTCTTAGCGCCGTCTTTATCGCTGTGGTCACGAGTCACTTCTTCTAAAGCGATTTCCTTATCCGTTTTAGAATCAAAGGCTTTGATTCTCTGTACGCCGTCCACCTGCAGCACATCTTCTGCTGCGTAAACATTGAAAGCGGCGTCTTTTAATCTGCTCTTATCCCAAACGGCAGAATATCCGCTGTTACCGTTAAACTTAGTCTCTAGCCATCCTGCTAGGCTCTCGCCGTTTTTGGTAATTTCAATCTTTCCCTTAACCGGATTGTTCGGCATCGGGACGGTTAGATAATATGTCACATAATCTTTACCGTCCTGATGAGGCGTCTGCTCGGTAACACTGAATGTATATTTATTAAAAATAACCTTACCGTTTGCGGTAAAGTCAGTTACCTTATTGCCGTCAGCATCGTAAATGACAACGGCATCTTCAAATTCTTTCGGCATATCAGCAGAGCTTCCCTCGCCGTTTTCGTCATATTCCCCTACAAAATATCCCTCCGGCGCTGTAATTTCCTCTAACTGATAATTGCCATACTCCAGCTGATAAGGCAGCACAATCTGTCCCTCGGCGTTGCACTTGAAGATATAGTTGTTCTTTCCAGATTCTCCGCCATCTGTATAACTGCTTCCGTTTGGCAGGTATTTGCCATAGTTCGGAGATGTAGTCGGGTCTGGCATATCTGGGTTGCCCAGATACTTGATACGGAAAGCCGCATTTTCGTTTAGGCGAACGGTTTTACCGGTTTCGCTGTTGGTTTTCACGATCTGCACCTTGTTTTTCTTCGGCACGTTGTCAGTATCCGTACTAATCAGCTCGCCGTCATAAGTCACAGTGATTTCATGGGATTCTAGCACATAGCCATTGGAATCTGCGGAAATTTCTTTCACCAGGTAATTGCCATACGGCAGGTCGATTACACGAATCTGTCCGAACTTGCTGACAGTCAGCGGATTCTGCTCGTCTGCAGGAGTGCCGCTGTCATCTCTTACAACTCGGTAGCAGCTTGCATAATCATCATATCCAGGTTCTCCTTCCTTGATTGGCACAACCCTGATATATTCGTGGTTCTCATAACCGCCGGATATTAACTCAATCGTCCACTTAGAATTAGTGGAATATTCCAGCTTGCCGCTGCCGTTATCCGGTGTAAACGGGTCAAGGTCGGTTTTGGTCTTCACGATCTGCAGTTTCCCTCTAAAGTTGTCATTGACATAGGCTTTATCACCTTTATCATCCAGCATTGGCTGCGGATTGTCCTGGTCTATATCATCTGCATTAGTCAACGTGCCGTTTTCATAGGTGATGTTGTAAACCATTTCACCTTTTTCATTGGTACGTGCGTCATATTGAATGGTTCCATGATTATGCTCTGCAAGTTTGTCAGGGAATCTACCTTCCGGCGGTGCAGATTCTCTAGTCGCTACTGTAACGCTTCCCGTCCAGATATGTTCTGTCCATGCGTTTTCACCCTGGTGTTCGACCGTTTTGTGCGTAAGCTCCGAGACATCTTCCCATGGTATAAAGAAAAATGGTTCATCGCTGTAGCCGTTGACATCCAATGTCTTTGTATCTATAACTTCCCCATCTACCAAAAGTTCAAAGGTTGCATCAAGGGCTGCATCGCCCATTCCGGTATGATTATCTCCATCAAATCCTGTATTGGCGTCCAGCTTTTCTACATCTAGTTCAAAGGACGGCAGTTTCGGCTCATCCGGTTCGCCTGGTTCCGGTTCTTTTGCTGCAACTAATTTGAAATATAGCTCCACAGGGTCATCACCGCCGGTGGCTACGGTCTGCAGATGGTTAGAGTCTGCAACCGGACTGGACTGATTAGTTGTGAATACCAATAAATCCTTTTTCGGCTTCGCTGCTTCTACTACCTTGTTCGCCTTAATCGGCTTGGTAATCGTATTCGGGTTTACATTGCAGGTAATAGTATATTCATTTCCGCTACGCTTGATTTTCACATTCTTATTGGTAGACTTAATATCCTGATTCAGTTTGTTTCTATCCTTTACCACAGCTTTCCATATGCCATCCGGTTGCAAGGTCATTGGAATAGTTTGTCTTTTGGTTACTAAGCCTGATTCCTTTGCTGTAAAACTCAATTGTTTTTTGTATTTTTTCATCTGTTCAAGCATCCAGTTGTAACACTTTTCTGCCGGTCTGCCTTTTACCGTATCCCGAAACCAGTTGGCATTCATCGCATATTTTCCAGTACGGCTTTTTAGTCCACTGTCAACAGAGATCCGAAGCCCCTGCTGAAACTCCCAGATGATGTTCTGGGTCGCCCAGTACCAGTCGTCCAGATTACAGCCTGCAACCGGTACATCCTTTTGGGTGTGTCCCGGCTGCTTTCCGAAGAGCAGTGCAAGCCGCATACCTTCTAGCGTATTCTCGCTATATGGTTTCATCCAGCGCAAATGCATTAAATCACTCTGCTCATCAGCGCTGTATCCGGTAGCGCCAGCATTCATCCAGGCGCCATGCTCCAAGCAATAGCCTTGGTATGTGCCTTTACTCGTCTTAACAACAATGGATTTTTTGGCAGAAAAAGCTCTAGCCAAGCGATAAACAAAACCATCGCCGGCTTTGTTGGAAAATTTCGCCCAGTAATATCCACCGCCTTTAGTATTTGGATAATATGGTTTTCCATCGGAGCCTTTTAATGTCGAGCCATCATACACCGATGCCTTAATGCCTTTGCTCGCTGCATAAGTGGTCATACTCTGCGTCGGCATATATGCAAGAAATATTGCAAATACAAGAAGCAGCACTGTCCCTTTACGCAGCCATGCACATTTTCTTTGTTTTCCCATAAGTTCCTCCTTCATTGATTTTTATCTATGTAAAAACGGACGCATTGCTGCACCCGTTGAATTTTTTGCACTAAAAAAGGAAAGACTAAATTTAATCTTTCCTTGCTTTTTCAAGTATTCTGTTATACAATATTGATAACAACAGAAGGAGCCTAGCTGCCCTTCAATTGGGAATTTAAAAAATGTTTTAAAAACCGCTTATCGGGGTCGAGCCGAGGCGGTTTTTACTTGCGGTGGTTATCCCATCTGACAAGCCCAATAATCATAATCACGATTACGAGCAGTTCATAGTCAGACATACAGGCTCCTCTCCGAAGGGTCTGCCGCTTGGCTCCTTTATTCTGCTGTCAGTTTTAGAGTATCATATTTTCTCTATTTTATCAACCTCTAATGCATTACCCAAAACATATATCCATTAGCAAGCCCAGATGGGTTATATACTTTTCTAGTATAGATTGTAAATGTTTCAGTGCCAATCCATCCAGCCGGGAACATATCATCTGCCGGCATCCATGAGGCAGGATTGCCATACATTTCCTTTTCTATTGCGAACTTAATCAAGGATTTTGCTTCTTTCAGTACAGTTTCTTTTGTATAGTAATATCCGATTACTTCTGGAAATGCTGCCGTCCAAGAACTATTCTCTGGAGTACACATTTCAAAAGTAGGGTCTTTCATTGCTTCTTTATCTCCCCATTTTACTACTCTATATCCCGTTTCACTGTTTGCATCTTCAATATACCCAATCTTGTGATACAAAGTATAATATTTACCTTCCGGTCCTGTATATGGTTCAAACTCTTCTGTATCTAGATTGTACTGCAGGCGTTTACCTTTAATGCTCTCGCCGTATGCGATCAGTTCTGGCATAAGGTCATCCATGGTCCAGTTCGGCACGTACTCTTTTGGCGAAGTAAAGTAGCTATACACTTTCTTCTTGCTTACAGTTCTATATGAACGCACTTTATATTCATATCTATAGTAAGAACGAAAGCCAGCTTTTGAACTGTCAAGATAAGATATCTTAGTCGTGGTTACAACTCTTTTCCACTTGTTCTTGCCCTTAATCGTTCTGTACACTTCATATCCGGATGCACCGCTGACAGCCTTCCAGCTTACCTTTGGCGTATGGTCGTATGGCTTGCTATCAGAACCGCCAAGTGTAATCTTTACAGATGGCGTTGCAGGCTGTACCTTGCTACTTTTAGTGGCAGAGAAGCTACCTTTGCCCTTACTGTTTACGGCACGAACTTTATAATAATATGTTTTTCCACAAGTAATGCCTGTATTTGTGTAGGAGGTACTGGTAGTGGTTTTCTTTAATGCGAAGCTCCCGGACTTTCCAGTAGTGCTTCTATACACTTCATACTTAGTAGCACCCTCTACTTTCTTCCAAGTAACTTTCAGGCTCTTGTATCCGTTCTTTAAGACTTTCACATCCTGCACTTTGGATGGTTTGGTAACCTTTACGGTTTCAGTAACCAGTGTAGTTACATCTTCTGCAGACGGAATTTCTGCTGCAAATGTCGGAGTTGCCATAGTCAGCATCATCGCTGCACTTAAGGCTACTGCTATTAATTTCTTCTTTTTCATCTGCCCATTCCTCCTTAAACTAAGATATATTCTTTACTCCTAATTTAAGTTTAACAAAGAACACAGATAAATCAAGTATAGAGACATACTTTTTAGATATTATTTACTATCCGAAAAAAGAAATTTATTCTTTCGGGTAGTAATAAATATATATTATCTTTCTTTTGTTTTTGCTCTATGCTTGCCGTAAAATTCAAGTGCTTTAACCACATAGTCCTCCCGCTTTGCTGCTGGTACCGTCCTTGGAATCAGTTCATTGACACGATTTCCATGCAGCACAATCCGTTCCCTTTGATTAGGTTTCTCCTCCTGCATAATCATATAGATTGCATCGGGAGTAAGTTTTTCCTCTTGGAATTGTTTTTTCATACGGATAGCTTGTGCATGAGATGGCATACAGACTTCCATGTTTATTGCGTCTAATAAAACTTTCTGTAAATCCTCTGGCAGATATGATATTTCCACTGCCGGTCTAAGACCGATTTTACCTTGATCGACAAGTTCAAGTATTTCCGGTATCAGCTCCGTTAATCGGATGTATCTGCGAACATTGTCTTGACTTTCTCCTACCTGTTCACCCAATAATTGTCTCGATGTTTTTCTGTTTAACTTCTGTGCCAATGGCACAGAAGTTAAATCTGACCTTTGCCCCTGTCTTTTCATAGCTTCAAGTCGCATTTTGTAAGAAAAAGCCTTTTCACTTGGAAGTATCGTAGTTCTCTGCAAATTGCTGTCTACCATCATAATGGTGGCAGCGTCAAGGTCAATTTCTACAACTTCACAGCGTAATGTTTCCATTCCAGCTAAAGCAGATGCCCTTTTACGCCTATGTCCTGCAATCATTTCATAGCGCCCGTCTTCCTTTTTTCTAACGGCTGCCGGGGTCAAAACACCTCTTCCCTTTATACTTTCACAAAGTTCCAGCATATCCGCATCATCGACAACTTTGAATGGGTGACCTGGAAAATCATCAATCTCTGTAATCGGTATGTCTATAATTTTACTTGAACCTGCCTCGTCTCTGGTTTTCTGGCTGGAAAACAAATCATCGAGTGAGGGCAGCTTGAGTTCTTCGTCTTTCCCTTTCCCCATAAAGCAGCACCTCCTTTACAAAATCTCTGTATGCTTTTGTTACTGCGCCCTTTGGATCATAAGCAAACAGGCTCTGACCTTTTGCGCTGACTTCTGCAGCTTTTACTCCTACTGGAATCTTGGATTCAAATATCCGAATATGTTCGCCGTAGTTCTGCCGAATAACCTGTTCCACCTGCTTTGCATGATTGGTTCTCCCATCAACTAAAGTTAGTAAAATCCCTTGAATCTTTAAGTCAGGGTTAATATCCTCTTTGATAAGATGTATGGTCTGCAGCAGCTGTGTCATGCCTTTTGCCGGCAGATAATTCGCTTGCACTGGTATAATAATTTCATCAGCGGCAGCAAGAGCATTTACTGTAATCATGCCTAAAGACGGCATACAGTCAATTAAAATATAGTCATAGTTGTCTTTTACGCTATTGATATATCTTCTAAGTACACTTTCTCGACTGATTGCATTCACTAAGGATACTTCCATCGCCGACAATTCTAAATTTGCCGGTACCAGATCTACGCCCTCCTGATGATGTAATATCTCGTCTTCCAGATTTCCTTTCTGCTTCTTTATAATCTTTCCCATAGCTGATGTTAATGTGTTTTCTAATTTATCTGTTTGAAGCCAGCCTAAGCAAGTTGTAAGATCACCTTGTGGATCTGCATCAATCAGCAATGTTCTTTTTCCTGCTCTGACTAGACCCACACCTAAACTGGCTGCCGTAGTGGTCTTTCCAACACCGCCCTTTTGGTTACAAATCGCAATCACTTTCGTAGTCTTCATGCTTCATCCCCATCCAGTCCAATACTTCTGAAAAAGCAGTAATCCGTTCCTGTATTTACAAGCTCTTCTATAAAAATCATTTCACTTTCTTCATCGTTAAGTACAAATCCTTCAACTAACAGCCGAATATACTCCAGGTCCTCCGAACTTAACACCAGCAGTATAATTTCCATCGCAACACCATGTTCGCCTACTTCTGAAACCTCCTGCACAGCATATAGGAAGTCCATAATATCTCTATCGGTGTTATCCGATAATACATCCACCGTCTTTTCTGCAACAATCTTCGCCAATACTCGAACAGCATCTGTTTTTTCTACGACCTCTTTTTTGTTAAACTCCTTCTTCGCCAAAGCATAATGGAGCATCTCTGAAAATTTTTCCTTAATCTGCATTGTGTTACCTCCTCTTGACGTTATAAATAAAAAAAGAAGTAAGTCATTCAACCTACTTCTGAATAAATAAAATATAACAAGTTATGATATGAAATTACTTCTCATGTAAATCAATAAGAATCCCTAAAAAAATATGATATGCGAACTTCCAGAAGAATGAAGCGAAGTTTAAGATGCCATTTGGGATTGAATTTATCCCAAATTGTATCCCAAAAAAATCCCAAATTCGGGTGAAAATATGACAAATTATGATAAACTATGGCACCCTCTTTTTTGCAGGCAAAAAACCCTTGAATCACTGAAATTCAGCACATTCAAGGGTTTAATAGCTATTGGTTCTTTAGTTGTTCTTTGCCGCAGCAGCTGCCTGCTGTGCAGCTACTTCTGCAGCGAAGTCTTCTTCTTTCTTTTCGATACCTTCGCCTACTTCGTAACGAACCATTTCTACAACCTTCATGGATTTGCCGAGCTTCTTAGCTTCTTCTTCCACATACTGTGCAACTGTCAGGTCGCTGTTCTTAACGAACTTCTGGTCTACAAGGCATACTTCCTTTAAGATAGCCTTAATTTTGCCAGGGATGATTCTGTCAAGCAGTTCTTCCTTCTTGCCTTCGTTGAGAAGCTGCTGCTTCGCAATTTCTGTTTCGGAAGCAAGCCAATCAGCATCAACCTGCGTTTCGTCTACAAACTTAGGGTTCATGGAAGCAACCTGCATAGCTACGTCCTTACCTACAGTCTCGATTTCAGAAGCAGCTGCTTCAGTCTCAATACCTACAATAACGCCGATTTTGCCGCCGCCGTGAATATATCCAGTGTAAACAACGCCATCAGTAGCCAGCTTTTCAAATCTTCTGATGTTCATATTTTCACCAATCTTGGAAATCTTGTTGGTCAGAGCGTCTTTTACAGTACCCTCATCGCCATAAGTCATTTCCATGAAGCAATCCATGCACTTTGCATCGTCAGCCAGTGCCATCTTGGACAGATTATCTACGAATTCTACGAATTCAGGGTTCTTTGCAACAAAGTCTGTTTCAGAGTTTACTTCGATAACAGCAGCACTCTTGTGGTCATCGGAAAATGCGATTTTAACAAGACCTTCTGCAGCGATTCTTCCAGCTTTCTTAGCTGCCTTGGATAAACCCTTTTCTCTCAGAACTTCTACAGCTTTATCGATGTCGCCATCGGTTTCAACAAGTGCCTTCTTGCAGTCCATCATGCCGGCACCAGTCATTTCTCTTAATTCTTTTACTAATTGTGCAGTTACAGCCATTTTTTGACCTCCAAATCTTATATCAATAGCGATGTGAATTATTCAGCGTCTGCTGCTAAAGCAGCCTCAACTTCTACTGCTGCTTCCTCTGTGCCTTCGTCAAAGCTTTCGCCCTGATTAGCTTCAATTACAGCGTCAGCCATTCTGCCAGCGATAAGTTTTACTGCTCTGATTGCATCATCGTTAGCAGGGATAATATAGTCAACATCGTCCGGGTCACAGTTTGTATCTACGATACCTACTACAGGAATACCCAGAATTCTAGCTTCCTTTACTGCGATTCTTTCTTTCTTAGGGTCAACGATGAACAGTGCTCCAGGCATACCCTTCATGTCTTTGATACCGCCTAAGAACTTCTCTAATTTATCACGTTCAGCTCTCAGCTTGATAACTTCTTTCTTGGATAACTTTTCAAAAGTTCCGTCTTCTTCCATTCTGTCAATGTCAAAGAGTCTTTTGATTCTTCCACTGATAGTCTTGTAGTTGGTCAGCATACCGCCCAGCCATCTTTCGCTTACGTAGTACTGTCCGCATCTCTTCGCTTCGTCGATAATAGCGTTCTGTGCCTGTTTCTTAGTTCCTACGAACAGGATTGGTTTGCCGGTTGCCGCAACTTCCTTCATGAAGTCATAAGCTTCCTCAATCTTCTTTACAGTCTTCTGTAAGTCGATGATGTAAATTCCGTTTCTTTCTGTGAAGATGTAAGGAGCCATCTTAGGGTTCCATCTTCTGGTCTGGTGTCCAAAATGTACACCAGCTTCAAGTAATTGTTTCATTGAAATTACTGCCATGATTCTTTTCCTCCTGGTTTTACCTTCCACTCGGTCTATCGTGCATAAAACCGCTTTCGCGGCACCGCTTCTACAAAACAACCGGGTGTGTTAAATTAATTCATTTTGGCTAAAGATAAACAAGCCGACCATTATTATACGTCATTTAGCTTGAAATTGCAAGCCTTTTTAAAAACTATTATGCCAAATTTACGCTATTTTTCAGAAAAAGTTTGTATTTCTGTCTCAGTTTAATAAAATTTGTCCTACCCAAGCAAAAAACATACCCGTTATCAAAATGGATTTCCGGCTCTCTCATCGACACAATGCGTTCCAGATTCACATAACACCCCTTCAGACAAGGGCAAAACCGTCCGTCAAGAGCCGCCTCCAGTTTGCTCATCTTTTCATAATATCGGTACTCCCGGCAGGAAGTTACCACATGAAGCTTTCTTCCCTCCTGCTCCACAAGGACGATGTCACCTACGAAAACCCTTGCCACTTCCGCACCGCTTATTATGAGAATGGATTGTTCTTCCATTATCGTTCCTCCTAGTCGTATTATTCTCAGTATTATACTTTTCATTATATAATAAACACAAATAGGAGCCTATGGCAATTTCTCCTCTTTTTCCGACTATTTTCGACAGGTTATGACAAAATATGGCAAATCGCCCTAAAACAAAATTATGATTTTGCAACTTATAGAACTAAGAGAAATCAAAAAGAAAAACATATTTTTTGTCATTCAGCCAGAGAATATCGGTATAGCACGATAAAACAGCCCTTTGCAAATGCAAAGGGCTGTTTTTACAGTCTCAGCTGGATCTTATAATTCTTCGATTTCTTCAAACTCCGCTAAATGTGCTTCTCTCTTATAAGTGATTAAATCTTCTGCAATTTCGTGAGCTGCGATAGATACAGGCTTATTAATCTCGCATTCTGTTAAAATCGGTTTTCCGTCAATGATATCTCTAGCTCTCTTAGCAGCCATGTTTACGATGGTGTATCTGCTGTCTGCCTTCTTTCTAATCGCGTTAATTGATGGGTATAGCATTATACTTCCTCCTTATATTTTTCAATCAGCTTGTAAACATTCTGAGACACTCTGGAGTGTTCGGCAACTACGATAGCCTTAACTCTGCTTACTGCCTCTTCCAGTTCGCCGTTGACCACACAGTAATCATATTTATCTATGTAGGAAACTTCCTTCAGTGTCTGCGAAAGCCTCAAGTTAATCGCATCTTCCGTTTCTGAACCTCTGCCAGTAATTCTCTTTCTGAGTTCTGCCATAGAAGGCGGCAAAATAAAGATAAAAATCCCGTCAGGATATGCAGTCTTTACATTCAGCGCACCCTGAATATCAATTTCCAGTACAACATCGATGCCCTGCTGAAGTTTTTCTATCACTTTGGCTTTCGGCGTGCCGTAATAATTGCCGTAGACTTCTGCATGTTCCAGAAATCCTCCAGCCTCTATCTCCTTGCAGAACGCTTCTTTCGTTGTAAAGTAGTAACTAACACCCTCTTCCTCTCCGGGACGAGGGTTTCTGGTCGTCATCGATACGGATACTTCTACCTTGGTATCTTCTACCAGTCTCTTACAAATCGTTCCTTTGCCGGCACCAGAAGGTCCGGATATAATAAATAGTTTTCCTGCGTGTTCGGCTCTGTCCATTTTTATCTCCTCGAAGCGTTGTATGAGTAAATATTATATCACTTTTCGCCTTCTCATTCAAGGAAATTATTCGATATTCTGCACTTGCTCACGAATCTTTTCAATTTCAGCTTTCACCTGCAGCATTAAATTAGTCACTGCGATATCATTGGCTTTAGAGCCGATCGTATTCGCCTCCCGGTTCATCTCCTGCACCAGAAAATCCAGTTTTTTCCCATCAGGCTGGCTGCTCTTTTCAATGATTTCTTTCATCTGATCCATATGACTGTTGAGTCTGGTCAGTTCCTCTGCAATGCTGCATTTGTCCGCAAAGATGGCTGCTTCCACAAGGATTCTGTCCTCCGGCACAGTCACGCTGTTTCCAATCAGTTCCTTGATTCTCTCGCGAAGTTTCTCAGTATAAGCCTTTGGAACCTCTGCTGCCCGTTCTTCAATTCTGTCTACCAGATCTTTGATGATACCTCCTCGCATAACCAGATCAGCCGCCAGCTTTTCTCCCTCTACGCTGCGCATGGCTTCCAGATTGGAGGCCGCTTCCCTAACGGGGGTGAGAATACATCTGGTCATTTCTTCCTCATCATCCACATCGGGAATAGCCTTTAGCACATCGGGAAGCCCTGCCACGTACTGCAATGTGATCTCACCTGGAAGTTCAAAGTTTGCCTGCAGGGCTTTCAGATTGTCCAAATACTGCTGTGCAAGCATAGTATTCAGCTTAATATTGACATCATTTTCCGTCAAATTCTCTACCATGATGGAAACGTCCACCTTGCCGCGTTTGATCTTTTCCTTCACAGTGTTTTTCACTTTATCTTCTACAAAAGAATATCTCCTTGGCATTCTCACCGAAATATCACAATATCTGTGATTGACAGACTTAATCTCTACAATGATGCTCCGTTTTCCGTCATTATATTCACCTCTGCCAAATCCTGTCATACTTTTTATCATCTAACGTTTTCCTCTCTTTCTTACATCAATGATAATAAATTTATTTTATCATATTTTCCTTTCGTTGACAAACGATTCTACATCGGGGTACAATAGAGAAAGTATCGCAAAAGAAAGGAGTCATATTATGGCTTTTGACGGCATTATCACCTGCGCTATGGTAAAAGAGCTGCAGGACACCATTATGCTTGGAAAAATCGAAAAAGTTTATCAACCGGAAAGTGATGAACTGGTATTTCATATACACACAAAGCAGGGTAACAAAAAACTTTACGCCAGCATAAACAGCGCCCACAGCTGCCTGCATTTTATCGAAGAAAATCCGATCAATCCGCCAGCGCCACTGGCATTCTGCATGCTGCTCCGAAAACACCTTGTGGGCGGTCGTATCGTAGAGGTTTCTCAAAAAGACGCAGAACGTATCATAGAGATTTCCCTGGAAACCTTAAATGAACTGGGCTTCACTGTATCTAAGAAGCTCATCTTTGAAATCATGGGAAAACACAGTAACATCATCTTGGTGGACATGACTACTGGCAGAATCATCGACAGTATCAAACGAATTTCCATCGATGTTAACCGGGTACGCCAGGTTCTGCCCGGCAAGGAATACGTCTACCCGCCGGCCCAAGACAAAATTTCCTTCAAAGAAATCTCAGATGAAGCACTTTTAGAAATGGCTGCAAATCCAAAAGAAATTCTCTCAAAAGTTGGCGGTATCTCCCCTGCTGTAGCTAGCGAATTTTCTATCAATGACGACCGCGTCAGCTGGCTTTCCGCTCAGCGTTCTTCTATTGCAAGTGGCACTTTTATACCCCATATTTACGCTGATGAAAAAGGAGTGCCGCAGGAATTTCACATCGCTTCACTTTCTCAGTACGAAGAAAGTACGCAGCGCATTGATTTTGAGACCCTGAGCCAATGTCTCAGCTATTATTTTGATCACAAGCAGTCATCTAACCGGGCAAGGCAAAAATCTCACGATCTAGTAAAATCTGTCTCCAGTCTTCTCGATAAACTCTACTTAAAAAAGCAGCGTCTTTCCGAAGATCTTTTGAAGGCGGAAAACTCTGAAAATCTGAGGCTTTACGGAGAGCTTCTCACCGCAAATATGCACCTTGCAAAACCGGGCGATGCTGCAGTGGAGGTCATGAACTACTATGACGGAAGCACAGTGAAAATTCCCCTTGACCCTCGGCATAGCCCGTCAAAAAATGCGCAGCAGTATTTTAAACGTTATGGAAAATCTAAAACAGCCATTAAGGAAAAACAGGTGCAGCTTTGCGAAACCGATGCAGACATCCAGTATCTGGAATCAGTTCTGACTTACCTGAACAATACAGATAGTATAGAAGAAATAGAAGCACTCCGCGGAGAGCTTTCCGAAACAGGCTATATCAAAAAACGTAAAAGCGCTTTTAAAGAGAAAAAATACAAACCTCAGCCCCACCGCTATACCCTTTGCGATGGATCTCAGGTTTTAGTGGGACGCAACAACAAAGAAAACGATATTTTAACACTAAAGACTGCTTCTAAGACGGACTTATGGCTGCATACCAAAGATATCCCTGGCTCTCATGTTATCGTTCAGACAGGCGGTGCTGCACTTTCTGAGGAAGCGCTCTTTGAAGCAGCTGCTATCGCAGCCTATCACAGTAAGGGACGCACCTCAGAAAATGTTCCTGTAGATTATGTACAAGTTAAATATGTAAAAAAGCCTTCCGGCGCCAAACCGGGCATGGTAATCTTTACTAATAACCGCACCCTCTGGGTCAACCCGAAGCTGCCTGAATCAAAATAAAAATCCGTATTCAGTAATAAGCATAAGGAGGGCGCAAGCTGCCTCAAATATCACAATAGAAAGCCCCTTTTCCTTCGGAAAAGGGGCTTTTTTCAAACAAACAACAATTATTTGGTCACAGCTTTTGCCGTCACCAGGGTCTCAAGAAACAGTTTTCGCGATTCTCCAGTCAGCTGATAGTAATCCTCTGAAACTTCTGTCTCAACCCGCGTCACTTTTGCAGCACCTTGCTCCAGCGCTTTCTCGCGTGCCCGCTCCTCAGCAACTTTCTTCGCCGCTGAAAGTGCTTCGTCGTATTCTTCAAAGGTCATCGTTTTACTGCCGCCAGTGACTCGATAAACGCCCAGTGCCGGCTGAATGTACACGGTATATTCGGCGACTACACTGCCAACTGCTGCGCCGATAGCATTAGCAACTTTAGCATATTCCGGCACATCCGCCGAAGCACCAAAGAGCGCTGCTACCTCCGGTAAGAAAATTCTAGTCGGTGCACCAATTCCAATAAAGTCTATCTGAGATTTAAAATCCGGTCGCATGAACTTTGCACCACTCTGTCTCTGTTTAAAGATATAGGCCGCCAACTTTTCAACAGCCGCCTCATCTTCATAAGAAAGCTTGCCGTCTGTCTCATATTTCATAAAAATACCGGTAAGGCTGCTGTAAAGTCTTGCTTTCGCCAAGTCATAAATTTCCCTGCAAACTGTATCAAAATCTTTTTTCGTTGCATTGCAGAGATATATCACACCCTGTTTTGCCGCTTCCACATCGTAAGCATCATAATCGCCGCAAATATGCATAACGTCAGTCGGTGTTACACCGCACCTGATGATTACGCCTTCATCCTCAAGACGCTTGCTTCTAAACACATACGGACTCACCCCTACTGCTTCTGCTGCTTCACTGAACATCAAAGGCTGTCCTGCCAGCGCTTCAATCAGCTTCTGCTCGTTATTGGTATACTTTTCCATATTCTTAGGCCGATTTACCAGCATAAAAAACTGATTGGCAGGATAGCTGTAGGTCGCAAAACCAGCATTAAGCTCCGTCAGCTTTTCCCGAATCCTTGGAAACTGAGCTGCCGCCATGGAGAGAGGTACAATACGTCGTTTCTCCAGATAAAGGCTGTTGTCTTCGTATTCCACCGCACTATCGCCACCTAACGCAAAGGTATCAATGGTGACCCCTTTAACCATAGTCTTCCAAGTTCCGATAGAAATACCTGCATCACTTGTCACTGGCACTCGATTTTTTAAAAGGGCAACATCGCTGGTAGTCCCGCCCATGTCCACAATCAAGGCATCTTTTTTGTCAGAAAGCTCCATAGCCCCGATAATGCTGGCAGCAGGACCGCAGAGCAAAGTTTCTACCGGCCTTCCCATGGCATAGTCTCTGCTCATAATATTGCCGTCGCTTTTGACGACCTGAATCGGCAGAGATAGCCCCAGTTCCGACAGAGATCGGTCAATGGAATCAAAGAAATTCTCCATAACAGGAATCAATCTGGCATTGAGCAGCGCTGTCGCTGCTCGTTTCTGCACGTTCAGCTCCTGATAAAGATCGTATCCACGCACACAAGGTACAGAAAGCACTTCACCAATGATAGCTTCTGCTTCCTTTTCAAACTGGCCGTCATTGTATTTGGCGTTCATCTGCACAATTGCGACACTGTCAAACTCACGAAAGGTTTCTTTGACAGTCTCTCGAAAAGTCTCCCAGTCCGGAAGAGGCGTTCCTTTATCAACAGTAGCAGCATCTCCTTCTAAAAAGCAAATTTCTGAAACCGGCGGAAGCCCATAGATTCCCTGCATCCTCGCAATCATCTGTGGTTTTACACCGATCAGCACCAGTTTAGCACGACCGCCCTTGCCTTCGACACAGGCATTTGTTGCAAGAGTCGTAGATAGAGACAGATACTCCGCCTGTTTAACGAGATTTTCATCCAGACCTCTCAGCGCTTTCAAAATGCCCTCTTTTAAATCTCCTTTCGTCGTCAGCGTCTTGCTGAAAGACAATACCTGATTTCCGTCGGTATTCAAAACTACTGCATCGGTACAGGTACCGCCGGTATCAATGCCAATTCCAATCATGCTATACTCCTTTACTTTTCGGAAACAAAATTTATACTCTGGCTTTCTCACGAATACTGAGCATTCTCTCATCAGTTTGGGAAATCGTATCCGCACACTGTTTCAGTTCCTCAATAATTTCATCTTGATTCGGAATATCCTGCTTGTACTTAATCCTGTGTTCCAAGGTAGCCCAAAAGTCCATCGCTACTGTCCGAATCTGTATTTCAACCCGCATAGGTCTTTTTTCGTTGGAGAAAAAAACAGGCACTTCCACAATCATATGGTAGCTTCGGTAGCCGTTTGGCTTTGGATTCTTGATATAGTCCTTAATCTGAATGACCTTTAAATCATCCTGCGCCTTCAGCATGTCCGCCACATTATAGATATCGTCGAGAAAGGAGCAAATCACTCTGATTCCTGCAACATCATTTAAGTTTTCTTCAATGGATTGCAGCGATACCGGAAATCCCTGTCTCTGCAGCTTTTCTAAAATACTGAATGTCTTTTTTCGTCTTGCAGTAATGGATGAAATCGGGCTCTGCTGTGCCAGCGAAAGCTCATCGTTTAGAATCTGCAGCTTTGTCCTAACCTCTCTAATCGCAGAATCATAACGCATCATCAAAATATCATACTCCTGCAGCACTTTCTTCGGATCGCCGTCATGAGCTGCAAGCAATTCATCCATCAATACCTTTGTGTTTTCTTCATTCATGTCTTTACCCCTATTCTACAATAAACTGTCCTATCTTTTCTATTACTGCCTCTCCTGTATCCTCTTTTCCTCCGTTGTGAATTTCGTGACAATACCCCGTCCACTCCACATAAGTAAAGTTTTCTCGCTGAGAAAGTCTCGCAGCAAGCCTTCTGCTTCCCTCCACGTCGCAGATTTTATCTGCGTCACCGTGCATCAAAAGAAAAGGTTTATCCGCTGCTCCTCCATTATCTGGGTGACTCCCCTTATAAATGGCAGTACCAATATCAAAACCGTCCACAGCACAACGCAGAGAAATTCTGGAATGTACCAACGGATCCTTCTTAAAAGGTTTTACATAGTCTGGATTCCCAAGATCCTTCTCATCGATATTCTGACTGATAGTCGCTTTCGGCGCTATCTTTGCGGCAGTACGAATCAACGGAAGCAGTGGTCCGGGCACAGACATCACCAGCTTAATCCACGGCGCAGAAATAATATATTTCGCGGGAATGTAATTTTTGCTTCCGCGCATCATATAGTCAAGACCGATATTTCCTCCCATACTGTGTCCATAAAGCGTGATAGGAAGTCCTGGATAAAGTGTCTTCGCCCGCATAATCAACGCATCCACATCGGCAAGTACTTCTCTTCTCGGCGCAGTATCACCACGCACACCACTTGAAATACCATGACCTCGTAAATCCATAGACACGATAGCTATCCCCTTTTCTGCTAAAATCCGTGCCATTCTCTTATAACGACCTGCATGCTCTCCGATTCCGTGAATCAGGCAAAGCACATGAGACGGATTCTCACAGGAAAAATGATATCCTGTCACCGCCTTATCTCTCTCTGGAAATGCAAAATTTTCGTACATGATTTACGCTCCTTTACAAAAAAGTATCAAAATCCTACAAAAAAGTGTCAAAATCCGACATCCCCCTTGTTTTTTTGAAAAAAATCGTCTACAGTAGCTTTGTAAGCTGCACTTTGCCTCGTGCTTTAGAAGGAGGCGTTAGCATGATACAAAAATACTGTTCCCTCTGCGGAAACATCTATCACAACACAACATTTAAAGGCGGATATGTGTGTGAAGATTGTGTTAAATACATCAAATGTAACCAAAAACTTTAGATTAGCTGACGTACAAGTTCCACTCTTACCGCAAAATATCGCAGTTTGATTTCAAACACGAACGAAAGGCACATCTGGCTGGGCGCAAGCTTACAAGGCTGACTGCCGCAAGGCACTCAGCCTTTCTTCCTCTTTTTCCCATACCTGTATCCGGCCTTCTTTTTAGTCTCCATTCTTTCTCTGTTAATCCGCTTTCGGGTCTTCGCTTTCATAATTGAATAGCCAAACTTACCCAAAGGCTCCTTTTTCAGACCAAAGTATTCACCGTGACTATAGCACAGAAGTCCTGCCCGCTCCAGACACAGCTTTCCCTTTTCATCGAAAAGCGCTTCCTCTGCATGAACACCTACAATCTCTGCAATGAACATATCGTGAGTCGGATATTCCTTTACCTCCACCACTTTACATTCCAGATTCACAGGCGACTGCTCTATCATCGGACAAGACACATGGTCCGCCGCTGTCAAAGAAATTTCCATCTCCAAAGCCTTGTTCACATCGCGCCCCGATTTGACACCGCAAAAGTCTGTCGTCTTCGCAAGTTCCTCTGTCGTTAAGTTTATGACAAATTCGCCAGATTCAGAAATCAAATGGTGGGAATATCTGGACTTCCGCACTGACACATAAGTCATTGGCGGATCCGAATTAATAATCCCTGTCCATGCGATGGTTATAATGTTTGTCGCAAGACTGTCACCGCAAGTTACTAATACCGCCGGTACTGGATTTAGCATAGTTCCGGGCTTCATTGAAATTTTTGCCATTTTCTATTCCTTTCTCAATTTGGCGAGTAACTCTTCAAAGTACCTGGGAAGAGAACTTTCAAACTCCATATACTCTCCCGTCCTGGGATGCACAAATCCTAACACCTTAGCATGAAGCACCTGTCCACTGCAATCAGGTGGAAGCTTGACTGCACTTTTCCTCGGTCCGTATACCATATCCCCTGCCAAGGGATGCTTAATATGCGCCATATGAACCCTTATCTGATGAGTTCGTCCCGTTTCCAGTCTGGCCTCAATTAGCGTGAAATTTCCAAAACGTTCCAGTACCTTGTAGTGCGTAATTGCCCTCTTTCCGTGGTCCAAATCGGTCACCGCCTGTCTGAGACGATTTGCCGGGTCTCTGCCGATAGGAGCCTCCACTGTCCCCTCATCTTCTTTTATGTTATGATACACCAGTGCCTGATAGGCTCTGGTGATAGTATGGTCTGCTAACTGCTTTGACAGGGACTCGTGAGCAGCATCATTTTTGGCAATCATCAAAAGTCCGCTGGTGTCCTTATCTATCCTGTGCACGATACCCGGTCTTACAACCCCATTAATTGATGATAGCCTGTCCCCACAGTGAAACATAATTCCGTTAACCAAAGTTCCCGTATAATTGCCTACAGCCGGATGAACTACCATGCCCTTTGGCTTATTGACAACTAGAACATCTTCATCTTCATAAACTATGTCCAGAGGAATATCCTCAGCGCAAATGTCCAGTTTTGTCGGCTCCGGTATAGCAATTTTAATTCTATCGCCAAACTTTACTTTATATTTTTTTGAAATGCAGATTTCTCCGTTTACCGAGATATTGCCTTTCTCAAAAAGCTTCTGAATAAAACTCCTCGACATTCCCGAAAGTACCTGCGCACACGCAGAATCAATTCGACTGCCCTGCAGCTTTTCTTCTATATCAAACTCGTATTGGATTTTTTCTTCCATCTTCTTTCTCACGACTTCCTGCTCTTTAATTTGTCTCCAGCCAGCACATATAATACCAATACGCCGCACCCCACTGTCACACCAATATCCGCGATATTGAACACCGGCGGGAAAATAGAGAAATCCAGCATATCCGTCACATAGCCCAAAGCTATGCGGTCAATCAAATTGCCGATGCCTCCTGCCAGAATCATGCTCCACGCAAGGTATAAACTGAAATGTTCTCCTTTTTTTCTATGAAGAATCACAATGGCTGCGATTACTACCAATAGCGGAATCAAGATTAAAATCACTTTTTGACCGCTGAACATGCTAAAAGCAGCACCTCGGTTCTGAATATACGTCAATCTAAAAAAATCCCCAACAACACTGACAGACTCTCCCAGATACATTCGGGTACGTACCAGCAGCTTGCAAAGCTGATCTGCTATAACAAGCAAGCAGGCTAATATATAATATCTCATGACAAATTACGGGGCAACACATGTGCCCCGCCTCCTAATTCTTACTTATTTGATGACTCTGGTTTTAAACATGTCACTGTTTACCTGGGTCGTTTCTTCATTTCGCCTGCTCTGCAGGTCTTCCATCAGCATCTCTTCTAAAGATTTCTCACCGCCGATTACCATGGTATCTCTGGAATCCATCTTGGAACGCACCTGTGTTTTCTGCAAAGGTGGCATTGCTGGTTCCGGATTACTCTGCATTGGTGACTGCGCTGGTCTTGCCGGTGCTTTCGGGGCAATTGTCTCCTCCATTGAAGCAGGCATAAACTCTCTTTCAAGCTCCGCAAAAAGTTCTTCGCTGGAGCCTTCAATCTGGCTAAGCTGATCTTCAAGAAGCTTTCTGTAGCGTTCTCTGAATGTACTTAGTCTGTATTTAAGTTTCTCACCCTCTTCAGTCAGCTTGGACACAGAGTCTCGTGCTTCTCTCTGAATGGTCTCAGCATCCAGCTGCGCATTTCTGATGATAATCTCTGCTCTCTTTTCTGCGCTCTCAGAGATATCGTTCATCAGTTTTTTAGCAGACTCCAAAGTATTCAGGACAGATGTCTCTGAACGTTTATACTGACTTAAATCTGCTTCTAAGCTCTTGATGGTCTTCTGCTGCCGTGCGTTTTCGTCCATCAGCTGCTGCAAGTCAAGGATAATCATATCCAGAAATTCATCGACTTCCTCTGCATTATATCCTCTCATTGATTTAGAAAATTCTTTTGTTTCGATTTCCTGTGGAGTAATCATATCTCTACCTCCCGATTTTTCTTAAAGAACGATTAATACCAGTTTCACTAGAAGATTTGCTACAATCTCGATGAGAAAGAACGCTAGAAGCACAGAAAAATCCAGCATGCCTGTGTTGATATTCAGCTTATAAAGAAGCTGTCTGCAAGGATTTACAATAGGCTCCGTCAGCTTAGTTAAAAACTGATAAATCTTTCCTACGGCTGAATAAGGATTTGTTGCAAACCAACTCAGCAGTGCTCTTACGACAAGAGCCATAGTTAAAATCTGTGCAAACCAGTAAATTGCTCTTATTAAAACAATAGCCAAATTTATTTACCTCCAGGGACTCTTTTCTTCCGCACCAAACTCAAAGGCGGTTCTATCATCAGAAGCGGCGGAAATACCTACGTTTTCTGGAGCAAAGATAAAAATATTGTTTGCTACTTTCTGCACATTTCCGTTAAGGGCATAAGTTGCACCACTCATAAAATCGAAAATCTTTCTTGCAACTTCTGTCTCTAATTTCTCTAAATTGATAATAATAGGTCTTCTGCCTTTCAGGCTGTCCACAAGTTTCGGACATTCTTCAAAAGCTTTTGGTTCGATGAGAACCAGTTTAAATGCGCTGGTACCTGTTACAGAGAAGCGCTTTTCGCTTGGTTTGGATTGAGAAACGCTCGACTTCTTCTCTGGCAGCACTGTTGTCTCACTTACAAAGGAACGTCTTGGCTCCTTTGCAAGCTTTTCTTTCGCTGCATTAACTTCTTCTTCTGTAATCATTTCATCGTCATCTAATTCTTCGATTCCGATTACCTTCTTGATTGAATCTGCAAAACCCATATTGTTTTCCTCCTAAATTATATTTGTTTTATTATTTTTCTTCACTTCGATAGTCACGATACCCGAAAATGGCAGTCCCGACTCTGATTAAATTCGAACCCTCTTCTATGGCTACTTCAAAGTCATTGGTCATGCCCATAGACAAATACTGGAAGTCAATTCTCCCTTCCTGGCTACCTGCGTACTTATCATAAATTTGCTTTACTTCTGAAAAGTATGCCCTTGCATCATTTGGATCCTCTTCATAAGGGGCAATACACATCAGGCCCCTAATTCTGATATTCGGGCACTGATTAGCAATGTCTAGAATCAACTGATCCGTTTCTTCGGTAGTGATGCCAAATTTGGATTCTTCTTCGGCAGAGTTGACCTGTACTAGAATATCCATAGTCAAATTGTGCTGCGCTGCCCGCTTGTCAATTTCTCTGGCAAGCTTTAGTGAATCCACGGAATGAATCATGGACACCTTATCAATAATATATTTTACTTTATTTGTCTGTAAATGTCCAATCAAATGCCAGCGAACAGGTTTTACTTTTTCATATTTGTCCATGATTTCCTGAACTTTATTCTCACCGATATCTGTAATACCTGCATCGATAGCCTCATTGATTTCGTCTGCTCCATGCAGCTTGGTAACTGCCACCAGCAGCACATCACTTCCACTTCTGCCGGATTTTTCGGCCGCAGCTGTCTTCAGCTCCTGAATATACTCGATATTTGACTTGATCGACATATTTTAAGCACCTGCCTTTGTTTAAGTTTTTTAATTTTTTGGCTCTTTCAGCACTTCATCGTAGATTTCTACAGTATCGTACCGTTTGCCTGTTTCTGCATCGTCAAAGAATGTGTCAGCTACCAGTGAGCGAACACCGTCAGTCGCATACACTTTTATTGGCACAAAGTCAGAGCCGCTGGTCTTCTTTTTAACAAAAACCCCCAGCTGTCCATTTTCCTTGGTGATGCTGCTGTTTTCGACAAGAAGCCCTCTCTCCTCATAAGTAACCAGTGTCACCGGACATGCACGCATCTGCATGTATTTTTCGTAGTAATTGCTGCATGCCAATATAACTCTGGTATGTTCGCCATCTACATCTGCTGTTACGCTGTGCACCTCTGCGTCTACAGTTCCATCTTCAAATTCGACTATGACATCTTGTCCGGTTTTGTAACGTGCCCCATGGTCTTTAGGTACGAAAGTCACGATATACCACTTAGTTCTATCAACAACTTTAAAAACCGGCTCTCCTCTTACAACTGTATCTCTTTGCAAGTTCTGCACGCTGTCCTGACTCAACTTGCTGTAGTAGCTATATCCGCCGTTTTTCATATTGTTCGGGCGAATACGTCTTTCGTAGCCATCGGCGTAATAGCTGATAACGCCGCCCTTTGTAGCCGCATAATCACTGGTGAGAATTGCATCGTCTCCCAGCCTGTCCACAATCTGCGAAAACTTATCATCAATTTCACCATCCGCCCCTCCGGTTATTTCCATCACTGTAGTGCCTTTGCGCACCAAGGTGCCGTTATCAATATACCGATTGGCGGTACCTGTTGTCCCTGCGGTATAAACCTGTTCGTTGCGAACCAGATATCCGGTCACCTCATCGGCGACCTTAAGCTCGCCGTATTCAACGATATAAGAAGACACCAGCGCCCCTGTTACTGATGGTACAATGTAGATAATCACATACAGCAAAATCAGCGCCAGCATAAATAATACAATTGGACTTTTTCTAATCTTTTTCATAAAAATATTTTACATCATTTCAGTATTTTTTCCAATACCTTTCGTTCATCTTTTGTCAAATCTTCACGGTTTCTCACAAATTTTTCAAATAAATCGGGACGAACTTCCTTTGTCAGCCGGAGCGCCTCTTCAAATCTCCACAAATCGATTAATTTGTGATTGCCGCTGAGTAAAATTTCCGGCACCTCCATGCCTCGATAGTCTCTCGGTTTGGTATACTGGGGATACTCTAAAAGCCCGCTGTAAATAGATTCTTCTGTTGCGGATCCTTCCCGTGGTAAAACACCCGGTACCAGTCTGGCGACAGAATCCATCAGCACCATAGCTGCCAGTTCCCCACCAGTCAATACATAATCACCGATAGAAACCTCCTCCATCTGCCAGTAATCCAGCACCCGCTGGTCAACTCCCTCGTAATGACCGCAAAGGATGGTAATTTCTTTTTCAGCTGCAAGTTCTTCAATTTTTGTCTGATCCAGCACCTTGCCGCGAGGCGACATGTAGAGCAGCTTCTTTTTGTCTCTATCTTTATCTGCGTCGATATGTTCTAATGCGCCAAAGATGGGGTCTGCCAGCATCAGAAGCCCTGGACCTCCGCCGAAGGTATAATCATCTGCTTTCTTATGCTTATCCTGACTGAAATCACGGATATTGATGAACCGAAATTCCAAAATACCCTTTTCGCAGGCTCTTCCAAGTATGCTTCCCGTTACAGCAGAAAACATTTCAGGAAACAGCGTCAATACATTGATTTTCATTACGGAATCATCCCCTCTATCAGATGTACAGAAATAACGCCCTCTTTCAGATTCACTTCCTTGATGAACTCGCTGACCGCTGGAATCATAATCTGACCGCCGCCGGCAAGCTCCACCACGTAGACATCCTGACTAGAAGGCTGCAGAACGTCCTTCAGCTTTCCCAGCTGCTTTCCGCTGTCCACATCCTCTACTGCAAGGCCTATCAAATCTCTTATATAAAAGGTATTCTCCGGCAGCTCTAACAGGTCATCTTCTGTGATATAAACGTCCTTTGTCTTCTGCGACTCGGCTGCATTTCTGTCGTTTATACCAGAAAGCTTCAAAATCACCATGTGCTGCTGATACCTGACTTTTTCAACTTCATATTCTTTATCATCGACGATAATTCGTGTCAATTCCTCGTAGCGCTCTTTGTAACCGGAGTAATTATAGACTTTAACTTCTCCGCGAAGCGCTACCGCATTAACGACACGTCCGATTTTAATTTTTTCCATTTTTCTCCTAATACTATTTCAGGCACATGAAAATACCTGACAGGTAAATCCATGTGCCCGATTTTGTCAGCAATATTATTCGTCTTCTGAAACGATTTCTACTACTACTTTCTTGTTCTGCTTTGTGGCGGCAGCCTTGACAACAGTGCGGAGCGCCTTGGCAATTCTTCCCTGTTTGCCAATAATTTTCCCCATATCATCAGCTGCAACCTGAAGCTGCAAAACACTGCCCTGATCGTCCTTTGTTTCTGTCACTACAACAGAATCCGGATGTTCAACCAGCGATTTTGCAATTGATTCAACTAATTTAGTCACGTCGTCTCACCGCTTTCTTATTCAATGATGCCAGACTTCTTAAACAGGCCTTTTACAACATCTGTAGGCTGCGCACCGTTGGATAACCAAGTCTTTGCTTTTTCATCATCGATTTTGATTGTAGGTGGCTCTGTCAGAGGATTGTAGTAACCGATTTCTTCGATAAATTTACCGTCTCTAGCTCTGCGAGAGTCAGCAACAACCACTCTATAGAAAGGTTTCTTGTGTGCACCCATTCTCTTTAATCTGATTTTTACCATTTTCTGTTCCTCCTTTTATGATAATTCTTTTGCTTTTATGTCAGAGTTTAAAATAAACCTCTAAATAACTTATTTTTCTTCATGGCTTTCGGGTTTGAAAGCTGTTTTACCATCTTCTTCATTTCTTCGTAACGCTTAATCAGGTTGTTAATCTTGCTAACCGGCTGTCCGCAGCCTGCTGCAATTCTCTTTCTCCTGCTGGCGTTTAAAATATTTGGATTCTGTCTTTCCTCAATCGTCATAGACTGTATGATGGCTTCCATCTGACGGAATTCCTTCTCACTTTCTTCAAGGTCCACGCCTTTCATCTGAGCTGCACTTACACCCGGCATCATCTCCAAGATTTTTCCAATACCACCCATATTTTTAACCTGCCCCATCTGATCCAGAAAATCCTCTAAGGTAAACTGATTTTTCTTCAGTCGCTCTTCCAGTTTCTCAGCTTTTTCCTGGTCAAAAGCCTGCTCTGCTTTCTCAATAAGTGAAAGCATATCACCCATACCCAGAATTCGGCTCGCCATTCGTTCCGGATGGAACGGCTCCAGCGCGTCGAATTTTTCGCCCACGCCCATGAACTTAATCGGCTTGCCGGTTACTTTCTTTGCAGAAAGGGCTGCACCACCGCGAGAATCGCCATCCATCTTGGTCATGACAATTCCATCTACACCCAGCTTTTCGTTAAAACCTTCAGCTACGTTAACTGCATCCTGACCGGTCAGCGCATCTACTACCAGTAAAATCTCATGAGGTTTCACTTCGCCTTTGATGTCCACAAGCTCATCCATCAGCGCCTGGTCAATCTGCAGACGACCTGCGGTATCGACAATGAGGACATCGAAACCTTTTTTTTCGGCCTCTTTCTTTGCTGCCAGCGCAATCTTTGCAGGTTCCTTACTGTCACGCATGGTGAATACCGGCGTATTCACTGATTTTCCTACAACCTCCAGCTGGTCGATTGCGGCCGGTCTGTAAATGTCACATGCACACATCATCGGTTTCTTACCATGCTGTTTCAGATAGTTTGCCAGTTTTCCGCAGGTGGTAGTTTTACCCGTACCTTGCAGACCAACCATCATGATGGTAGTAAAACCCGATGGCGAATAGGTCAGCTTGCTGCCGGTTCCTCCCATCAGTTCCACAAGTTCCTGATTGACTATCTTAATAATCTGCTGCGCCGGCGTAAGACTTTCCAGCACTTCGGTGCCCAGACACTTTTCTTTTACATCGTTTACGAAGCCTTTTACAACCTTGAAGTTGACATCTGCCTCCAGCAGCGCCAGCTTCACTTCCCGCATTGCATCGTTTATATCAGCTTCTGTCAGGACTCCCTTGCCCTTCAGCTTCTTAAACGCATTCTGTAATTTATCCGATAAACTCTCAAATGCCATTTCTTAAGCATCCTCCAAACTGTTAATAACAGACTTAATCTCTTCTAATTTTTCAACCAAATCCGTCTGCTTCCGATACTTCACTGTCAAGTCACAAATCATCTGGTCAATACGGACGATTGCCTCGCTGGATCTCATAAATTTGCTAACCAGTCCCAGCTTATCCTCGTACTCTCTGAGGGATTTCTCCGCTGTCTTCAAGGAGTCGTAAACGGCAGCTCTCGATATGCCAAACTCCTCTGCAATCTCTGCTAATGAGAAATTTTCTTCATGATAAAGGCGCATTACATCCTGTTTGCGCTTTGTAAGAAGCTGTCCGTAAAAATCATATAAAAGACTAGCTTCTGTAATCTTATCTATCATTCCTTCCCCTCTTTTTGAGATGAAAATCCAGTCAAATGTCAAGGCTGATTCCTTAACACCGTATTACTTTACCATATCAGGCACCGGGTGTCAAGGGTTTTCCCTTGACATTAAATTTTATTTTTTGCCCCAGACATCTACATGCTGCAGTCTCTACGCCGCTGCGCCGAACCACAAATCCAGCGTTCTTTCAATCATCAGAGAATCAATGTGATTCTCCGCATCGTCAAAGGTCAAAATCAGGTTTACACCTGGAACTATACCATCTCTAATATAGTCTGCAATACGAAAAAGCGCCTGTTTTAGATACTCCATATCTGTAATCAGTCCAAGGTGTTCCCAGTAGATGATTCTTCCTGTTCTCGGGTCTATAACTTTAAAGTCTGGTGCTTTCTTATACCCATTAATATATGTAACTTCTTCATAGCGATACTGCAGGCCTCGTGCTGCTACTGCATTGGCAATAATAACCTCTGATTTAGAGCGCACTTTATCGCCTTTTTTTGTAGAATTCAAAAGGTTCTCCGACCTGCTTGTTGACTTTACGTAAAACTCACTTCCCCATCTATCCAAGTTAAATACCCCCGCTGTATCAAAGCAAGACTGTGGCAAACTTTGATATGCCTTCGGAAACTGTTTCTGCAAAACATTGGGGTCAATGGACTGATAACCATTTAAAAACTTTTCCATCAAGGAAATATTAGACTCCATCGCCTGAATCGCTTTACGCAGGTAATACTTCTTCTGTAAAAGCTGCACCTGTGGATTTGTTTCCTTTCCCAAGTACACACTTCTCTTTTTTCCGCGGAAGTTAGTAACCTTCGTATAATACTTTACTCCGTTTCTCTCACTGGCATATAAAGAGCCTTTCGGCAATTTTTTCAACTGCTCTTTATACCGTTTCAATGTATTTTTTTGTAAATTCAAATCTCGCTTCACACATTCCTGACTATTAAACAGCACATTACAACACCTCTCTTTCAAAGAAAAAAATATTTTGCAGAACTCCTCCCTTTATTTTAGAAAAAAATGCAAAACAATTTCTTTAACTTCTTAAAATTCCTTTCTCAAATGATAAATACTGCTCCTGAGCTCTGACAACTTCTACTTTTAGTCAAGAAAAGTAGAAGTTCTCGCCTTCGTAAAAGAAAAATCCAGATATAAATTAGTTTTTAACCAATTTAACATGACGATTTTCCTTTTTTTGATTCTTATTTTACTTTTTTCTGTAAAATGATTTTTAATTTCGAAAATGCCAGCAACTCTATTCTCATTATACAGAATTCTGGCGCATTCTTCAACTATTTTTTTACATATTTTACATATTTTTAATCGCATGTATTCCGACTGTTGACGCATACCCCAAACTACGTTATAATTTCTGTTAGACTAGAAGAGAAAGGATACTTCCCTTCATGATTTACGATTGTATTATTGTCGGAGCTGGCGCATCAGGCCTGTTCTGCAGTGCCGCTTTTCCCACTGAAATAAACGGCCTGATTTTAGAAAAGACAAAAAAGCCCGGCACCAAACTATTGATGAGCGGCGCTGGTCAGTGCAACATTACCCATAGCGGCTCCATCAAAAACTTTATTTCCATGTACGGAAAAAACGGCAGCAAAATCAGAAGCTGCCTTTATAAATACAATAACCTGCATCTGCAGGATTTTTTGTGTAAAAACGATGTGCCCACCTGGGAACGGGAAGATGGAAAAATCTTTCCAAAATCTATGAGAGCAAAAGACATTCGCGATATGCTGCTTCGCAAAGGCCGTGAAAACGGATTTTCTATCCTGTACAATTCATCGGTTACTTCTATTGTACAGCATAACAGTTTATGGCAGGTCTGCACAAATGCAGATTCTTACCTGTGTAAAAATCTGGTAATTGCTGCCGGTGGTCGCTCTTTCCCTCAAACCGGCTCTGATGGATCCATATTTAAAGTGTTGACAGAAAACCAAAAAGAAGATCAGCCGCGTCTTGATTTAGCACCCTTGCGCCCTGCTCTGACACCGGTCAATGTCGCTTCCTATCCCTACAGCAATTTATCTGGAATTTCCTTTAAAAATGCTGGTCTTTCCATCTGGCGAAATGGAAAGCTCTGTACGCGTGGAAACGGACCGCTGCTTTTCACTCATGAAAATTTTTCCGGTCCTTTAATTTTAAATTTTTCCAAAGTTATCACAAAAAACGACAAAATTGTGTTAAACTATTTATATCCAAGTGAAAAAACTGAGATTCTGGATAAAATAAATTATGTAATGCAAAACCGCAACAAACAGCTTATTAATTTGCTTGCAAATGAACTAAAGCTGCCAAAAAGTTTTTTGAAAGAGGTCATCGCTGTGACCTGTGAGAAACCCAAAGCCATTGCAGAAAAGCTTACTGCAGACACTTTTACAGTCACCTCGCCGGGAGGTTACCAAAAAGCCATGGTTACAGCAGGTGGCATTGCCCTTTCAGAAATAAACTGTAAAACCATGGAATGTAGCCGTTATCCAGGTCTTTTTATCATAGGAGAAGTCCTTGATATCGACGGTGCAACAGGAGGCTACAACTTACAATTCGCTTATTCCTCCGCCTGCGCCGCTTCTAATACAATCAATTACACCCTGGAAAATCAGCTATTAAAGCTTAATAAGATTTAAAGGAGGAAAAATTGAAAACATTTAAGAAAAAACAACCTTTTTTACTCATTGTCATTTTAATATTTTCACTAATTCTAACCTTCCTTTTCCCAACCAGTGGATTCGCCGCAGCAAAAGACACTGTAGAAAAGCCACATACCTCAAAATCCTTTCAATCCAGCGCCACTATGGAAAATGATTACTGTAAAGCAACGGTCAAAGGGAAAAAAATGATTATAGAATTCAAAACCATGCTGCCTGCAGTACAATTTCGCATCGCACTTTATGGGGTCGTTCCTAAAAGATGTTTTACAAATTTGGATACCTTCACTGCAGCCCAAAATGTGGATCAAACAGCAAGTGGTCAACCTATTTATGGTTTTACACAAACCATCGACTTTTCTAAAAAGAAAATTAAAGATGGACAATATTTCCTATATATCTCCCGCATTCAAGATGAAAACGACGTTTATGAAAGGCATCCGAACAATGGCGGTTTATATAGAAATCTGGTTTTTAATCTAACCAAGGGAACGCCTGAGATTTATAGATACGATGATATTATGGTCGAAAATCAACGTATAAAAGATATCGGTGCCTCCTATCAGACAGACTGGTACTTAGATGAAACTCTGTCAGATATCAGGTTTACACTAAAAATCCCATCAACCAACGTCTATAAGGAAATGACGCCATACAAAATTCATTTTATGCGCGAAATGTCGGATCTGATCACCGCAGATGCCATCAGCGATTATGACAAACTGCTGAAAATTTACGAATATGTGGCAGGAGAATTCTACTATGATACTATTGCTTATATCACACATTCGTTCCAATATGCAAATCCTTATGACAATTTATATAATCATGTCAACAAAATTCCTAGTGCAAACAGTGACAATCAGGGGCGTGTAGCCACCACCTGTCAAGGATATGCTGCCATCTTCCTTTCTCTGGCAAGAGCACAAGGCATTCCGACTAGATTCGTTTTTGGTCACAGAGCTTCCTCTCCTCTCAATAACTGGGAAACTGAACAGAACATTGGAAAAAAAGATCATTGGTGGGTAGAGTCATATGTAGACGGTAGATGGATTTTCATCGACCCAACTATCGGCACAAGTAACAAGTACAACAAAAACACCGGAGAATGGCAGTATTATGGATTATGTAGCTATACTTTTTTTGATCCCTCCGATGAGCAGATTGCAGTTTCTCATATTTATCACAACATCTATCCCGAGAAACGATTTGGATATCTGATTACCGATCAATATGAAATTAGTAAACTTGCTGCATTTTTGAATGCAAAAACCGGTAATCTATCGAATGGGAAAATCATGAACAGTAACTATACACAGTGGGATAAAACTACTTGGGGAGATGGTTTTAAAGCCAATTTCATGACCAACGCCTACGGAAAAACATCTCAAATTCAATGGAGTAATAAAGGTTTTCAGGGAAGCGCTGATTTCTCTGGTTTCAAAGAGCTAAAACTATTTTCCATGCATCATAATAAACTGGAGCATGTAGATTTAAGCAACTGTCCGAATCTTGAAACTATACGACTTTATAACAACAATCTCAAATCTATAAGCCTAGAAAATACAAAACAGTTGAAAACTGCCAATATTACAACAGATAACAGGCTCAAAGATGCTCGATTATATGCAAATCACAAAAATATTCATATTTATGCTGGCAACAACGGTGCCTTTCAGCTAAAGTATGATGCTAAAAATACAAAAAAATTAGAAGTGATTTTCAAGGCTGACATCGGATATAAAGCCAGCGGAATTTATAACGGAGGTGGCAAAAAGCTAACCTCAAATTCATCTGGCTACTGTACGAATCCTGATTTTCATAATTATGAAATCAGATTTGAGTTGAATCCAAACAGCTATTGCTATTATTTATATGAGGGTAGAAACGATGCCATATACTTTTCATACATTCAAGCAGTACAAAAACGCCTTAAAGAACTAGATTACTACAACGGCTCCATTGATGGCATTTATAGTGCTGCTCTAACCGAAGCAGTAGAAAACTTCCAACATGTCAATGGAATTACAACCACTGGAAAAATCGGTATTAATACTTGGCGTGTTCTATTTAATATCAGCGCTAAAAAAATGCCGACTGATAAAATCATGGAACAGATTAAGGCGATCCACAATCAGCATATTATTGGCGAAATCGCACAAGTTAAAGGCAAAAAAGATAAGGTTGTTTTAACTTGGCAACTGAAAAAGCCGATTAACATAAAACCAGACAGCTATCAGATCTGGAAATCTACCAAATTTGACTCTGGCTACCGCAAGCTTGGTTCTACCGAAAAGTGCAGATTCATTAATGCCTCCAACCTGAAAAAGGGGTACAGATATTATTACAAGATTCGAGGTCTCAAAGACATTAATGGCAAAGACTACCATACCCAGTGGGAATATTTAGACATTAAAATATTATCTAAGATTAGTAAGCCAGCAACACCTTCAAACCCCGATGGAGAAAAAGTTTAGGTTCTGGAAACCAAAATAACTGAATAGTCGAGAGTTTGAAAAAAGTCCGTAAAAAACGCAAAAGAAAATCCTTCTATAGTAAAATCAAAGTAGCCATAGGAGGATTTTTTATGGCAAACAAAAAGATGTACACCAGATAAAATCACTGAATGAAAACAAGAAAATATCATAGCCGCTTTGATTGATGGATATGACATCAAAACAGCTGACGGTATCCAGGAAGCACTCAAAGACCTTCCTGGAGGAATTATCAACTCCATGATGTAAGCTGAAAATGAAAAGCTAGGTACAAAATTGGGACGTGCTGACACCGATATTCAAGTTTTCATCTGATATACGCAAGGTCACTTACACGACCAATGTCATTGAGAGCCTAAACAGCATGTACAAGAAGCTGAACCAGCAAAGGAGCGTATTTCCTAATGACAAAGCGCTGCTAAAAACACTGTACTTGCGACTCTTCAGGCGACGAAGAAATGGACACATCCACTTAGGAACTGGGGCAAGATATATGGTGGGTTTACCATCATATACAAGGATCGAATGCCTATTTAGAAATCTATTCATATATGGTATAAGGGCTCCCTCTTGCGAAGGAGTCCTTGACATACTGCTCATCATAGATTATATTAATTACAGTCAAATTTCATTGAATTTTCAATGTTTTATCATAGCTAAATTACCATAGTAGGCATTTTACAAACTTTTTTTCACACACTCGCAAAGCTAAATACATATAGGTTTCTTTTTTATTTTACACTATCCTTCTATTTCTTCGCAGTCATCTAAATCGATTGGAACTATAATATTCGCAGCATCTTCAAGGTGTTCTTCGGCTACGTAAAGGTCAATACCTCGTGCACTGTTAATACCCATGACAATCTCCACGTAGTTTCCACCGCCTTCATACCTGCGAATGCAAACTATCTCTTCACTGCGAAGCTTGGACTCCAGAAGGTCTGCTTCCAGATTATCCTCAGCGGTGCAAAGATATACGCCGCCTCTCCATGTATCGCTTATATCTTTTTTATACATGATTAAATCGCCTTCGTTTTAATTTCTTCTATCAGCTTTGCAACAAATTCATCAGCGGCCATCTCGCCCAGATCACCCACCTTGGTGGAGCGAACAGATAAGCTGCCAGCTTCTGCTTCTCTCTCGCCAATGACGCAGATATAGGAAACTCTCTCGTTTCTGGCTTCTCTCAGCTTATAGCCAATTTTTTCGTTTCTGAGATCGAGTTCTACACGCAGACCCGCTTCCTCACACTTTGCAGCGATTTCTTTTGCATAATCAGAAAAGGTTTCTGCTACTGTCAAAAGTTTTACCTGCACTGGCGCAAGCCACAGCGGGAATTTTCCAGCAAAGTGTTCAGTTAAAATACCGATGAAACGCTCAATAGAGCCAAAGATGACTCTGTGGATCATAATCGGTCTGTGTTTTTCATTGTCGGAACCTACGTAAGTCAGGTCGAATCTCTGCGGCAGCTGCATATCTAACTGAATAGTACCGCACTGCCAGGTTCTTCCAATTGAATCTTCCAGATGGAAATCCAACTTCGGACCATAAAATGCACCGTCTCCTTCATTGACTACGTATGGCACGCCAACCTCTGCAATCGCCTCACGAAGCGCATCTTCCGCAGTCGCCCATTCCTCATCGGTTCCCATAGAATCCTCGGGACGAGTAGATAATTCTACGTGATATTTGAAACCGAACATACTGTAAATATCATCAATAAACTTTGCAACGCCTACGATTTCATCCTTTACCTGTTCTGGCAGCATGAAAATGTGGGAATCGTCCTGTGTAAAGGTACGTACGCGCATCAATCCGTGCAGCGCACCGGAAAGTTCGTGTCTGTGCACCTGACCCAGTTCTCCCATTCTAATCGGGAAATCTCTGTAGGACCACATTTTTCTCTTATAGCAAAGCAAGGAACCCGGACAGTTCATCGGCTTAATCGCATAATCCTGCTCATCAATCTTAGTAAAGTACATATTATCTTTATAGTGATCCCAGTGACCGGAAGTTCTCCACAGCTGTTCATTTAAGATCAGCGGTGTCTTGATTTCTACATAGCCTCTCTTGCGATGTTCTGCACGCCAGAAATTTTCCAGCTCGTTTCTGATGATCATGCCTTTTGGCATGAAGAACGGAAATCCCGGACCTTCCTCAAAGAGGGCGAATAAATCCATCTCTTTTCCAATTTTTCTATGGTCTCTCTTCTTTGCCTCTTCCAGTCTGTTGATGTATTCGTCCAGTTCTTCCTGCGTCGGGAAACAAGTTCCGTAAATTCTCTGCAGCATTTTGTTGTGCTCATCACCTCGCCAGTAGGCACCTGCCACGCTCATCAGCTTCACAGCTTTGATCTGACCGGTGGACTCCATATGTGGTCCTGCACAAAGGTCGACAAAGTCGCCCTGCTGATAGAAGGAGATTACCTCATCTTCCGGTAAATCCTGAATCAGTTCTACCTTGTAGTCCTCATCTCTATCTGCCATATACTTGATAGCTTCTTCTCTAGGAAGCTCAAATCTTTCCAGCTTGTAGTTAGCCTGAATGACTTTTTTCATCTCTTTTTGGATTTTTAAAAGATCTTGATCATTGAGTTTATGTTCCATGTCAAAGTCATAGTAAAATCCATTGTCAATAGCAGGTCCAATTGCCAGCTTTGCATCAGGCCATAGTTTTTTCACTGCCTGTGCCATGATGTGAGATGTCGTATGTCTATACCGAAGCTTGATCTCTTCGTCTTCAAAATTAATTTTCTCTTTTGCCATTTCTCTATCCTTCTTTCTATATATCATTTATGATTGTGAACTGTCTGTACCCGGATCCGGCGTCGGCGTCGGCGTCGGCTCTGGTTCTGGCGTTGGCTCAGGATCCGGTGTCGGTTCCGGCTCTGGCGTTGGCTCAGGATCCGGTGTCGGTTCCGGCTCTGGATCTGGTTTCGGTTTCTGTGACGGCTTTGGATTCGGCGTTGTCGCAGGTTCTGGATCCGGTTCCTGTGAAGCACCGCCTGTATCAATCGGTTTCTGGTTGGTTACAGATGAACTGATATTGCTGATAATTGTAGCACTGATATTCTCTACTGTATCTGACGGTACATAATCCTGCTGATTGAACATCTCCTGATGCAGCTTTGTGGTATTTTCCGCCAGATTATCCGGGAAAACATAGGATATACCGTTCAGCAATCCGCCCGTCACATTATATGGCCATCCCGCACCACTTTTGATGTTAAAGTTTGCAAGACGCATAGCAAGTCCCAACATATCGTTGTTGGAAAGATTGGTCTGCACCTGCGGCAGCATCATATCCAAAAGATCGTCAAGCTTGCCGATATTCATTGTCTTTAATTTCTCAAAGACTTTGGTCAGAACAATTCTCATGCGTTCTGTACGCTTATAGTCATCACCCACACCTTTACGTATTCTTCCGTAAGAAACAGCCTGCACCCCTTCAATGGTCTGCTCACCAGCGCTTTCCACCAGTTTATAGGTCTTCTGACCAATATTGTTAGCAGTCTGTATAGTGTATTTATTGAGCTGCTGAATTTCCTCTTCCTGCACATCTACGGTAATACCTCCCACAGCATTCACAAGGTCGGATACAGCCTTAAAGTTCACGACAACAAACTTGCTGATATTCATATCCATAGCCTGATTCAGCGACTGAATCATCATAGCAGGTCCGCCGATTCTGTTGGCGTCTGTAATTTTCCCATAAGTATCTGTATTGCCAAACTTCAGGTAAGTATCACGATATACACTCATCAGTTTAACTTCACCAGTTTCTTCCTTTATGCTGAGAATCATAATCGCATCCGCGCCAGAGCCTTGAATATCTTCCATATCCCGGCTGTCGACTCCCAACAGCAGAATGTTGATGTAGCCATCCACATCTACGCAGGACAATTCTTTCTCATCAAGTTTTATGCGGTCAATTTTGTCCAGCTTTGAGACGACATAGCCGGCTACACATGATACAGTAACAAGTATCACGATTAATGCGATAAAAATCGCTTTCTGCCAACCCTTTAGCCTTCCAAACCATCTTCCGAACTTTTTAAAAATATTTCCTTCGTATTTGTTGTTATGCGAAAATATTTCATTTTTGCGTCTTGCCATGTTCCATCACTCCTTTTAATCTAAAACTTTTTTATTCTCCTTGCGTTTTTGTATTTTCTGCGCCTGTTCAGGAAGCGTTTCATAAAAATCTATGGCATCCTGAATTTCTCCGTCAAACAGGATTTTACCCTGTTTCAGCACAATTCCTCGTTCGCAAAAACTCTTCGCTACCTTTGTGGAGTGGGTTACAAATAAGAAAGTGGACTCACCTTCTCCAAGAATTTCTTTTATTTTTCGATTACATTTCAACCTAAAATCTTTATCACCTACGCTCAATGCCTCATCAACAATCAATATTTCTGGCTTTATGTTTGCATTGATAGCAAATCCCAGCCTGGCTTTCATACCACTGGAATAAGTTCTGACAGGCTGATCAATATAATCCCCCAGATCTGCAAATCTAACGATTTCCGGTTCCAACTCCCTTAACTCTGCATCCTCCATTCCAAGCAGCTGACCTCGAAAAAAGATGTTCTCTCTGCCAGTAAAATCAGGGTCAAAACCCGCTGTCAGTTCCAGCAATGCGCTAACTCTACCATCTACAACGATTTCTCCTCTTGTCGGGTAGGTAACACCCGTAATCATCTTTAAAAGGGTAGATTTTCCCGCACCATTACGTCCAAACAGAGCTACACTTTCTCCCTTTTCAATAGTAAACGAAACATCATCAATTGCGTTTTTTATCTTCGGCTTAATTTTCTTAAAAAAAATGGCCTTGAAACGCTGCTTGTCGTTTTTATATAATTTATATTGTTTTGTAACACTCTTAAACTCTATCGTTACTTTACTCATATTAACCACTTCCCCTACAATACATCCGGAATATCTTTGCGCAGCTTTTTGTATGCCCAGATTGCAAAGAATCCCATAACCGTATAAGCAATTACAAAATTTAACATCTCCTGCGGTGTTTCCCAAAACCACCTTTTATAGATAAAACAATTCCGGAATCCATTATCAATTAAAGTAATCGGATTGTAGAGCAAAACTGTTCTAAGCCAGCTAATTTCAATTGTATTAACATCATATAGAATTCCGCTCATCCAGAATAGTGCCGTTGTAAGCGCCTTAACCAGATTTAGAAAATCTCTGCTCATAGCTGATAGTACTCCGGCAAAAAGTCCCCATGCTGTAAAGAAAACAAACATCAATGCCATATAGAAGGGCAACTGAAAATAGTAAATATCTGGCATATATCCAAAAGCCATATAAATTAAAATTACTATAATAAGCAGTCCAATATGAACCACAAACAGAGATATGCTTACAAAGGTCGGTATCGTAGATATGGGAAATTTAATTTTTGTAATCAGATGCGTATGACGCCTAAGACAAGCCGAACCGCCCTGAATCATATCTTTCATATAAAACCATGGTATCATGCCTGCAATAAGCCATAAAAAGAAAGGATACCCTTCTACCGGATTTCCTTTTCTGAGGCCGATAGAAAACGCAAACCAAAACACAAAGATTTGAATTGCTGGTCGTATCATTGCCCACGACCAGCCGAGAGCTGCACCCTTATAAGTCTTAATAATTTCCGCTTTGGCAAGTTTGAATAATTGCTTCCGGTAATCATAATGGTCTTTTATTATCTCTTTTATCGTATTCACAAATTAACCTCTCATCAATTGATTGATTATAATTCCTCACTCCAAATTTTTTTGTATCATCATGCAAACAAAACAACGCTCTGCAAATTTTACATCAGTTGCCTTGCTCTAAACATGCACAACACACCATGAAGTCAAATAAACTGACGTTGATGTTATTTTCTCTACATATTCTCTGTAATTGAGCGGATAATAGTACATCTTTTTATTTAACTCGCTACGATAATTGTGAAGTAATCGCTAATCAACCCGTCATATATTGAAAACAGTTCCATTTTTTCAGCTAAAAATCATAATCCCACTACTGATATTCCGTATTAGTTTACCACAATTGTCCACCTTTGTAAATAATCACAGGTAGATTTCACAGGTTGCACACATGAAATAAATGAAGAGAGCCTGTCATCTGCCCTCTTCATCTCATGAACCATCTTATTCTACTGTAATCTCCACACTTTTGCCAGTAAAAGCTACGCCATGTTCCCCACTGGCTGCCTCACTAGTTTTATGTAGCCGGAAGGCTGAGCCCCGTGTATTGCACAGGACTCCTCGACCTGTTTTTTGATTCATATTTTTTCAATTAATCATCTAAATGGTCAATTGCATATTGTGCCTGTTTTGCAGTAAATTGCTCTCCATACTCAGAAACTAATTGGTCGTAAATCGCATCTTTCGACATACTCATCATATCCTGATATTCCCTTGCTTTAGCAAGAGCATTTGCTTTCCAATCAGCTTTTAAATTTTCCATTGCATATTCTGCGGCATCCTCAGAAAACTGCTCGCCATATTCGGAAACGAGCTGATCATAAATTGCTTTTTTAGACATATGCATTATTTCAGAGTAAGATTCAGCCTTTGCAAGAGCATTTTGGAATTCTTTAGAGACTTCAGGTTCCTTTTCTGCCTCTTCCTGAATAGGCTCTACAGGCTCTTTTTCTTCTACCGCCTGGTTAGAATTATTCTGAGTACTGTCGGTAGAATCGCCGCCACCGGCAGCACCGCCAATTCCAAGAAGCAAAACAATAATCAGAACAATAAACCAAGGTTTTTTATAAATCGGCTTCTTATTTTTTCCTCCGCATACTGGGCACACTTTTGCTGCCGCTGCGATATCTGCTCCGCAATGGCTGCATTTCATCATTTTCTCTTTCCTCATTTCTTTCTCCTTCTCATCATGTTTAAATTACCGAGTTATTGTTTCAAAATCTGTTTCTTCTCTGCCTCAAACTCTTCCTGCGTTAAAATTCCTTCGTCAAATAAAGCTTTCAATTCACGAAGCATATCAGCCTTTCCGGTTTTACGCTGATTCGATTCCGGTAATGTGCTCTGCACCGTATTCATCATCTGGTTACCTAGTGCAATACCAGTTCCAAGGCCGGCAAGTCCACCTTCTTGTTTAGAAGCATCCCGAATGGCTCGTGCCGTTTGATACTGAGTAAACGTACTCATATCCTTTTGAGCCATACCTATTCCGGACTGCTCGTCAATCATTTTTTCTACTTCCTCCGGAAGAGAAGCGCTTTCTATAATGATATTGCTAAATTGAATTCCCAAAGACTCTGTTCTTTCATTCAATTTCTCCTGAATCACAGCCGAAAGTTTCCTATATTCTACTGCTAAGTCAAGGGCAGACATTGTTGTTTCCCCAATTACAACTGAAAAAGTCTCTGTTACCATAGAGGACAAATATCCTACAATATCATAGGTTTTGGTCATCCCCATAGCGCCAAATATTTCACGCATAAACTTGCTGACATCTATAATTCTAAAAGCAAATTTTCCAAATGCGCGGATGCGTACCATATTAAAGTCATTATCTCGCTTCATAATCGGGGTCTTTGTCGCCCACTTATTATCAATGAACTGTCTGGTACTTAAAAAATATAAATCCGCAATTACAGGAGACGTAAATAGATACGGAAATCCTTCTAGGGTTGACAACACCGGCATATTTCCCGTATTAAGAGAATATGTCCCCGGCGGCAAAATATCAGCTAGCTGTCCACCTTTCAGAAAAACTGCAATCTGCCCTTCTCGCACAATAACTTTTGAACCTTGCTTTAACTCATTGTTTCCACTTTTTCTTTGAAACTTTATAACGACAAGTTTGTTACTTTCGTCTACATACTCAATTACATCAAGAAATTGATCCTTTACAATATCGAATAATCTCATTTAATTTCTCTCATCATTGCAATCTAAATCCATATTTATCCCGAAACGAACCCCGTAGAATCTTCACAATATCATAAAACCATCCGAGACAGAGAATGCCACCGGTGAACAGATAAAGAAGCCCTATCTTGATATCACCAACATAAAATCTATGGACGCCAAGTATTCCAAAAAAAACACAAAGAAGTAGCGCTATCCTTATATCTTTATTACTACAGGTTCTGTAAGCATAATTTTGCGTATAATTTATTTCCAATGATTGCGCCAGTGTCGACTGTTCCTTATCTTTCGTATGTCCGCAATAATCACATGTATCTGATTCCATCGGAGCTCCGCATAGCGGACAATTTTCATTCATAATTCTAACCTCTCTTAATATTCCATCCGTCTTGTGTAATTTCTTACACAAGATTTCTTACAGCTTATAAAGCTATTTTAATACGGTTACACTATACATGTCAACTATTTTTTATAATCCGGAAAGGTGGTTTCTATGGATTACGAATTTGGAACAATTCACATTAAAGTGAACGATTTGATAAAAGAACGAAATCTCAGTAAAAACAAATTGAGCCATAGAGCTGATATGCAGCGTACGCAGCTGAACAAATACTGCAACAATCAAATTAGCAGACTTGATATCGATGTGCTGGCCCGCTTATGTACTGCCTTAGACTGCAAAATTGAGGATTTACTGGAGTTCGTTCCTCCAACAAAAGAATAAAGCTGTATTGCCTCGAAGATACGCCTTTACCTATAGTTTACACAAAAACGTTAGGGGATGTTGTGCTGACAGCACGAAAAATATGAGCGAAGAGGTCTGTCGCAGACTTTAACGCTCTTGATTCTGCACTGCCTTCCCCACGGTGAAATACATATTTTTAAAGAAAACCCCAAAAATATGCACATCAGTCTACATATTTTCGGGGTTTTTACGTTATATATGCATATTTGCCACTGTGAACGAATAATCTAATTGCTATTTCAGAGTTTTTTATTGATAAAAATGCATATGTGGAGCAAAACCATCAGAAATATGCAGATTTCTTCAATACGCTATGCATATTTTTGGCTTTTTTTCCGGATATATGCACACGCCCCTTCTATAGTAGTCTCAGACCTTCAAAGGCGCTACGCCACACTGATCCAGCAGTAAATTCACCTCGGTCACATCAGAAATTCCATTGTTAATTGCCACAGCAATCCGCACGTCCCGTTCATCTTTGGGATACAACGGCGCGGCTTTTGCAATCTCAAGACCCCGCTGCGTCTGACTGTAGTTCATCTCTGCACCAATACAAAGAGCTATCACCTTATCCCTGCCGGGATTTTTCTTGTCACCATTTAAAATGTTATACACATAGTTGCGACTGATTCCGCTGGCGGCAACTACTTCTGACGTAGTCAGACCCTTTACTCCAATCATCCAGTTCAGGTATTCATAAAAATATGTAAACTCCCGTTCCTTATAGGCATCGATGAATTGATCCGCCTCGCTGCAGTCTTTCACTTGTTCTAATATCTTCGATAAGCCTCTCGTCGTCTTCTCACTCATAAACTTTTACTCCCGAAAATGCTATATGATATTCTTTTCAAATATGTTACAATACAATTAGATTAAATGCAAGCAGGAGAAATAGCATGACCCCAGAAAACCAACTGACACTTTCCTTTTACAAGGAAATTGCCGTAATCAGCAAAGACCACGATGTACATCTTGTCCAGCATGTTGAATCCGGAGAAATCTACATCAAAAAGCATGCGTCAATAGAATGCTTTCCCGTTTACGATACGCTTCAAAAATCTGCATTTCCATCGGTTCCCGAAATCATTGAGCTGATTCCCGATGCCGATTCCCTGACGATTATCGAGGAATACATCCACGGAAAAAATCTGGAACAAATTTTAGAGAAGCGTCTGTTTTCTGAAGAGGAAACCGCACATATCATCATCGACTTGTGTAAAATTTTAAAGCCCTTTCACGACCATTTTCCTAAAATCATTCATCGTGATATTAAACCTTCCAATCTTATTTTGGAAAAACACGGTCATCTGTATTTAATTGATTTTGACGCAGCAAAGACATACAATCCCAACAAAACAAAGGACACCGTACTGATGGGTACGGTGGATTATGCTGCTCCGGAACAATACGGCTTTCTGCAGTCCGACCAAAGAACGGATATCTACTCCATCGGCATTTTAATGAACAAAATGCTGACCGGAAGTCTCCCTTCCGAAACTCTGGCTGCCGGCCGTCTTGGAAAAATCATCCAGACCTGCACCGCATTAAATCCTGACGATCGCTACGCAAGCTGCAATCAGCTGGCGCAGGCATTAAAAAACAGCATCGTGCCGCCTGCTGCGGCTGTTCCTGTAAATACCTCAAATGCCGCAGTTGAACCGGCTCCCAAGAAAAAAACACCCCTGCAGCATTCTCTCGTCTTTCTCACAGGTGTATTCTTTACCTATGTCAGCATGACCACAGAATTTACCCAAGAGAATAATCAGCCTTTTACAGGATATTCCCTCTGGGTAAATCGAATCGGTTCTGCCATCGCCCTGCTGCTGTGCCTCATATACTACACCAATTATTTCAATTTGCGGAACCGATATCCTTGGAAAAAGAAATCCTCCGGCATACGTGAAGCCGGTCGCCTGCTCCTGGGAGGATTCCTTTGTTTTCTGATTCCGGTCGTTTTCGTCCTCTTCCTTGAATAACTTTACTTCGGCGACTTCGGATTAAACAGCACCGCTACGATATATCCGAAGGCAATCGCCACCGCAATTCCTGCGGAAGTCGCCTTTACTGCACCGGTGACAGCACCCAGAAATCCATCCTTTGCGCCTTCCATGGCGCCCTTTGCAAGTGCATAGCCAAATCCCGGCAACGGTGTTGTTGCGCCCTGGCTGGCAAGCTGCACAAGGGGTTCGTACAGATGAACTGCCTCAAGCAGTACACCTGCCACTACAAAGATGACTAAAATTCTCGGCGTAGTCAACTTTGTAGTATCCATGAGAATCTGTCCGATGACACAAATCGCGCCGCCGATTAAAAACGTATATATATAATCCATAATCTCATCCTCTCTAATCCTGCAAATCTTAGATCTTTAACATGTCGCCAAAGATACCGCGTGAGCAATCCCCGGAATGCTTTCGCCCTGAAAAGGACTGATGGTGGAAAGCATCGCTCCCGTTGAAATCAGCAGCACCCTGGAAAACTCCCCGCAGCGCATTCTTCGCAAAATGTTTCCGCTGAAAACCGAAGCTGAGCAGCCGCAGCCGCTTCCGCCGCCATGGACATCCTGCTCTTCCCGATAGAAAAGCATCGTGCCGCAATCATCATACCGCTGATTCACAGCTGCCGGGTCAAGTCCCGCGTCTTTCAGTAAATCCGCCGCGATATCCTTTCCGATATATCCCAAATCGCCAGTCAAAACTAAATCATAATAATCCAGCTTCCTGCCTGTATCTTCCAGATGGTTGAGAATCGTGTCTACCGCAGCCGGCGCCATGGCGCTTCCCATCTGATTGGCGTCCTTTACCCCTGCATCGATAATTTTACCAATGGTACCGCAGTCAACCTTTATGTTTTTCAGAGAAACCGGCTCCGCAGCTTTCTTCCCGTCCAAAGCGCCGACTTGCGACAGGTCCGCCATCTTTTCGGATACCACCATTGCCCCTGCTGCAGTAGCAGTCCACTGCGCTGAAGGTGGTCTCTGATTGCCGTGCTCTACTGGCATACGAAACTGCCGCTCCGCCGTGCAAAAGTGACTGGACGCACCCACGATAATATTATGGGCAAAACCGCCGTCGGTGAGCATTGCTCCAAGAAGCAGAGACTCCGTCATCGTTGAACAGGCGCCGTAAAGTCCTAAAAACGGCAAATGTAAATCCCTTGCCATAAAAGATGAAGACATCAGCTGATTGAGAAGATCGCCGCTGAGTACCAGATCGATATCCTTTTTCTCTTTTCCCGATTTTTGCAGAGCCGCAAGCATTGCCTCTTTCAGCATCTTGCTTTCCGCCTTTTCCCAGGTCTTTTCGCCAAACATATCATCTTCTAAAATCATATCAAATGAATCGCGCAAAGGTCCTTCACCCTCTTTTTTTCCGACCACTGCCGCCGAACCTATGATATAAGGACAGGTATCAAATGTCACCGTCTGCTTTCCAATTTTCTTTTCTGCCATTTCTGCCTCCTCACAACCGTTTTTCAAACAATCTTTAAAATAATCCTATCATCCAGTAAATCACCCCGACCACTGTCGCCGCCGTAATCCCGCTTACTAGCACAGGTCCTGCTACGCTGAAAAGTTTTGCGCCGACGCCCAGTACAAGTCCTTCTTTTTTGTACTCGATTGCCGGTGCGACCATAGAATTGGCAAAACCACTAATGGGTACAATAACGCCTGCGCCAGCAAACTTTGCGATACTGTCAAAGATGCCAAAGCCCGTTAAAAGCTGCGCCAGCGCCACAATTCCGATGGTCACATAGGTGCCTGCATCTTTTTCCGAAAGCCCCTTGCTTACTAGCAGATTGCTGATATAAAAACCTGCTGTGCAAACTAGTCCGCCGACAATAAATGCCCGCATACAATTGGCAAAATAAGTTGGTTTCGGTGTGAACTGCTTAGAATATTTTTCATATGCTTTCGCTACATCTTTCTTTTGTACTTCTTTTTTCTCTGTGTTCTGTGCCATTTCGGTCACCTCCCATAAATCTTTCATTAGTATTTGGCAAAATCCAAATTTTATGCCATAATATTATGCGGAGGTAAAACCATGAAAAAAACAATTATTTTAGCTTCATCATCGCCAAGAAGAATCGAAATGATGCATAAACACGGCTATAATCCTACTATCATGCCTGCTGATATAGACGAAACTCTGCCAAAAAACATTTCTGCTAAAGATGCAGTCATGTTTCTAGCGCTCAAAAAAGCCCTTTACGTAGAGCAAAAAGCTGCGCCAGGCAGTATCATCATCGCCGCAGACACGGTGGTTTATAAGGATGGAATTTTAGGAAAACCGGAAAACAGAAGCGATGCTGCCCGCATGCTCAGAAAAATAAAAAACACCAGCCATCAGGTCGCAACAGGCGTTGCGATTCTAATAGCCGGTGAATCTACTAGAAACGTATGTTATGATATAATGGAAGTCTTTTGCAAGGATTTTAACGACGATGAGCTTTCCGCCTATCTTGATACTGATGAGCCTTACGACAAAGCCGGAGCCTATGCCATTCAGGGAATCTTTGCAAAACACATCGATCACTGGAACGGCTCATTTAACACCGTAGTCGGATTTCCCTGGGAATTGATTCAGCTAAAGCTTAAAGAACTCCTTACTAGCGAAAATTAGTCGTTCTCTTGCGGGATATCCGCCACAATATTAATCCATTTACGATTTTTGAATCTTGGCAGTGATACAATTACTCTTCCAACATCGCCAATGGCAACAATGAGCATTGCAATAGGTAGGCTAACCTTCAGCACCAAAACCGAGAAAAACGCGAGAGGCACCTGCACCAGCAAGTTACATATAATCTCAACTTTCATGCAGAACAAGGTATCTCCTCCAGCTCGCAGAGTTCCCACGATAAAAATATACCCCAGCATCTTCGGTGTCAGAGTAATTGCCATCGCAATCAGCGAATGCACCAACAAATCATTGGTTTCACCATTGAAGTGATAAATACCTGTCACCGGTCTTGCAACGAGTATCATCAAAATCGTCATGAAGACGTTAAGTATCATAACTACTTTAACGGCACGCTTTCCATTTTGGAAGGCTTCTTCTTTATTTCCCTGCCCTAATGTTTCTCCTATTAGCATTGCCGTTGCATTACCGACGCCAAAATATGCTGACTGGAGCAGTTCACAGATTACATTGGCAACCTGCGCCACAGCAAGAGCTGCTGTCCCCAGTCTTCCGTAAGCGGCAAAAATCAGCGTTACGGAAGCCGCCCAACTACACTCTGTAAAAACTACCGGAACAGCTGTTTTCATAACACGCATAAAATGAGATTTTTCAAAATTGAGCAGTGTTTTCAAGTTTGTCTTAAACGGATGAGATTTTCTCGTATAGACAAAGGTGACCAGCGCTGTAAACTCAAAAATTCTTGCAATTAAAGTTGCTACAGCAGCACCCTTTACACCGAGCTCTGGAAATCCGCAGACTCCGAAAATCAAAACGTAATTCAGTACCGCATTGATGCACAAGGCAACTGCATTGATTATTGTCGGCACTTTTAAATCCTGAATCGCTCTGGAATTATAGGATATGGCAGATGACATACCCGAAAATACATACGAAAAGCAAGCGATTCTAAGATAATCCACGCCAAGTTTAATCACCATTTCATCTTCAGAAAACATCTGTATCACATTTGGTGCAAAAACAAATGCTGCTACACTCACTACGAGTGCAAAAATGAAACCTACCGCATAGTCAATCCCCAGCATTCGCCTCACACCGGCAATATCCTTGGCTCCCCAGTACTGCGCAGTATAAACCGCCGCTCCGCTGTAAAGCCCAAAAAGCGTAACTGTATATACGAAATAAACCTGATTAGCAGCACCTACAGCAGCCAGTTCCTGTTCCCCTAGCATTCCAATCATCAGCGTGTCGATTAAGTTAAGACCCAAGCTGATTAAGTTTTGAAATACCACCGGAATCCCGATTATGAGCATTTTTCGATAAAATCGTTTCTGCGCTGTCTGCACCGTCAATTCTGTCATAACCCTTCCTCCTCTATGAAAATTGCCCTCTACTTGCAAGGGGCTATACCTCTGCCAGCTTAGGGCAATCATCATTATATCACATTACAATTGAAAATCCAATCCATTGGGAGAAAGTTTTTGTAGGAGCCCTTAATCCTATAATAATCCTGGCAACCCCATGAAAAGAGAAAGCAAAGCGAAAAGTCATAAAATGTTGCGATATGTTCTTGTGCAAACCTAGCCAATGGTAGATGCCAACTTCACGTCTTTATTTTGAATTATTGCGCTGTTTGAGGATTATTGTGCAATTCCCCACTTCCACACCTACATTATGCACAACTTCTTCTATAAGGAGTTGTGCATAACCTAATAAACAACATTCCTTTGCACAACTACTAAGGGATAAACGCGCTGCACTCTACCTATCACTGATTATCGTTGTGCAATACTGCCCAAACAATTCAACCTTGCACAACATTTTAAACGTAAATGTGATAGTTATTTCATCTATAATCCCACTACTCCAAAGAAGTTGTGCAAATTCTTAAATCCAAATCTCATCCACATAACTTTCCATAAGTCAAGTTGTGCAAACACGAAGTAAGTCCATGTAGCTGCACAACCATAAAACCACAAAAGTGCCATGCAGAATAATGGTTTAAACATTTACACTATCGACTCGACTTCGCAGAAATCTACCAGCAAATTGCATTCAAAAAGAGGACGCATTTGCGTCCTCTTTTTATGCAATTTGGGTTAGGTCTCCCTATTTCGTAGTTGCGTCGTACAGCGCTTCTGCGTTTTCCCATTCAGCAATGATTTCTGGGATTACTTTGTACAGGTCGCCTACGATTGCGTAGTCAGCAACTTCCATGATCGGAGCGTCTGGATCCTTGTTGATTGCTACGATACAGCCGGAAGTCTGCATACCAGCAAGGTGCTGGATAGCGCCGGAGATACCACAAGCAAAGTAAATTTCAGGTTTAACTGTAGTACCAGTCTGACCTACCTGGTGGGAGTGGTCAATCCAGCCAGCATCTACAGCAGCACGGGAAGAGCCAACAACACCGCCAACTTTGTCAGCGAACTGCTTCATCAGTTCAAAACCGGAAGCATCACCCAGACCACGTCCGCCGGAGCAGATAATCTTAGCATCAGTCAGAGATACCATTTCCTTCATGGATTTAACGATATCTTTGATTTCGATTCTGACATCTTCCTTGCTAATTTCTGGTTTAACGTTTACGATTTCACCAGTAGCACCAGCCTGTCTTTCCTGCTTCTGCATTACGCCAGGTCTTACTGTGGACATCTGCGGTCTAGTCTTAGGGCAGATGATGGTAGCCATCAGGTTACCGCCGAATGCCGGACGAGTCTGCTTGATTCCAGTGGATGGATCGTTAGGGTCCAGTGTGGAAGTATCTAATGTAGTGTTAGCTTTTGCAAATTCGATGTACTTGGAAACTTTAACGTCCAGGTGTGTACAGTCAGCGGTCAGACCAGTGTTGCATCTTGCAGCAATACGAGGTGCAAAGTCACGACCAATGTGAGTAGCGCCGTACAGAACGATTTCCGGTTTGTATTCATCGATTAACTGCTTCATAACCTTAGTGTAACCGTCAGTTGTGAAGTTTTCAAGAAGTGGGTCCTGAACCATATATACTTTTTCAGCGCCGTATTCGAAACATTCCTGTGCCAGGTGGTCGATGTTGTTACCAATCAGTACAGCACAGATCTGTGTATCTTCGCTGATGTCTTTTGCTAATTTCTTACCTTCGCCCAGTAATTCCAGTGCCACGTTCTGAATTTTGCCCTGTCTCTGTTCAGCAAATACCCAGATGTGCTTGTAAGCGGAAAGGTCAACCTTTTCAGCTTCAGGAGCAGCTTCAATCGCGTCGAAGTTACATTTAGCGATACAAGCGTTACAGTTTGTGCACTTTCCTTCGTCTACAACAGCAATTCTGTCAACGATCTTCAGAGCGTCAAACGGACAAGCTTTTGCGCAAAGGGAACATCCTTTACATTTATCATTAATGATTTTAATAGCCATTATTATTCCTCCTTCAGATTAGATGATGTGCTTACCCTTCAGCTGGATCAGCAGGTTCTTTGCCTGTTCGTTTTCGGAATCTCCGTTAACGATCTGGCCAGGAGCCTTCGGAGCCGGTGTGAAGGATCTGAATACGTTAGTAGGGGAAGCTTCCAGACCAACTTTAGTCAGGTCAACTTCGATGTCCTTTGCATTCCAAACTTTGATATCTTTCTCTGCGAAGATACCAGCCATGTTCATGTATCTTGGCTCGTTCAGTTCTTTGATCGCTGTCAGCATGCAAGGAGTCTTAATGCCGATCAGTTCATAACCATCTTCCATCTGTCTCTTTACTGTGATGTCTTTCATGTTGTCAGCGATTTCAAATTCTTCAACATATGTAACCTGCGGCAGGTCTAATTTTTCGGCAATCTGAGGACCTACCTGTGCGGTATCTCCGTCGATAGCCTGACGACCAGCAAAAATCAGGTCAGCAGGACCGTTTTCTTTTTCCCATTTTTTGATTGCAGCTTCCAGCGTGTTGGAAGTAGCCCATGTATCGGAACCGCCAACTGCTCTGTCGGAAACCAGAATACCTTCGTCAGCACCTTTTGCAATACATTCAAACAGAAGGTCAGAAGCCTGAGGAGGTCCCATGGATACTACGGTGATTGTTACATCGTCATATTTATCCTTAATCTTTAATGCTTCTTCTAAAGCGTTAGCATCGTCGTGGTTTAAGATGCTTGGAACGCCGTCTCTGATAAGAGTACCAGTTTTAGGGTTAATTTTGATAACATTAGTATCTGGTACCTGCTTTGCGCATACGATAATCTTAAATGCCATTTCTATTTCCTCCTACTATCTTATTTCTTGAAAGTGTTCGCAGCGATTACCATTCTCTGAACTTCAGAAGTTCCTTCGTAGATTTCAGTAATCTTCGCGTCTCTCATCATTCTTTCTACCGGATAATCCTTGGTGTATCCGTATCCGCCATGGTACTGTACACACTTAGTAGTTACTTCCATGGCAGTTTCAGCAGCGAACAACTTAGCCATTGCAGCAGCTTCTCCGTATGCCATGTGCTTATCCTTCATGTCAGCAGCTCTGTAGATTAACAGTCTTGCAGCTTCAATCTTAGTCTTCAAATCAGCCATAGCAAACTGCAGTGCCTGCATCTGAGACAGCTTCTTGCCGAACTGCTTTCTTGCGTTCATGTATTCAACTGTAACGTCGAATGCGCCCTGTGCGATACCCAGAGCCTGGGAAGCGATACCGATACGACCGCCGTCCAGTGTGGACATTGCAACTTTGAATCCTTCGCCAACCTGACCCAGCAGTCTGTCTTCAGGAATTACGCAGTTCTGGAAAATAAGTTCAGTAGTGGAAGATGCGCAGATACCCATCTTGTCTTCAGTCTTACCGATGGAGAAACCTTCGTCGCCTTTTTCAACGATGAATGCAGAAATACCGTGGTTTCCTTTTTTCTTGTCGGTCATAGCCATTACAACGAAAACGTCAGCATATCCACCATTGGTGATGAATACTTTCGCACCGTTTAAAATCCATTTACCATCAACCAGTTCAGCTCTAGTCTGCTGTCCGGATGCGTCTGTACCTGCGTTAGGTTCTGTCAGACCGAAAGCGCCTAACTTCTTGCCGGATAACAGGTCTGGCAGGTATTTTCTCTTCTGTTCTTCGTTACCCCAGTTAAAAATCGGCCAGCAGCACAGAGAAGTATGTGCAGAACAGATAACGCCTGTGGATGCACAAACTCTGGATAATTCTTCTACAGTGATTGCATAGGAGATGTGGTCTCCGCCTGCTCCACCGTACTCAGTTGGGAATGGAACGCCCAGCATGCCGTACTTTGCCATTTTTTCTACAGTTTCCACTGGGAATCTGTGTTCCTGGTCAATTTCTGCAGCTAATGGTTCAACTTCGTTAGTGGCGAATTCTCTTACCATTTTTCTTACGAATTCTTGTTCCTTCGTTAGTTGAAAGTTCATGTAAATGCCTCCTTAAATTATAATAACGGTCCTTCCCTTTCGGAAGGAGTATTTAACCGTATCAAACTATGCTGTTTTTGTTTGTTATAAAAATAACAGCATACATATATAGTAAACCACTTTTCAGCGATTTTTGCAAGCGTTTTTCGCATTTATTGCGACAAATTGTCGAAAGAAAAAGGTGAGTTATTTTCGACTCACTTGCAAATTTTTACTCTGCCATTTTTTGTCTTATCTCTGTCAGGGCTCTCTTTTCAATTCTTGAAACCTGCACCTGTGAAATCCCCATAATTCTTGCAATTTCCTGCTGCGTCATATCCTTATAATACCGCAGTACGAGCACCTGTCGTTCACGCATGGGCAGATGTTCGATTTCTTTCTTAATCATAATGCTATCCAAGTTGTTTTCCGGCGAACTCTGTCTGTAATATGTGTTATATTCTTCCTCTACTGGCTGACTGTCCAGGCTGACCACATTAGAAAGTGCTGTTGCAGCCTCCATAACTTCTAAGACCCGTTCTGTGGAAACCCCCATAAATTCAGCAATCTGGCTCAGTTTCGGCTGTTTTCCGTCTTTACCACAAAGAGTTTCCTGTGCTTTTTTTAGCGCATAGATTTCCGACTTCAAGCTCCGACTTGCCTTAATTCTCCCATTGTCCCGAAAAAAACGTTTCAATTCCCCCATGATGATTGGAACAGCGTAGGTAGAAAACATCACGTTAAACTCCGGCTGAAATTTATTGACTGCCTTTAAAAGCCCAATATACCCGATTTGAATCAGATCCTCTGCTTCGTACTCAGAGGTCGTAAACTTCAGCGCCATCTTTTTTACAAGCCCTGTATTTTGCTCGCACAGCAAACTCAAAGCTTCTTCGTCACCATTCTGCGCTTTTTTAATCAGTTCATATGTATCGGCTTTTGGAATCGGCACGTATTTATATGCCATGGTAAACGTCCAGATACTTAATCAAAGTCACCGCTGTTCCCTTGCCCGGCTCTGACTCTACAAAAACTTTGTCCGTAAAACTTTCCATCACGGTAAAGCCCATACCACTCATTTCCTTTTCTTCCTCTGTAGAAAACATCGGTTCCATAGCTTTTTTTACATCGGGTATTCCTTTACCAAAATCAGCAATTTTAATAAAAATTTTATCTCGGTCGATAGTCTTAAATTCCATGACAATCTTTCCCTCGCCCTTTCGCTGATATCCGTGAATCACTGCATTGCTTACGGCTTCAGATACTGCAGTTTTAATCTCTGTCAGCTCTTCTACGGTAGGATCAAGCTGCGCCGCATAGGAAGCTGCAATCGCTCTGGCAAAACCCTGATTTTGCGGCATTGCCTCAAACTCTATCGTTACAAAATTACTCTCCATCTTCTTCCTCCTCTTCCTTATATTCCATCAATGTAAAAATTCCCGACATGTCGAGAATTTGCTTTACCAGCTTGTTTGCACTGCGAATGGTTACAGTCCCTCCATTTTTTTTCAGTTTTTTATATCGCCCCAGCACCACGCCGATTCCGGAACTGTCCATAAAAGTTACACCTTTAAAGTCAAAAACCAGATGCTTTACTTCGTACAGTTCCAGCTCTTTATCTATATCTTCTCTAATTTTATCACAGACATGGTGGTCAATTTCTCCGCAAAGTTCTGCCACCAGCATACTGTCTTTTAAATGAAACATTGTATCCATATAAAAACCCCCTTTCCTCTATTATAATTCTGACTTAGCGTCTTGTCTTTAAGAGAAAAAGGGGGAATCTTACTAATTTTGTCGAATCTGTACAACTTCGGCTGATGCCACTGCCGCATCAACCAATGCGTCTACATCCAGATGACTTTCCGATTCCAAAATACGTTCCAGTTTTGGTTTTGTTGTCGGATGCTTAGGCAGGAATACGGTACAGCAGTCTTCATATGGCTGAATGGATGTTTCAAAGGTGCCAATTTCTTCGGCTTTATCCATGATATCAACTTTGTCCATGGCTATGAGCGGTCTCATCACTGGCATCTTCACGCAGGCATCGGTCACCACCAGCGCCTCTGCAGTCTGGCTTGCCACCTGCCCCAGATTTTCGCCAGTAATCAGCATCATGGCGCGATTCTTTTCGGCAATCTTTTCAGCAATGCGCATCATAAAGCGACGCACCAAAATAGTGGTTTCTTCTTCCGGACAGTTCTGTACAATCTGCTCCTGAATCGGTAGCAGATTAATCACATGCATTTTAAAATTTCCGCAGTAGGATGCCACAATGCGCGCCAGATCTTCTACTTTTTCCTGGGCACGCTGGCTGGTGTACGGATAGGAATGGAAATGCACCGCCTCGATGACCATGCCTCGCTTTGCCATCATCCACGCCGCTACCGGGCTGTCAATTCCGCCGGAAAGCAGCACCATGCCTTTGCCGTTAGTGCCAAGAGGAAGCCCTCCAAAGCCAGCGATTTTCTGCTGATAAATATAAGATTTATCATGACGTACATCGACAAAAAGATGAACGTCCGGATTGTGCACATCTACTTTTAGCACCTTGCAGCCGATCAGCACCTTTGCACCGATGATTCTGCCGATATCCGGCGACTTGACCGGGAAATTTTTATCTGCACGTTTAGCCTCTACTTTAAAGGTCTTGACGCCTTTGGTCTCAATCAGTTCCATCATGTATTTGACAGCCTCTTCACCGATTGCATCAAGATTGCTCGGTGCCTCCACAGCCGGGCTGATAGATGCCACACCGAAAACCTTTGAAATCTGTTTGATCAGTTGTTCCTTGTCGTATTTTTTATCTGCTCTGACGAAGATTAGACCTTCATGTCGTCTCACATCTACCGCATCAAATTCCTTTAGATTTTTTCGAATCCGATCTACCAGCATTCGCTCAAAATACGGCTTATTCATACCTTTTAAAGCCACTTCACCGCAACGGACAATAAAAATATTCTGTTCGTTCATTTTCTTTCCCTTCTACTATCTCATAATTCATTACGCTGTTGTGCAGATTAATTGCTTCTCCATCGATTTGCACAACTCTGGAACCTGTTATATACGCAGGGTTGTGCAGACATCATTTGATTACCATGTCTTGCACAACTTAGTTGTGTAGATTAGCTGCGTCCTGCTTCAGTTTGCACAACCCACCTAATTTCTGTCTTCACAAGGTTGTGCACACACACTTCAAATTTCCTATTTTGCACAACCTTGTTGTGCAGATTGACCTATTTCGCGCTGATTTACACAGCTTTCATTCAACTGTATCCGCAAAGTTGTGCAAATACCTTTCGAATAGTCCTTTTGGCACAACCTTCCATTAAAACTGCAAACTTTACTAATTCTTCGCAGCAAACTATTATCTAAAACTGCCCAGTCGCCTAAAGCGGCTCACAGCGTTTTTCACTTTATCAATTACGTAGTCCATTTCTTCTATGGTGTTAAATTCATTGAAACTGAAACGAATCGCGCCTTCAATTTCTTTATCCGTAAGACCCATAGCAGAAAGCACATGACTGCGCCCTTTTTTATTGGAAGAACAGGCTGACCCTGTGGATACATAGATATCGTCCTGCTCCAGTGTGTGCAGCAAAACTTCTCCTCTTGTTCCCAAAAATGAAACGTTGAGCACACTTACTGCACCATCGTCCGGGCTGTTAATTTTGATATCAGGCACCTGATCTAAAAGCCCTGCAAGCAGGTGTTCTCTGGCTTTTCCCATAGTTCTAACACGTTCAGCAAATGTTTTCTGAGAAATCTCCACGGCCTCGCCAAATCCCAGTATGGCGGGCACATTTTCTGTTCCCGAACGCATATGCCTTTCCTGTCCGCCGCCTACAACAAAAGCCGGCAATCGAATCCCTTTCCGCACATAAAGCGCGCCAATCCCCTTTGGGCCATGAATTTTGTGTCCGCTGACAGAAATCAAATCAGCGCCAGTATGTTCCAGAGAAATTTTCCCATAGGCCTGCACTGCGTCTGTGTGCAGCAACGCGTTTTCCTTTATCTTTGCGATTTCCTCTATGGGCATAATCGTTCCTGTTTCATTGTTGACTGCCATAATCGAAATCAAAATCGTGTCCTCGTTGATGGCAGCATGCAGTTCCTCCATATTCAAACGGCACTTATCGTCCACGCCGATGTATTCCACCTGAAAGCCCTCTGCTTCAAGCGCCTTACAGCTTTCCATCACGGCAGGATGTTCCACCTTAGTTGTAATGATTTTTTTGCCTGTCCGTTTTCTTGCGCGAGCAACACCAAAAAGTGCAGTGTTATCACTTTCTGTTCCTCCCGATGTAAAAAATACTTCGTCTTCCTTTGCCCCCAGTGAATCCGCTACCGTTTTGCGGCTTTGTCGCATCTGCTTTTCTGCCGCAAGTCCCAGTTTATGCAGGGAAGACGGATTCCCATAGTTTTCTTCCATGGAAGTTTTCATCACTTCCGTCACCCGTTCATACTGACGAGTGGTCGCACTGTTATCCAAATAAACAAACATTCTTTTCTCCTATATGCTCAAATGATTGTATTAATCCATTTTTTTCCAAGATATCGCTTGTATTCAACAATTGCCTTTACCAGATTTCCGCCGGATGCTACCAGAATGCAGAGATGCAGCGGCAGTTTAAATACCAGTACGCTGATATACGCCAACGCCACCTCAATGCCTAAATTGCAGACAAGCTCTACCACCATACAGAAAAAGGTATCTCCTCCGGCGCGCAAAATACCGGACTGTACCGCATAGGACGCCATTCTTGGTATCAAAGTAAATGCAAAGACTCCCAAAGAAAGCATTAACATCTGTGTTGTCTCTGCGTCAAAATCGTAAATTACAGCAATCGGTCTTCGCAGCAGCAAAATCAGCACGCACATGATTGCGTTAAGTCCCCACTGGATTACCATATATTTTTTAGAATTTTCATAGGCTTCTTCCCCTTTCCCTTGCCCAAGCGTTGCACCTATTAGCGCTGCATTTGCATTACCCACACCAAAAGATGCACACTGACAAAGATTGCAGAGAACCTGACTGACCTGAATGACCGCCAACGCCTGCGCACTAATTTTGCCGTATGCCGCAAAGGTCAAGCTGACCCCAAGAGACCAGCCTCCTTCACTGATGACTACTGGCAGTGCCGTCTTCATCACCGACTTTACAAAATCCATGGTAAAGCTGGTAAAGTCCTTAATTCGCCCATGAAACGGGTGATTCTTATCCACACACAGATATGTAATTAACGCAGTCAGCTCAAAAACTCTCGCAATCAGTGTAGCAAGAGCTGCCCCCTTTACTCCCATGGCACTAAAACCACCATGACCGTAAATCATCATATAGTTGAGCACAGTATTGGTCAAAATACTGCACACATTAATGATAGTCGGAACCTTTAGTGACTGAACCGATCTGGAGTTAAACGCAATAGCATAGCTGACGCCTACCGTCAAATAGGTCAATGCCGTAATTCTGATGTACTGGGTGCCAAGAGCAATTACCTGCGGATCATCTGCGAAAAAAGAGATAACCTCAGGTGCTGCAACAACCACTGCAATCACCGTAGGAATACCCATTACCAAACAAAGAATTACATCCATGCCGACAATTCCTCGAATACTCTTAAAGTCCCTAACGCCGAAATACTGTGCCAGTGGCACTGCCGCCCCGCTAAACAGCCCGAATAGAATCATAGAATAAATTCCAAAGACCTGATTCGCAGAACCTACCGCCGCAAGCGGTAACGGCCCCAGTTTTCCAATCATAATATTGTCCACTAAATTCAAGCTTACGGAAATAATTTGCTGCAGCACAATTGGCATTGCCAGCAGCAAAAGTCGTTTATAGTAATTGGGTTCCGTTTGTTTTATCATTTATTTTTTGTCCTTCTTTCCTCGCAAAAGTATAACTATGCATGCCATCCTATGAGAAAATTATCACCTATGCATAAAACCTTCTCATGAAAGAACTCCCCATCGGAAATGGGGAGTTATACTTGCGATATTACTTAGCGTAGTCGATTGCTCTTGTTTCTCTAACCACATTGACTTTAATCTGCCCTGGATATTCCAGTTCAGATTCAATCTTCTTGGAAACTTCCCTGGCCAGCAAGACAATATCATCATCGTTCATTTCTTCCGGTTTTGCAATAATACGGATTTCTCTGCCCGCCTGAATTGCAAAAGACTTGTCTACACCAGGCGTAGTATTCGCGATTTCTTCCAGCTTTTCAAGACGTTTGATATATGCGTCTAAGGTTTCTCTTCTCGCACCAGGTCTTGCTGCAGAAAGCGCATCAGCAGCAGCAATCAATACTGCTTCCATACTCTTAGGTTCATAATCCCCGTGATGAGCAGCCATGCCGTTGATTACCGCCTCAGACTCCTTATATTTCTTTAAAATCTGAATGCCGATATCGACATGGGTGCCTTCATACTCGTGGTCAAGAGATTTGCCTATGTCGTGAAGCAATCCTGCACGCTTGGCCAGCTTTGGATCAAGACCAAGCTCTCCTGCCATGAGCCCCGCCAAATGTGCAACTTCCACAGAATGTTTTAACACATTCTGCCCATAAGAAGTTCTGTATTTCAGTCTTCCCAGAAGCTTCACAAGTTCTCCATGGAGGTTGTGAATTCCAACTTCAAAGGTTGCCTGTTCACCTTCTTCTTTGATGATTGAATTGACTTCTCTCTCAGCTTTGTCCACCATTTCTTCAATTCTGGCAGGATGAATTCGACCATCGACGATGAGCTTTTCCAGTGCGATTCTTGCAATCTCACGTCTTACTGGATCAAATCCGGAAATGATAACTGCCTCCGGTGTATCGTCAATAATCAAATCTACACCGGTCAGTGTTTCGATCGCTCTGATGTTTCTTCCTTCACGACCGATAATTCTGCCCTTCATTTCATCGTTTGGCAGAGAAACTACAGAAACTGTACTTTCTGCAACATGGTCTGCCGCACATCTTTGAATTGCTCCAGTAATGATTTCTTTGGCTTTCTTGTCCGCGTCTTCCTTTGCCTTAGACTCGATATCCTTAATCATCAAAGAAGCGTCATGTCTGACATCCTTCTCAATTTCGTCCAAAAGCAAAGCTTTCGCTTCTTCAGCAGTCAGACCGGAAATCTTTTCTAATTCCTCAATCTGTCTTGCTACAAAACCTTCTAACTCTTGTTTCTTTTCTAAGATTTCTTTCTCGTGTTTAGTAATGCTTTCTTCTCTTTTTTCGATGTTTTCCAGTTTTCTGTCAACTGACTCTTCTTTCTGAATCAACCTTCTTTCAGAGCGCTGTATCTCAGCTCTTCTCTCTTTTGCCTCTCGCTCAATGTCTGTTCGCATGCGATGAGCTTCTTCTTTTGCTTCTAATGTAATCTCTTTCTTAATCGTTTCGGATTTATTCTCAGCGTCCAGAATCAAATTTCTTGCTTTCTGTTCTGCACTGCCGATGGCCTTTTCCCCGATATTTTTTCTCAGGATATAGCCTACTAATATTCCGAGCGCAAGTACTGCTACACAGATAATAATCCATATAATTGGAGACATTAAAGCACCTCCTTCTTTTTTTAATTTTTCTTCAAGTCTCTTCTAAAGTCGTCTTATATTTTCAAGGTTTTCAATAAAAAATTTCGCATTACGTAATTAAATCTTGATATATTCGCACAACATATATTATAATGTTGTAATCGGCATAATGTCAAGAACAAGAGGGGAAAACTATGAACTATTTTTCAAATTTAATTAAAAATATCGATAAAGTCATCATCGGAGTTGTTGTTCTGCTTGCCGGACTCAGCATTTTGATGATTGGAAGCACCCAAATCAGCAGTGGATTTATATCCCGAGAAGTGGTGGTACAGTGCATTGCCTACTTCATTGGATTTATAGGTGTTGTCATAATTTTAAACTTTAACTATAATATGTTCGCTGGGATGGAAAAGTATCTCTACGTGCTGTCGCTGCTACTTCTTCTCTCAGTATACATACCGGGACTTGGTATGGAGCAGTTCGGCGCTCGTTCCTGGATTAACCTGGGGGTAACTACCATCCAGCCGTCAGAATTTGTTAAGCTTTTATTTATTCTTATTATGGCAGGCTATCTCAACGAGCACAAAGATGACTTATATAACTTCAAAGGTCTTCTGAAGGCTGGCATTGTGGCTGCGCCTATTATCATTATCGTGCTGAAAGAGGATTTAGGAAGCGCCTTAGTATTCTCTTTCACCTGGGTAGCCATGATTTTCTTTGCAGGTATCAATCTGAAAGTCTTCGGAAAGTTTTTTGCTCTGGTTCTTGCGGCCGTTCCTGTTGCCTATGTCTTTATGGCAGACTATCAGAAAGAGCGTATCGAAGCCTTTCTTCACCCGGATAATCTGAATCTGTCCGGCAACTGGCAGGTATGGCAGTCCAAAGTTGCTATCGGTTCTGGTGGTGTCTTCGGAAAAGGTCTTTTCAATGGTACGCAGAAAGAACTGGATTTTATCCCAGTACAGACCTCTGACTTTATCTTCTCTGTAATCGGCGAAGAACTGGGACTGATTGGAGGACTTGCTGTTATCGGACTGTTTACGATTTTACTGGTTCGCATGGCTGGCATCGTTAGAGACGCGCTGGACTTTTATGGCGCATTAGTAGTCGCCGGTGTCATCGGCATGTTTGCATTCCAAATCTTTGAAAACATCGCCATGACCATGGGGCTTATGCCAGTAACCGGTATTACCCTGCCGTTGCTCAGCGCAGGTGGTTCATCCATCATGAGTAATATGTTCGCCATCGGTCTGGTATTAGATGTGGGTATGCGCAGTAAGGGGATTAATTTTTAATCAAGCGTGAACAACTAAAGCAAAATTGATTCAGTTGCACGCTTTGATTATATCGTCTTTCTCTATGATTAACTATAACCGACAGTAAAAGAGACACCCTTAAGTTGGCAAAGCTAGGGTGTCTCTTCTGTTAGTAATGTGAAGGTATATAAAATTTGACCTGATTGCAAAATTTTTTAAAGTCCTTTTTCCATATAGAACTCGTCGATTGCCTCATAGAATGCGTCAATACATTCCCAACTTGCATTTGGTCCGATATCACAGCCTGAGGAAATTACAAAGTTAGGATACTTATGACAACTCTCCATTACAGCTTTCGTGTTTTCTTTCATTGATTCTGCCGTACCGAAACAGAACTGGTTTGCCGGATCAATGTTGCCCATTACCAGCTTGTCAGCGGGCAGCAGCGGGCAAATATCTGCCATATTGATAACATTGCCAAAATGATAGCCCTCTGCATTAATATCAATCAGCTGGTCGGCAATCTTCGTAACATTGCCGCCGCAATTATGGAAGATTACTACAAATTCTTCATCCTGTACAGCCTCTACAATCTGCTTGCAGTAAGGTGTTACAAATTTCTTGCTTAGCTTTGGTGAAAGCAGTCCCATCATCGGTTCAGCCATAACAAATCCACCTGCATTGGTCTGTTCCTTATAAGCAAGCGCATATTTAGTAATGAATTCCGTGCACTTCTCCATTACGATGGTCACCATTTCAGGCTCTTTCATACACGCCATCATCATCTCAATCATACCAATCAATCTTCCAGCCATAGTATATGGACCAGCAATGCCCGCAAGAACAGGTCTGTCAGTAATCATCTCAGCAGCCTTCTTTGTTGCATCAATAAACAGCTGTGTACGGCCTGCTCCAATTTCAGGCACTTTCATATTTTCGGCGTCAGCTTTTGTCTTAATCAGTTCACCCAGAGTTGCCGGAACATCATTTTCTGGTACTCTGACCTCAGCACCACAAGCTTCTGCCTCTACTGTCAAATCCATCATGCTAGTTGCTACTAAAGACGGGGTTCTTTCTGCCAGGAATTTCATTCCATCTGCCTGAATCTGCGCATCTGTAACAAGCTGTTTCACTGTTGCGCCTGTCAGCTGTACGGATGGAAAGGTAAGTACTGGTGCACCTTGCTTTCTAGGATTGGCAATTACACTTTCCTTCCATTCTTTCATATTTCTTTTTGCCATTCTCTTTCCCTCCTACTATTCTACATAATCAAGCTTCATTTGTAAAGACTATATCTTTTATAAGACTATATCTACTACAAGAACAATTCTATCATAAGTGCCGCTCTTGTTCTAAGAAATTTTACAGAAATAATGGTAAATTCAATTCTTCTATAAAAAAAGTGCGCAGGTACCCAAACGCACCTGTGCACTTTGTCATGCTATTTTTACTCATACAAGTTCTGACTGTTGCTTTTCAATTCTCTCTACGATATGTTCAAAATTTTCTTCGATATAGGTATCCTCTTTCAGTACGATAGGAATCCCCAAATTCATGGAAATCTGAATGTTTTCATCGAACTGAATCACGCCGGCGAAAGGCGGCTGAAGCATTGCGGTAATTTCACGCAGCCGCGGCATATATCCAGCGCTCATCATTTCTGCAACTACCTTATTAAGAATAACAAAACGCTCTTTTATTCCCAGCTTCAGAAGCTGACGATCCACTGCATCTGCATCTCGAAGAGCCGAATACTCTGGTGTAGTCACGATAATAGCTGTATCCGCACCTGCAGAGGACAGAACCAGACCATCGTCAATACCAGAAGGCGCATCAATAATCACATAATCATAGGTATTTTTTAACTTTTCGCAAAGCACCTTCATATGAAGCGGTGTCAGCGTGCCATCATCTCTGGTCGGTGATGCAGCCATCAGATATAAATCATCAAACCTCTTATCTCGAATCAAAGCCTGTTTGATGCGGCAGACTCCTGTCAGAACATCGTAAACATCATACACTACGTTGTTCTCCAGGCCAAAATATAGGTCAAGATTTCGGAGTCCTAAATCCAGATCCAGAATCACCACTTTTGCCCCTCCCTTTGCCAGTGTCGCGCCAAAGTTAACGGCAAACATAGATTTTCCGGTTCCGCCCTTTCCTGATGCAATTAAAAATGCTTTGCCCATTTCGTCCTCCAATTAAATCTAAACTACTGTACTCTATTTTTTCCGTCCATATCGGTTTTATTTACTTTTACTTTATTATCAGCCTCATCCAGCCCCAGATAAGCCTCTAAGATATCCTTGGCTACCGGCGCTGCATTGGAAGAATAACCGCCGTCGATAATCATGACAGCCACCGCAATTTTCGGATTATCAGCAGGCGCCATAGCGATTGTCCAAGCCACATAATCATGAGTCTGCTTATAGGAATTAATCATCGACTGAGTAATCTTGTAACCGCTTGCTTCAATCAGCGCATCATCTACCGTGTCCTCTTCTGATGGATAGCGTTCAGAATCCTTTTCCATCATCTCTTCCATGGTCTTTTTAACCTTAGACCAGGAAATGTCAGTGCCTGCCGCAGAGTTAAACTGTCCCAAATGATTTTTTACATAATTAACTTCACTCTTCGGCTGAATCAGCGTCTGGTTCTCAGCTGTACCGGTTTTTCCAGCAACTGCTACAGGAAAATTCCCAAAGAAGCCGGAAAGCGTGCCACTGGTGCATACACGACGCATACCCTTGATTACTTCGTCTACTGTGCCGTCTTTCAGTTTCAAATCTACCGCTTTATCTTTAACATTAAGCCCTTCGCCTTCTACGCCATAAACCAGACTCGCCTGATTTCTGACACCATCGTTTCCAAGCGTTGCTACATAGTTTGCCATTGCAAGAGGCGTATAGGCATTATATCCCTGCCCGATTGAGAAGTTGAACTGGTCGCCTACACCCCACTGCGCCTGAATATAGTAGTCAAACTTGACACGGGAGGCTACCGTTTCAATTTGACTCTCTTTTACATCAGTATGCGCTTTCAAAAGCTCAATCAAATCTCCATACTCCGGATTGTCCTCTGTCCAGTCCGCAATAGTGCTCAGGTTCTCCACCAGCTTGTCGTAGTCGTTCACCACCGACTTCGGGAAGAAAGTATTTCTGTTATTGTACAGATAATCTCTGATTCCCACTTTCGTGTTGTCTATTTTCATCTGAGACGTCGGCGTTTCTGCTACAACCTCGTCAATTTCAATACCGGTCTTGACACCCAGACCGAATTTCTTTGCAGTATCCATCAAATCTTCCACGGTCATGGTATAGCCTAAAGAAGCACCTGAATCCCAGTCCTTACCGGTAGCAATATTATAAAAATAGGTGTTGCAGGAGTTTCCAATACCCCATTCCAAATTCTGGCTGCCATGTCTGCCTCCGTAATCATTCCATGCGGAGCAACCCCATTCTCTATCACCATATTCAATCATACCGTCATCGTAAATGCTTCGGTTAGGATCCAGTCCTGCTTCCAGAGCTGCCACCGCCGTAATAGGTTTAAAGGTAGATCCGGGCTGAATCGCTGCCTTCGTTGCATTGTTATATAGCGGGGCAGGAGAAAACGGATCTCTCGGATTTTCCTGCTGCACTGAATCCCAGGCTCTATCAGAAATGCCATTAGCAAAAATATTCGGATTGTAGGTCGGATAACTTGCCATAGCAAGAACATCACCTGTCTCTGCATCGATTGCAACTGCCGCACCGCTCTTTCCCGCAGCCGCCTTGGCAAGAGATTTTTCTGCAGCCTTTTGCAGGCGCAAATCGATAGTCAAATATACATCAGAACCTTTTTTCGGCTCGCTGGTGCTGATAGTCTCCACGTATTCACCCGCACTGTTTACACGAATCTGGGTCGTGCCAGGTGTGCCGTGAAGCTTTTCTTCCAGCGCCGCTTCTATACCGTCTTTTCCAACAAGATCACTGGAACTGTACCCACGCTCATCTACATAGTACGCTGTCTCACTTTCGGAAATCGCACCTAAATAACCAAGAATATGACACGCCGTATTTTTGTTAGGATAAACGCGCTCGCTTTCTGATGCAACTTCCACGCCGGGAATGCCAGATTCTTCAATATGTGCAATGGTTTTAGTACTGATATCCGACGCAACTTTAATCGGCAAATATCGAGTAAAACCATTGGTCGCAACTTCGTTTCGAATAATAAAAATCTTCCGTGCCTCCTTATCTGAAAGCTCCGGATCAATATCGTACTTCTTGCGAAGCGCTGCAAAGCATTCCTCTGCAGTCATCTTGCCGTTAAATTCATCTTCATAGGAACTGAATTTTCCAAAGAAAAGTTCCAAGGACTGGTCATAGGTATAGACCATCTTATCCTCGTTGATTGGAATATTCAGGTTGTATTTTTCTTCCAGCATCGCCATAGAAGCAAATCTCGCCTCCTGGCTGTCATCCAGATTGTATCTGCTGCAAAGTCTGCTGAACGCCTCTGCCGCAGTCAGATTTGTATCAAAGCCCTGCTTTGACAGCCATTTTTTAATCTGCTGTTTATAAGTGTAATAAAATTTTCCGCTGCTGTTGATTTTAATCGGAAAGTTGTCCGTATACTTATCGCCGTTTTTAATCAGCGTGTTTATCAGTTCCAATGCAGAACTGTTAATTTCTTCTGTAGACAAAGCGCTGACATTAAAATTCACGGTAAATACCTGCTTATTGATAGCGAGCGCTTCGCCGTTTCTGTCGTAAATATTCCCCCGTGGCGCAGAAGTACTGATGGTCTTCGTATTCTGGTCTGAAGCCTTGGAAGTCCACTGTTCATGCTGCAAAATTGTTACCATGAACAAGCGAAAAGACAAAATCACCATCAGAACAATGAGTACCACTACAATCTGCTGATACCTTGCATGCGCCTGTTTTAACCCTTTATTCATTTAAAATACCTATCTCTTCTGTGTTTTTTTACCCTTTTAATGAGAGGCAAATACAGTACTGCTGCAACCAGACAGTTAAATAAAAGCTGCCAAGGCACGGTTTTCATCGCATAGCCGTAGCTGTACGGACTTCCCAGTACAAAATAAATGCCCCAGTACACTGATGTATACAGCCAAGTAGAAAACAGCATTGCAATCAGTGCATTAAAAAAATTTTCTATATTTACAAACTCTCGCAGCACTAAAACTGCAATGCCCGTCACGACCAGTGCGGTAACGCCCGGTCCTATATAAATGCCGAATACTATGTCGTGGAGCAGCCCGAAAACAAATCCGCAGAGAATGCCCGGAAGAGTCTCATCGTACAAAAACGTCAGCACTACCGTCAGACATAGAAGCAGATTCACATTGTTCCCAAAGGCAGGAATCAAATCCTGCAGAAAAGGTTTCAGGAAAAATGCCGCTATATATAGAAGGAATCCCTGCCGATACTTCATAGAATCACCGCAACTTTCTGCAAAGATTTAAAGTCAACAGAGGACTTGATGTCCACCTTCTGCAGCTGTTCATCGCTATCGTATCTTACCTTGGTAATTCTGCCAATTTCAATGCCGGCAGGAAACAGTCCCATACCGCTTGTTACCAGACGGTCGCCTTCTTCCACCTTGGCATTGCTGTCCAGCATAAAACCGCTGAGTGTTCCGTCAGAAGAACCCTCCACCACACCAATCAGCTTCAGATTGCCTGAAACTTTAAAGGTAATGCGGCTGGATTCATCGATCATGGATATTACCTTCGCCCAGCCTTTACCCGCTGAATGCACCTTGCCTACAAGTCCTTCACCGCAGATAACAATACTATCCGGCGAAACCCCGCTTTCAGTTCCCACATTGATGGTAAAAATATTCATCCAGTTGGCACCATCCATGGATACTACATCTGCCGACACGATATCTCCGCTTCCGCTGATGCCCTTGAAATTCAAAACTTTAGACAAAGTCTTCAACTCTTTGAGCTCATTGGCAGAAAGGGTCAGCCCCGTTACCTGCTCTTTTAGCTTTTGATTTTCTTCCTTCAGCGCTTCATTTTCCTTCTGAAGCTGCTGATAGGAGAAAATTCCGGAAACGTTGTCGGAAATCCCCCCTGCTACAGCCGTAACAGGCCGCTCAATGGCTGTATAAATACGATTGAATACTCCCGTTACGATATTGCCACTTCCTCCGGCAGCCACAGAGCCTGCCAGAAACAGCAGACTAAGCAGAATCACTGCCAAAAGAAAACTGATTAACTTGTGATTTTTAATCCACTTCATACCCTATCTATCCTATCTTCTATTAATGCTAGTCGCATAGATTTTCAGTTTTTCGATATTGTTCAGACTCATGCCTGTACCCATCGCCACTGCTTCAAAGGCATTTTCGGCTATATTCGCCTTCACGCCAGTTCTCTTTTCAATCATTTGATCCAAATTGTGAATCATACCGCCGCCTCCGGAAAGAAGCATGCCGTTCGCCGCAATATCTGCCGCAATTTCAGGCGGAGCCTTCTCAATAGTAGCTTTTACACCATCGACAATAATATCCACAGATTCCTGCAGCGCCATCATAATATCTCTGTTGCTTACCTCCAGAATCTTTGGAAGACCGGAGATGATATCTCTGCCGCTGGCATTAACAGTGGTAATAATCTCATCACCGTTTTCATCAAGATCAAGACATGCTGCTCCCACCTGAATCTTCAGGTACTCAGCCGTCTTTTCACCAATCAGCAGTGCATGTCTTTTTCTCATGTACTGAATGATTGCGTCGTTAAACTTATCTCCCGCATGGCGAATAGAGGAACTTGCTACTATGCCGCCTAGCGCAATAATGGCGATATCCGTCGTACCGCCGCCAATATCAGCAATCATACAAGCAGTAGAACTGTCCACATCAAGACCTGCTCCAATTGCAGCTGCCATCGGTTCTTCTAAAATATATACTTCGGAAGCGCCCATATTTCTGACAGTCTCTTCTACCGCTCTCTTCTCTACCTCAGTGACACCGCTCGGCACACCGACTACCACACGGAAATTCTTTACCTTATTGGTTGCCGCAGCCTTTTCAATGAAAGCTTTTAGCATATCTGCAGTTCTGTCAAAATCAGAAATAACGCCGTCTTCAAGGGGTCTGATAACACTGATGTTAGCTGGCGCCTTGCCAATCATGTCCTTTGCCTGTGAGCCTACCGCAAGGGTAACGCCCCTTCTGTTATCCATCGCAATGACGGATGGTTCGTTAAGCACAATTCCCTTGTCCTTGATGTAAATCAAGGTGTTGGCAGTTCCTAAGTCGATTCCCATATCTTTTGCCGAAAATAAGTTAAACATTCTGTTACCTCCAAAAATTCTATCACGTTTACTCCATCAATCCCATTGCTCCCATACTTGCATACCTGCCATCACCAATAATGACATGATCAAGAACCCGAATTCCAAGAAGCTTTCCTGCTTCTGTCAGTCGCTTCGTAGTTTCAATATCTTCGCCGCTGGGTGTCGGATCCCCGCTGGGATGATTGTGGATAAAGATTACAGCAGCAGCGCTCTTTCTAATTGCCAGCTGGAAAACTTCTCTCGGGTGGATGATGGTGCTTGACAATTCACCCACAGACACGGAATCAACAGCAATGATTTCGCTTTTTGTGTTGACCAGTACAGATTTGAAATGTTCCTTTTTCCGATATCTAAGTTCTTCCATAAAAAGCTTAGCAACATCCTCAGAACCTGTAATAGTACTGCGCTCTTTTGGCATACTTGCCGCAATACGCTTACCAAGTTCTATGGCTCCCAAGATACTGCACGCTTTGGAAGGTCCGATACCATCAATCTGCAGAAGATCTTCCAGCGTACATCCACCTAAATCACAGATGCCGCCGGGAAATGCTGAAAGCACATCTTCTCCCAGACCAATTGCTGACTTGTTTTTGGTGCCTGTATGAAGAATCAGCGCAATCAGCTCCGCACTGGACAGCTTGTCTATGCCGATACTGCAGGCTTTTTCTACAGGTCTTTCATTCTCGGGCAATAATTTTATTTGCATATCATATCCTCTCTATGCTGATAAAATCTGCCGTAACAATTTCCATTCCATTTTAAATTAATCGCAAAATATCATTATGAATTATATCATTATTTGTCAGTCCTTACAAGCAAAAGCCCTTATATTTTTGTGAAAGGCGGGCAAAATATTTACTGAGATAACGTGATGAGGAGGTTTTATTATGAGTCATTGTTGTAATCAGAAAATCAACTGCACTGTAACGCAGTGCAAGCACATCGCAGGTGATGGCACCCACTGCTCTCTGGAAGCAATCACCGTCGGCACTCACGAGGCAAATCCGACCCAGTGCCAGTGCACAGACTGCATGTCCTTCCAGGTAAAATAAGCGCGGCGTCTAAATTTAGAACCATGCCTATTTCAAGGTAGTCATGCACTTTGCCCTCTCTTTTCGCATATAGTTTTATTCGAAGAGGGGGTTACATATATGAGCAGTTCCTTTCCACTGCCACTTTCAGAAAATGAAGAGAAAATGTACGTTGAAATGATGGAAGCTGGCGACCCCTTGGCGAAAGACGTTTTAATCGAAAGAAATCTTCGTCTGGTCGCCCATATTGCCAGAAAATATACAGGCGCCAATACCCCTTTAGAAGATTTAATTTCCATTGGATCTATTGGGCTGATAAAAGCAATCAATACCTACACCAGCAAAAAGGCCGCAAGACTTGCCACCTATGCGGCAAGATGTATCGAAAATGAAATTCTGATGAACATCCGGGCATCAAAGAAAAACAAACAGGAAGTCTCCATCAGTCTTCCCATCGGCACGGATAAAGACGGAAACGAAATCAGTCTCAATGACATCTTAGGCACAGATCCCGATGAAATTGTTGACAATCTAAATCTGAAATTTCAAATCAAGGAACTTTACGAAATCATAGAAAAAGTGCTGACACCCAGAGAAAAGGAAATCATCTGTCTTCGCTACGGACTTTCGGGAAGAGAGGCAAAAACTCAGAGGGAAATCGCATCTTCTATGAATATCAGCCGTTCCTATGTTTCCAGAATCGAAAAGCGTGCGCTGGAAAAGCTGCGAGACGGATTTCATCAGTAGAGAAAATTTACAATCTCTTCAAAGACAGGAAGTGCTGAACGGCTTCCTGTCTTTCCATTTTCAGCAATTATAGTCACTGTATATTCAGGGTTCTCCGCAGGAAAATATCCTGTAAACCAGCCATGCACTGTATAACTTTCATCTGACCCCGCCTCGGCAGAACCGGTTTTTCCTGCAGATTTCCTATGCAGACTTGCACTGGAAGCCGTTCCCTTTTCACAGACCGCCTCCATCATGTGGGCAATCTCCTTGGCAGTCACTTCAGTCATTACTCTAGTTCCCTCCGGTGACTGTCCTTCCATACTCATAACAAGAGTTGCCTGATAATCCACTCCGCCAGAGGCGATAATATTGGTCATTTTTGCGATTTGCACCGGTGTAACCAAGAGACTTCCCTGACCAATGGCAAAATTTGATAGCCCTCTATCCCTTCTCTCGCTTTCCTCCGGAAAAGTTCCAGACTCTTCATCAGGAAAGCCGGAAATGACAGTCTTTCCAAGACCCATCCGCTGTGCCATCTCAACAATGGTCTCGGATCCAGTCTTTTCTGCTAAATGGGCAAAAAAGCCGTTGCAGGACAGCGCAAAAGCTTCTTCAAAATCCACTTCCCCATGTCCGCTCGGATGATCATCGCAAATCAGTGTTACACCGTTAACTTCTGTCTTTCCAGTACAATTATATGTTTCCGTCAAATCAGCTGCACCGCTTTCAAGAGCAGCGGCAGCCACTACAATTTTAAACACTGAACCTGGCGGATATACTCCCTGCACCGCTTTGTTGACAAGCTCTCCCTGTCCGGAGTTAAGGTAATTCTCCACCTGATTGGGATTAAACCCCGGCGTACTGGCCATTGCCAAAATCTGTCCTGATCCCGGTTTCATCACCACTACCGCACCAGAAATTTCTTTTTCTTTCAAAATTTCTTCAATTTTCTTTTGCAGACTGCTGTCAACAGTTGTTACCACTGCTGCCGGATCAATCACAGTGCAGTCCTGGCTCTGACTTACTCCAATTCCAGGAACCGGTGCCCCTATGCCATTGCCTACCATCAGAAGCTTTGCAGAAGAAGCAGAGAGACGATATTGGAACATTTTTTCAAGACCAGCTGCACCGGTTCTATCCTCCCCACTGAGATAGCCGATTAAGTGAGCAGCAGTCTGCGTATCTTCGTACCTGCTTCCAAGGCAGAATCCATAAGCGCCATAGCGGGTAAGCAGCGTTTCATTCACCTCTTCATCGTACACGGCAGTCTTATATACCGTATAACCCTCCCCTTTGGAGCCTGCCACTTCTGCCTGCACCTTCCTCATCAAAAGAGTAAATCCCGCGTCGCACCTTTCTTCCGCCACGAGATAATAATAACTGCATCCGCTGTCTGTAAGGGGAAGCATATTCCTGTCATAAATGGTGCCGCGATTATTGACAGACTGCACCTTTATAATCTGCTGCCCCAAAGCGCCTGCCGCCAGTTCCTGCCCGCACAAAATCTGAATATAATACAGCCTGCCAATCAGCGCTAGAAATAAAGCCAATCCTACAATCCCAATGATTCTAATCCGCTTTCCATACCGCTTCACCATGTCGCTTCCTCCCATAAAAAAGACTTTGCAGATAGTTTTTCCGCAAAGTCTCTCGTTATACATTTTCAAGTGTTTTAAATGCGATGCATGAACAGACCGCTCCCAAGCTTCGGCTCAAACCAAGTGGATTTCGGAGGCATAATTTGACCACAATCAGCAATATGCATCAGCTCTGCCATAGTCACCGGATATACAGCAAATGCCAGCTTCATATCACTGTCCGCACGGCGTTTCAGTTCCTCAAGTCCTCTGATTCCTCCGATAAAGTCAATTCGCTTGTCTGTACGCGGATCAGAAATTCCAAGGATTGGTCCAAGGAGATGATTCTGCAAAATAGAAACATCCAGCGCACCAATTACATCGTCCGGCACCAGCTCATCTTTCGCCCGCAGTTCATACCACGTGCCACTCAAATACATAGAAAACTCGTGAATATGCTGCGGTCTATAGCTCTCCGCACCCTTTTCTATAATCACAAAACCTGCTTCTTCAATTTTCTGAAGAAGTTCTTTCTCTGTATAACCGTTTAAGTCTTTTACGACTCTATTATAGTCAAAGATTTTCAGCTGACTGTCCGGAAAAATCACCGCCATGAAGTAATTGAATTCCTCTTCACCAGTATAATTAGGACAATCCTGCCGCCGCTTCATTCCAACCTTGTAAGCAGATGCACTTCTATGGTGTCCGTCAGCGATGTAAAGGGCAGGTACCTCTTCAAAGGCTTCGCAAAGTTTTGCTATCACAACTTCTTCCTCAACAACCCAAAGTGCATGTCCAATACCTTCTGCCGTTGTCAAATCGTACACCGGTTCATGGCTTTTCGTATAACCATCGATTACAGCATCAATGTCGCTGCTGTCCCTATAAGTCAAAAATATCGGTTCCGTATTGGCGCTGCAGACATCAAAGTGATTAATTCTGTCCTGCTCTTTCTCAACTCTGGTCAGTTCATGCTTCTTGATATCGTTATTTGCATAGGCGTCAATACTGCAGCATCCTACGATTCCGGTCTGAAATCTGCCATCCATCTGTTGTCTGTAGATATAAAGGGCAGGCTTTTCTTCCTCTAGCAGCACTCCGCTCTTTAGAAATGCCTGGATATTATCTCTGCCTTTTTCGTAAACACTTCTGCTATAGGGATCAATTTCCCCGGGCAAATCAATTTCGGCTCTGCTGATATGAAGAAAACTATCCGGATTTCCCTTTGCCATTTCTGCCGCTTCTTCTCTGTTCATTACATCATAAGGAAGTGCAATGACGCGTTCTGCTTTTTCTTTTGCAGGTCTGACAGCCCGAAAAGGTCTGACAATCGACATTATTTGTTCATCTCCTTGCTGATAAAATCTATTACTTCTTCAATTTTCATCTCTGTGGTGTCCAGTTCCAATGCGTCATCCGCTTTTCTAAGAGGATTTATTTCTCTGGTAGAATCATTATGGTCTCTCTGCTTGATATCTGCAAGAACTTTCTCATAAGTCACCTCTTCGCCCTTTGCAATCAGCTCCTTAAATCGTCTGTTTGCACGCTCTTCTGCTGTCGCCGTAATATAAAACTTATACTCCGCATCTGGAAATACCACTGTACCGATATCTCTGCCATCCATAATAACGCTTTTTTTCTCACCCATCTTCTGCTGCTGTTCTGTAAGCTTAGCTCTGACAATGCCAAGGGCAGAGCAATCAGAAGCCTGCTTGGAAATTTCCTCTGTTCTAATTCTGTCGTTGATATTTTCCCCATCCAAATAGATGTTTCCACTGGAGAAGTCAATTTCGGTTTCTTTTAACATTTCGGTAATCGCAGGAATATCATCCATAGCGATACCCTTTTGCAGCATTTTATATCCCACAGCTCTGTACATTGCGCCTGTGTCAATATAGTCTATGCAAAGTTTCTTTGCAATGGCTTTGGCGATGGTGCTCTTTCCTGCACCGCTAGGTCCATCCACCGCAATTCTAATGATTTCTTTCATGTATTTCTCCTGTTTTTTACTTGTTTCCAATGAGTTTCTCAATTTCTTTGATGAATGTATTCACATCGGTGAACTGACGGTATACTGACGCAAATCTGACATAAGCAACCTCGTCCAGTTTTTTCAGCTGCTCCATAATCAGTTCTCCGATAAAAGTGCTTTCGACTTCCTTCTCCATCAAATTGTTCAGCCCCCGCTCAATTTCGTTGACGATTCGTTCAATATCCGCCATAGAAACCGGGCGTTTCTCGCATGCCTTAACAATGCCGTTCATCACTTTATTGCGATCAAAAGACTCCCTGCGTCCGTCCTTTTTAATGATCATGATGATAGATTCTTCTACTTTTTCGTAAGTTGTAAAGCGCTTGCCGCACTTTTCGCAGCCTCTTCTCCGTCTAATTGCATGTCCTTCCTCTGTCGGTCTGGAATCGATTACCTTCGTATCCGGATTCTCACAGTATGGGCATTTCATCTGGCATTCCTCCTTGATCTTTCTCTGGAAACAGTTTACTTTTCCATTTTACTACATATTGTAGTTTTTGCAAAGAAAATTCTTCAGAAGACTGCACCTATATTTAGTAATTTTCCATTTTAGAAAACATCCGCCGGTGACTATCACCCTGCACAGCTTTCCCTTAGTTTTGTCCAACTCAATACCCCTCTAAATCTACCAGCACTACATCGTCTCCAATCGTTCTAATCCTGTCCCATTTTATGACAAAATCATCCTCCCTGTTTCCAAAAAATCGAAATAACCCCCGCTCTGCCGGTATAATCACACCATCAATCGTTCCCTTCTCCAGATTTACTTCTATATCATAGATAAAGCCAAGGCTCCTGCCGTCCCGCATATTGATGACTTCCTTATTCTTCAGTTTGTCCGTACTTAACATATTTTTCCCCCTTTGATCTGACCATAGTCGTATAATTCACTATATGCAAAAGTTTTCCGAATATGCAAAACGATCCCCTTCAGAGACCGCTTTGTTTTGCCTTTTAACCTTTTTATTTTAGTCAATATTATATATGGTTAATCATTGCCAATTATTCCAAGCATATAGCATTGGCAAAAATTAAATTGAATCATTGCTGCAATGGATAAATATAATTTGAAGGACTCTTTCATAAACGCCATGAAAACAATTGTAATAGCGCAGCATATCACATTTGCAATAATCATTTTCACTTTCTTTTTCATTACAATTTCTTTTATGCTTTTAAAAACAATGAAGTAAACTGCAATAATCACAAAGACATTAATTCTACTAATTCCTTCGATTAAGGTTCTCAGCCCCGTGATATTCCTTTGATTCTGATACTGCTGTAGCAGTTCACCCCATTCATTTATCGAAAAACCTTTCGACAAAAAAGACGGTCCACTAACAATGTCATGGTGAAAAGTCAATACATATATCAGCATAGCTACTATAAACATAGTCCAGATGTAATACACTTTTTTGTAACTCACAAGACTTTACCCCTTTCGATTCTATTTTCCCTTAATCATTAAACGGATTATGTTTCGGAAACGCTTCTGCTTTAAAACCCGATTTATAAGCATATGGTCCTGCTGTAGGATTGTTAACTTTTCTGACTTTTCTATATGATAGCATATTTGCTCAAATTCGTCAATTTATGATTTGTTTTTATAATATATAATATTAAAATCATTTTATTTATAAATTTTTAGCAAAATACATTTTACATATAGAAAAAAGAACCACCTCATGAACGGCTATTTTCCATTCATACAGGCGGTTCCCTCAAAATTCACAAATAATATTCAGTTATTTCTTGCTGACCTCTTTGCCATACTCGATGACTTTATCCATGACTTTATTTAAAAGGAGGGAAGTACGGACGTTGTTTTCTTCGCCCCACTCCTCTATGGTCATGTTATATGCACTCTTAAATGCATCTTCGTCCATATTAGCAGATTTCAGCAGGCTCTGCAGATACTCCGCATACTCATCGTCGCTGACTTCCAGTCCCTCAGTCTTAGCAATGCTGTAAAGCACCATCTCTTCTTTGACGATAGATTCCGCATAAGTCTCAATAGTCTTGTTTAAATCTTTCTCTTCATAACCGATGGTTTCTAAATAATCTTCCCATTCCATGTTATAGTCGCTTGCGACTTTCTTGAGATTTTCCTTTTCTTTCTCAATCCTCTCAGCCTTTTCATCAGGGTACTGTTTTACTTCGGAAGCTTCCACAATCTGCTGCCACAGACCACTTTTCATCTGGTTCTCAGCTTCTGTAGTCTTAGTCTCAGTCAAGTCAGCCTTTACTCCCTTTTCGAATTCGTCCAGGGATTTATAATCGCTGTAGTACTCCTTGACAAAGTCCATGTTGTATTCAGGTACGTTCTCAACCTTCTTGCTGTTAATCTTTACTTCAAAGGTTGCTTCTTTGCCTGCTATATCCGGATTGTTCTCATAAGGATCTGGAAAAGTGATATCGAAAGTTACGGTATCGCCAACTTTCTTGTCAATGAGTTCGCTTTCAAAGCCCGGAATCATATTTCCGGAACCAATAGTCAAGCTCTGACCCTCAGCGCTGCCGCCGTCAAATGCCTTGCCATCCATGGTGCCCTTAAAGTCGATATTAACAGTATCTCCGTCCTTTACAGTACCCTCAGTTACGTCTTCAGAAGTCTTATGGGCTTCCAGTCTCTTCTGAATTTCCTCTTCTACTTCCTTGTCGGATACAGAAACAGAAACCTTCTCATATTCCAGTCCTTTATATTCTCCTACAGTCACGTATTCAGACAGATCGTAATCGCTGTAAGGTTCACTTTCACCGCAGGAAGTCATCGCAAAAACTGACGCCAGGCAAAGCACTGCAATCAGACTGCTTGATAATAGTTTTTTCTTCATGTCATTCCATCCTCTAATCTATAATACTTTGTCCGTTACCAGACTATACACATTCTAACACGGCTATCAGCAGTTTTCAAATGTTATCACGAGAATTCACATAAAATACACAATTTTTCACATGGTCAAAAGATTACGATTGTGCTTCCAGTCTTTCGACCGCCTTTCTCGCTCTGTTTCTCTTCCTTGCTGTTGCGGACACTGTAATATATACCAACATGAGGACGGTTGCCAGATACGGAACTGCCGCCGTCAAATCACTCGGCACGCCCACGGACTGCAGTCTGATACCCAGTGCCTGCAGGAAGCCAAAGAGCAAGGCAGCACCGAATACTTTCGGCGGATTTGCCATACCGAATACCACACATGCAAATGCGATAAAGCCGCGGCTTGCGCTCATACCCTCTGTGAAGCAGTTAAGGAATCCTAGAGACAGATGTGCTCCTGCAAAACCACAGAAAATACCGCATAAAATACTGGAAATCACTTTCATCTTAACTGGACTGATACCTGCTGTCTCCAGCGCTTCCGGATGTTCTCCCGCCGCACGCAGCCAGAAACCGTAAGGGGTTCTATAAAGGAAAATCCATACTAGAATCACAAAGAGCCAAGACAGATAGACAAACAGAGAGTATCCGCTGAGAATATCTCCCAGTACAGGAATATCCTTAATCAGAGGAATTTCAATCGGGTCAAGCCCCTTGATGTTTGCGTCAGTCCAGGTACCAACCTTTCCGAACACGGAACGGAGCATGAAGATAGTCAGACCCCCTGCAAAGGTGTTAATCGTCATACCGATGATAAATTCATCACTCTTCAGCTTTACAACAAACAACGCAAAGAATAGCCCCACCAGAATTCCTACAAGAACCGCCGCGAGAATGCCCATCGGTGCGCTGACAAACATAAAACTGAATGCAACAGCAAAGAACGCCCCCATCAAAATCATGCCTTCCATGCCGATATTCATAATGCCGGCGTGCTCAGTAAAAAGCCCGCCCAGAGCAGCAAGAAGTACCGGAGTTGCATTACGAATGGTGTTTTGGAATAATCCAACACTGAATAATCCTAAAATTTGATCCCACATTTTATTTCAGCTCCTTTCTTGCTTTTTTCTGTAATTTTTTATGTTCCAGCCATGTATTGATACCCTTTTCAGCAGCCATCAGGAAGATGATGATAGAGAAAATGATATCGTAAATCTGTGTGGAAACACCTACCATCATATCCATATACGCTGCGCCTACGCTCATAATCGCAAAGAAGAAACTCATGATGATAATACCAATCGGGTTATAGTTCATAATCATAGCAACCAGCATACCGTCGAAATAGAATTCGTTGCTGACAGCTTGTGACATTTGCCCTTGGTAACCATATACCATCATTAACCCAACAAAACCACAGATTGCACCGGAGGCCACCATGGAGCCGATCATCAGCTTACTGCTAGGAAGCCCTGCAAATCTTGCAAATCTTTCATTTTCACCGGTCACTTTAATCCTCAAACCGGTGCTGGTCATCTTCATCACATACCAGATGAAAAATGTCACAACCGCTCCGCCAATAAAACCTGTACTCAAATTTGATGACTCTATCAGTTTTGCAAAGCGGATAGTATCTGATAAATACTCCGTCCCCTTCGATATGCCTTTCGTCTGTGCAACCCAAGGTCCGTTTACAAGATATGTACAAACCTTAATCGCTACAGTATTTAACATAATCGTGGTGATAACCTCGCTGACGCCAAGCTTTACTTTGAGCATGGCCGGAATCCACGCATAGATACCTCCCACCACAACTGCACCAATAAAGGCCAGTACCAGCACCACGACGGTCGGCAAATTAGAGCACCAGAGACCAATCATAGTCGAAACCAGCGCCCCGAAGAATAGCTGCCCTTCACCACCGACGTTAAAAAGTCCGCCCTTTGCACCGATGGCCGTAGCAAGACCTAGAAGACAAAGTGTCATAGCTTTCTCTAGGGTATTACCGATAAAGCGGGGACTTCCCAGAGAACCCTCAATCATAGCGCTGTAAGCCTCAACCGGATTAAATCCTGTTAAAACCATCAGCACTGCGCCGATGAGCAGCGCTGCGATAATGCAGGCTGCCAACGTGCCGATATATCTTACATTAATTTTTTCCTTTAGCTGATTCATGCCTGCACCTCCGTTTCTTCATTACGGTGACCGGTCATGTAATAGCTGATACCCATCTTGTCGATTTCGCCTTCTTTGAATTCACCTGTAATTTCACCTTCGTACATGGTGATAATCCTGTCACTGAGACGGAATACTTCGTCCAAATCTGCGCTGACTAAAAGAATTGCGCAGCCTTCGTTACGCTTATCGATGATGCACTGGTGAATAAACTCGATTGCACCTACGTCCACGCCTCTGGTCGGCTGAGCGATGATTACAATCGGTGTATCGAAGGAAAATTCTCTGGCTACGACAACTTTCTGCATGTTGCCGCCGGACAGAGAGCCAACCTCAGTACCTACACCTGCACCTCTCATGTCAAATTTCTCAAAGAGCTCATTTGCATATCTGACAATAGAGGATTGCTTCAGATGAATCTTATACTTGGAAAACTCCGGCAGAGTTTCCTTACCGATAATCAGGTTATCCGTAATGGTGGATTTTGTGGATACACCGGTGGCAATTCTGTCTTCCGGAATATGGGCAAGGCCCAGTGCACGAACCTCTCCCGGCCGCAGGTGTGCAATGTCCGTACCGGAAACCTTAACCTTACCTGCTTCAATGTGACGCATACCTGTAATCGCCTCAAGAAGCTCACTCTGACCATTACCTTCAATTGCTGCAATGCCCAAAATCTCACCTGCATGTACCTGCAAATCCACGCCGCGAACAACAAGAAGACCGCGATTATCTGCAACCTGAAGATTCTCTACTTCAATCATCACATCGCCCGGCGTTCCTTTCTTCTCCAGTTTATCAAAGAGTACGTCACGGCCTACCATCATGGAAGCCAAAATCTTTTCGTTGACATCTTTAGTCTGCTCCACGCCGACCAGCTGTCCCTGACGCATTACCCCGACTCTGTCGGAAATAGCCATAACCTCGTTAAGCTTATGGGTAATGATAATAACGGTCATTTCCTTTTCACGAACAATCCGTCTGATAACATCGAATAATTCCTCTGTTTCCTGCGGCGTCAGCACTGCCGTAGGCTCGTCCAAAATCAAGATGTCTGCGCCTCTGTACAAGGTCTTCAAAATTTCTACTCTCTGCTGCAGCCCTACGCTGATTTCCTCTACAACTGCTTTCGGATCTACAACAAGGCCGTAGTCGTTTACCAAGTCGGACACTGCTTTTTCAGCGCCTTTTAAATCATAGAAAAATCTGTTCTTTCTCGGTTCTTTACTGAGCACGATGTTCTGCGCCACAGTAAAAGAAGGAACCAGCATAAAGTGCTGGTGCACCATACCCACTCCATTTTCGATGGATTCCGTCGGCGTATGCTTTTCCATCTTGTTGCCTTTGATATAAACATCGCCGCTGGTCGGTGTATTGATTCCGTAAAGAATATTCATCAGAGTACTCTTTCCTGCACCGTTTTCTCCTACCAGAGCGAAGATTTCTCCCTTTTTTATATCAAAGGAAACATTATCGTTTGCAAGTACGCCCGGAAACTGCATGGTCACGTTTTCAAACTTTACAATCGTCTCCTGCAAAATCGTTCCCTCACATTCCTTAGTCTACATAAATGAAAGAAGGCGTGGCGTTAAAACGCCACGCCTTGTAAATCTTATTGCGAAATTACTATTTCAGTGCTGTTTCTACCACGATATCTCCAGCCTTAATTTTTTCCATTTGTTCATCCAGGGCTTTAATGATATCCTCAGAAACCAGTTTTTCCATATCGTCGGATCCATATGCAACCTTTACATATTCACCGTCGGAACCTGCGTAGAATATATCTCCGCCAATCCACTTGGATTCATCTTCTGCAAACATGGTCACATAATCAACAATAGATTTGTGTACGTTCTTAATCATGGAACATAAAATGTAATCTGCATACTGTGGAAACTCAATTCTCTGGTCTTTATCAACACCAATACATTTAATTCCTAATTCTTCAGCCTTCATGATAGCACCGTTACCAGAACCACCTGCAGCGCAGAAGATAATGTCAGCACCTGCTGAAGCCTGGGACTGAGCAACCTCAGCACCTGCATTAGTATCTGACCAGTCATTGGTATAGTTCTTGACAACTTTGATTTCTTTACCTAAGTCTTTACCAGCCTGTTCAGCACCTTGTGTGTAGCCTACACGGAAATCATTAATTACATCAATATCCTGACCACCAATGAAACCAACTACATTGCTTTCAGTCATAGAACCTGCGATGTAACCTACCAGATAGGAACCTTCGTTCTGCTTGTAGGAGATGCAAGTCAAATTAGGGATGTCCTTATAGTCTTCTACAATATTATCCACCCAAATAAATTTAGTATCCGGATAATCCTTTGCAACCTTACCAATCATGTCCAGTTCAGAACCTACACCTACTACTACTTCAGAATTTTCAGCAGCAGAAATCAAACTCTGTTCGAACATAGTTTTGTCATTGTTGCATTCTGTAACTTTTACGTCAAAACCTTTTTCACCAAGTTCATTCAGTCCATCATTAGCAGAATCATTGAAAGACTGGTCACCTAGCTTAGTTGCAATAACGCCTGTAATTTTCATAGCACCTTCAGCCGGTTCTTTTGCCTCACCGCCATCGTCGCTTGAGCCGCAGCTTGCCATAAATAAGGACATGGAAAGTACCATTACGGCAGCCAAGGTTAATGAAATAAATTTCTTCATCTTCATCCTCCGTATTATCAAATTTACAATGAATTTACTGCATAAATTTTACCACATTCTGTTTGTGTTATCAATACAATTTACAATAATATTTTGTCGTTATTGTAGGTTTACAATAGATGTGTTACAACTGAATAAAAAAATTGCGAGATCTCATTTTTGTGTTAAAGTTAAGTTACCACCCCAAACCATTACACAGGAGATCCCGCATGA